>JBEBHC010000096.1:0-12184 GCA_040081185.1 Devosia sp. | reverse complement strand
TGGGCCAGAAACCGGCCCCCTGATGTATGATCGGCCGCTCGCGGGAGCGAAGCGGTGGGTGGGATGGCGAGGATATCGCCATGGACACCGCCGCTCAGGTTCACCAGCCCTGGAACAAGGGACTAATAGTTGGCCAGAAGAGACCGCTGCTGCCGAGGCAGGTCTGGTCAATCCGCGTTCGGCTCGAGATGTCTGCCCCTGCACGGGATCTCGCCCTGTTCAACCTGGCGATCGACAGCAAGCTGCGAGCATCGGACTTGGTCAGGCTTAAGGTTGAGGATGTCTGCTCGGGAGCTGTGGTTCGAGACCGCGCGATCATCACTCAACTTAAGACAGGACGACCCGTCCAGTTCGAGATCACGGAGGTCACGCGACAATCGATCGAACGGCTAATCGCCGTCCAGTCGCTGAGCAACGGCTACCTCTTTCGAAGCCGAGCGCATGGCCAGGCGCACATCTCGTCCCGGCAGTATGCTCGCATCGTTCACCGCTGGATAAGCAACATCGGATTGGACGATCGCGGCTTCGGAACACATTCGCTCCGGAGAACGAAAGTTGCGCAGCTCTACCGCAAGACGGGAAACCTAAGGGCAGTCCAATTGCTACTTGGCCACGCCAAAATCGAGACAACCGTCCGCTATCTCGGTGTCGAAGTGGATGACGCCCTGCGGCTAGCGGAGCAAATCGAGCTCTAGGCAGCTATCGGCGCGGAATCAAAGGTCGGTTCGCGCCAGAAGCCGACATTTGCGCCACGACCATCACGCGGTTGATCATGGTTGAGTCCTTTTATGAGTTATGGAACGGCAATTTCGGCTTGCAGCTTGACGAGGCTGAAGCGGCTGATGCGCACATCGATTTCAAGCAGCCATGTGCCGGCCAGTGGAATGGACAGATCTGTGACACGCCACGCCCCACCAAGATTGGTGGCCTCGTGGGTGAATGGTTCGATGCCAAGTGCGGGTGCCGAGAATGTCGCGGTCACCGCTTGCGCTTCGATTGGCACCCCCGATGCATCGCTGACGGCGAGATCGATCGTGACGGGCCCGGCGCCGCCGGGCTCTATGGTCCCCATGACCATCACGTCGGCATCCATGAGGTGCAGGAAAAACGGCTCGGCCGCCACGACGACCGGGACTTCCGCGAGGGCGCGTGGTGGTGGCGTGAAGCGCCAGCCGGCGACGAGGCCAAGGATGCACAGAACGATGATGATCTCGGCCCGGATCGACAGGCGCAGGTGGCGTCGAGGTTGCGGTTCGCCGGCCAGTGTCGGCGCGGTCAGGCCCAGACGGTTCCACAGTGCCAGCGCAAGCAGCAGCGCCAGCAGCCCTAGCTTAGCAGCGAGTAGATAGCCGTAAGGCGACAGCCATTGCGGCCCCGGCACGCCGAGCTGAATCGCGGCGAGCGTAGCGCCGGACACTATGATCGGCGCGACCGCCAGCGGGATGAACCGCGAGAACTGTGATAGTGCGAGATCGGCCTCGGCGCTACGGCGGTTCAGATGAACCAGCAGGGGCAGCAAGGCACCAGCCCAGAACAGTATTCCAGACAGATGCAGGAAGACCGCCGGCCGAGTGAGCCACTGCGGATCGGCCCCGCTCGCGTGACCGCTTAGCGCGAGCGCCAGCGCGGCAAAGAGCCAACTCAGCCAGCCGACTTGCCGCACGCCAGGCGCCCGTAGAGCAACCAGCGCGAGGGCAAAAGCGATCTCGAGCACGAGAACCGTCGGCCCATAGCTGGTCGACGCGCCTACGCTCCAAGCGTGTGGATCGAATGCGCTCTCCAGCGACAACCCGAGCGCATCGAGGCCGTGCAGACCAAGGCTGACAGGTGCCAGCAGCAGACCAGACGCGGCCATCGCGAGCGCGGGCCGACGGAGGTCAGATGGCAGCGGAGCCGCAAGCGAGAAGACGGCTATGCCGACTCCGAAGAGCAAGGTGCCATAGAGCAGCGCCTTGGCCGCCCACAGCGCGAGCGAGACCAGCCGATCCGTCGCAGGCAGCTCTGTCGCGGGGCCACTGGAGGCGCCGACAGAAAACACCAGCGAACCGCCGATGGGATGCCCATCGACCGAAACGACGCGCCAACTCAGGACGTGCGTGCCGTCGGCGAGTTCGGACGGGAGCGATACGACAACCGTCTGCCCGCTGACCGTCTCACCCATGAGGTCGCTCCGCGTTCCCTCGGGCGCGATGAGCGCGATGGCCAGGGCTGTAACGGGCTCGCTGAAGTCGAGGCGGACCTCGGCGGGCGCCGCGGCCTCGATAGCGTTCTGCGCCGGCGTGGTGCCCAGCAATTGCGCATGCGCCGCTGCCGTCGTCACCCATGAGACGGCCAGCAACAGGCCGAGCAGCGCCGGCCGCAGCCGCGCGATGAAGGTGTTCATGCCAATCTCTCCACTGGCGGGAGAGAGCGCGGGGAAGACACCCGCGCTCCGCCTGTCGATCAGTGAGAGTGGGCGTCGCCGGGAATAAGTTCGAGACTCGGCGCCGGCATCTCGGCGTTCTCATCACCGGTCACGTCGATCCAGGCCTCTTCGCCATTGGCGCATTCCTGCACGACCGGGAAGTAGAACTTGCCGGGTTCGAGCGAGCCGGCGAAGGTGCCACGGAAGACGAACTCGTCGTAAAAGGCGTCGGGAAGCTCGCCGCCCGACCAGACGATTTCCTTGACGCCCTCGGTGACCGAGGTGCCGTGATTGTCATAGGCGTTGGCATAGGCGCCAGTGGTCACGTCAAGCTTCCAGCCAGCTTTGGGCATCGGCTTGACCGCGAAGAAGCCCTCGGGGATCTGCACACGAACGGTGTTGGTGGCCTCGCCGGCGCAGCCATGTGGGACACGAACAACCGCCTTGTAGGAGGCGCCGATTTTGGCCTGGCCAACTTCGAGAGTGACGTGAGCAAAGGCAGGGGCGGCAACGGTGAGGGCAGCGACGGCAACAGCCGCGCGAACGAAAGTACGGATCATCATGATCTCCAGTCTGAATAGGTCTGATTGGCGGCAGTGCCGCCGGTGACATCAGGCCGTTGCTGGAGGTGCTCGCGCTTCCGCAATGTGCGGGGATACGTTCGAGACCGCGGCGGTGGCCACAGCGAAGTAAGCCAAGGGCTCGCCGGACCTCTGGATAGCGAGGTCGATGACCGAGGGCTCGACGGGCACAAGCCCATCCTTGCCAATAGAGGCCGCGGGACACTTGATGTCGGCCGCAGACTTGCCACTCGAGTCGGCAGGAGTAACTGCCACACAAAGGGACCACGTCGCGGTCGACTCGTACCCGAGCCCGGCGAGATCCTTCTGCAGCCCGGCGGCCTGATGCAACGGCGCGAGGAGAACGAGGATATAGACAGCCACCACCGCGAGTGCGGTGCTGAACTCTCTGACTAACGTCCTCGAACGGAACGGCATCGTGCCCCCTGACCCGGCGGCTTGTAGAGCATGACCCTAGCCGGGGCGGCAAGACCACAAATGTCGCACTCGTCTGGGTCCGCCGGGGATGTCCCGGCGGACGTTAGCGAGGGACTACTCGGCTGCGTAAAGGCGTGACGTGAACAATTGACGGGGCGCGCCGCCGATCAGTTTGGCACCTGCCAGCACGGCAAGGTCGATCAACGGTTCGACCAGAATCACAAGCATATAAGCACCGCCAAAGGTCGCGACCGCGGCGAGGTTCTCGGCGCCCAAGCCCTGGCCGTAGATCGACCAGAACCCGACCCACAGCACAATGCCGCCCTGATACGTAGTGGAGAGAGCCAGGGCTTGGGCATAGCTCACATCCTTGTAGGCCGTGTTCGGCGTAATGATGCGCTTGGCCAGAGCACCCATCGCCCAGAGCGGTACAAGCAGTGTGGTGATGTTCATGCCATACTGCGGCAGGTCGAACGGCGCGAAGAAGATGCCCTGGACGAGCAGTCCGAGCGCCAGCCCCACAGCGGCCGGACCACCTCCGAAGATCAAATAGAGCGTCGAGCCGAGGATAAGGTGCACTTCCGAAACGCCCACCGCGTGATGCGGCAGAAGCTCGAAGAAGCAGAACACCAGCGCAGTCGTGATGGCTGAGCGAACGAGCACCGGCAACAGGCTGCCTTCCCGCCGCAAGCTGTCGATCAGCATCTTGGCGCCTAGACCGAGCGACACCACTGCGGTGCCGTAGCTAAGGAAAATCTTGGCACCCGTGACGATGCCTTCTTCGATATGCATATTGCCTCCAGATCGCACCCACCGTGCGCGGACTATGTGATCATGCCGCCTCATGGCGACAGGAGCGAAGGCAGGTCTCCTGGCTACGCCATTGCCACGCCCGCCTTCCCAGTCGATCGACCAGTGGCATTATGGGCGCGTATCGGCGCTACAGTTGCGGGGGCAGCCACGGAATTGGCCCCTGATGGGTAATCCGCACCGTGTTCCCTTTTGCACCGACCTTGGACTCAACCCTCGGTCGGACCGTCGCTGCACAGATTGCTAACGGCTGAGAACGTCGAGGGCAAGCTGTGCAACTGTCCGCTTCGGGCCAGAAGCGGACGTCGCATCATGGTGCCTCCGAGAGGCTGCGCGTAGGGTCGAAATCATGTGGGAACCTTGACGTACCCTTGCGGTATCCTCGGGGTCCATTTTTGACGGAAACCCCTACCGCCGGGAGGGCAATTCGGATGGCAAAAGGTATATGCGAAAGCCAACTCCGGTTGGATATTCGGTATTGCGAAAGGACCGGAAACCTTAGGCCCGGCGCATTTCCAACTTTGAATTGGACGTCGGCGGGTCGGCATATCGCCAGTGTCTGGTTGTGGCCCGGGCCAATATCCCTGACCATATGCAAAAACCCCGACGGAGAGTGGGCCGAGCAGCGCATCGGGTATGAATGGACGCCACAGCATCTTGGCGGCCGGCGGCGCTGGTTCAGGTGCCCCGATTGCGGTTCGCGATGCGCGATCCTGTATCTTAGCGGGAGGCGGTTCCGCTGTCGGCAGTGCAGCCATCTTTCTTACCACAGCCAACAGGTGTCGGGGCATTGGCGGGCCGTCTCGCAAGCGCAAAGCATTCGAATGTGCTTGGGCGGAAGTGGAAACCTGACACTGCCCTTTCCTGACAAGCCCAAGGGCATGCACTGGACCCGATACCTTAAGCTGCGAGCGCGTGCGCACACTTACGAGGCGATCGGGTTTGCGGCCCTTACCGAGCATTGGCGCGCTAAACGCGAAAGCTTCGGATGGTGATGTCCTTCTATACCGAGACTCTGTGGAGTTCCTCTCTATTGTTAGGATGAAGCCTCCTTCATCTCGGAGGATGAGAGGCGTTTCATCTCAGGACGCTTTTGATGTGAAATGCGCTTCACATCACGCCTCAGCGTTTCCTTATTTTCTCGACGCCAATCTTCCATGTCGAGAATATGCGTCTGGAGCAAAAGGTATCGGTTGGACTTGGTCCGATCACCCCTTCGAGCGTCGATCCAACGACAGTTCTTCAGCCTCGAGACACTAGCGGCAATTGCCCGCGTTGAGACTCCCAGCTGCTTCGCCAGGAGCTTTTGAGACGGAAAGCAGGCCCCTGTTTCGAGGTTCAAATAACCGGCGATAGCAATCGCGACCAACTTGTCGAGATGAGTCAAGTTTGGCGCCCAAAGCACCAACTCGCAAAACCGGCCGCGCAGACGCGCGCGCTCTGCTCGCTCGTGGTCCGCAGCATCGTCGTCAGGGTCGAGGACACCTCCGACCACTTCTGAAGCTATTCAGACTTCTGAGCGCGGCGAAACAATTCGGCGAGCGACGCTACGTCCGCGACCCAGCGTCCCCCTACCTTGCGAGCCGGCAGTTCGCCGGTTTCGAGCAAGTGGAATGCCCGTCTCCGCGACACACCCAAAACACGGCCGATCTCCGTGGCGCCCCAGATGAGCTTTAGCGGTGCAGAATGCTCAGTATCCATTGGAAACCTCGATACGGTAGTGGCTAAATTACCGTAGTCGGTGGAAGGCTCTGATTACAGGCCGTAGTGCAACATATACAGCAGGTGAAGATGTTAGCGTTACAAGCAAACATCGGGTTCAGTCTCGCTATCGAATGGGAACGCTGCCCGGACGGCGTTGATCTGGTGGACCTGAGGCCCGAACCGCTGCCTGAAAATGCTTCTCTTCTAGAGAGGATCCGCCCTGAGGGACTTCACTTTAGACCTAAGAACCCCAACCGGGTTACCGAACGCCTGTCCTTGGATAGTTTGGAGAGCCTGGTTGCTCTGCGATTCACGAATGCATCTGACGTCGAGGCACTCCGTGCCTTCTTGGACCGATACGGCTTGCCTGTCGCATATGGAGAGGACTCTCTCGAGCGCCTGGTCTCAAGGCAGCGCGAACTTAAGAGCTTTCTGAACGACTACGTGCCGTACGTGCATGCGAAACGTGGTGAAGTGCAGCGACAGATCATCAACGAGTTTCTCAAGGGCTTTGTCTTGTCGCCGCAGATCGCCATAGGGGCGCTTGGGATGAACGTGGAGCTAAAACCAAGGTCCCTTTGGCAGTACATGTTCATGGAGTTGCTCCTCGCGGCGAGCCTCGGAGCGCAGCCGCATGCGTGTGAGAACTGTGGTGACGTCTTCCTCACAGGCAAACATACTGAACGGCGTTCGACTGCTCACTTCTGCAGCGACAAATGCCGGGTTGCCTCTTTTCGAAATGCGCGCAGAAAAGTGTCGGGTGAACGAGATCGGTTGGCAAGGGGGGACCACAGTCTGGCGAGTTCCGTGCAAGGTCGTAATGGGGCAGTGAAATGAGCGTCCGCAAGCGCCGCTGGCCCGACCCTTACACGGGCCCAAATGAAGGCTGGGTAGCCGACTACATCGACGGCCGCGGCAAGCGACGTCGTAAGTCGTTCGCTCGGAAGAAAGACGCCGAGCAGTTCCTGCTCACCGCGAAGTCAGAAGTGCGCGATGGCGTCCACACAGCCGACGCGGAGACAGTGACAGTCGGAGTGGCAGGCGATCTGTGGATCAAATCCGGCGACGCCTCTGGCCTCGAACGCACGACGATCGATCAGCGCCGACAGCATCTCGAGCTGCACATCAAGCCAATGCTCGGCACCATGCGGCTCAACAGGCTCTCCCTCCCCGTCATTCGCGACTTTCATGATCGCCTGCGCGAGGCCGGCCGATCGCCGGGCATGGTCAAGCGTGTGACGGTGAGCCTTGGCAGCATCCTGGGCGACGCGCAGGACCGCGGCCTGACGGTGCGCAATCCAGTAAGAGAAGCCTCGCGCACTCGATCCGCGCGCAACGGCTCACAGAGCCGCGCCAGGAAGCGTTTGGCGGTCGGGGTAGACTTGCCCACCACGCAGGAGCTGAAGCGGCTCTTGGACCACGCTATTGGCCGTTACCGCCCATTGCTGATGACCATGGCGTTCGCCGGCCTTAGAGCAAGCGAGGCTCGTGGGCTTCAATGGTCCGATGTGGACCTCCTCAAAGGCACGCTACAGGTCAGCCAGCGTGCCGACCGCTACCGAGAGATTGGCGCCCCCAAGTCTCACGCCGGCATTAGGTCGATCCCCCTGCCCCCGATCGTCGTCAACACGTTGAAGGAATGGAAGCTGGCCTGCCCCAAGGGCGAGCTGGGACTCGTCTTCCCGAACACGGAGGGCGGCGTCGACTTTCATCAGAACATGGTCCACCGCGGAATGTGGCCGGCGGAGATCGCAGCGGGCCTCACCGTCGATACCGGCAAGGTCGACGAGGACGGCAAGGCAATCCTCGCGCCCAAGTACCCCGGCTTCCACGCGCTGCGACATTGGTTCGCGAGCTGGCTCATCAATCGTAAAGTCGACGGCGGCTTGGAGCTGCCAGCGAAGACCGTGCAGACGCGTATGGGCCACTCGTCGATCCAGATCACGTTCGACACTTACGGGCATCTGTTCCCGGTGGCCGATGAGCAAGCCGAGTTGAAGGCCGCTGAGCGAGCCATTTTCGGGCCGCATGGCACATAGGCGGCGCACGAACGCGGAAAGCGTTGCAAGATCAATGGATCGATCAGGACTCTGACTCCGTCAATCTTGGTTCGAATCCAGGTTCCCCAGCCAGCTCCTCCACCCCGAGCGACAGTTCGCGTCGCTCTCGTCCACACGACGTTTGTGTCACGAGTCCTTCGGGCGCCGCCGGCCGCGCAACTTTGACGTCAACCGTGCCCGCACGTCGACCGCACCTTGATGCGAGGTGTCGAATGCTGCGCCGCCGACAGGTCGCAGTGCACGCAGGGCAAGATCCGTCTTGGTCAGCATTTGAAGCAATTCTTCGGCTTCAAAGCGTGTGGCCAGGTTGCGCGATCGGGTCAGGGGCTGGAGCCGGTTGACCAGCGCCGACACCTGCGACCGGCCGCGCTCGATATCGGAGCCGGTGACGGGGCTCGTCCCCTGCTCGCCACCGCCGGTGAGGAACTGCCACTGCTGTATGGTCTGCTGCGCGAGCAGGAAGACCAGGCGCGTTTCGCCCGAATTGACGGTGGATCGCGCCCGTCGCGGCGCGGGTTCATCGGTCGAATTGCGACCGCGGGGGGCGGCGGTCGATTGGGGTGGCAACACGCTCAACTTGGATTCCGGTCCTGATACAGGGAGACTGGACGCTACGGGAGTTCTAGCCGACCCCGCCGGGTGATGAACTTCAGAATGACGGAAAGGTTACCCGCACCAGTCAAAACGAGGCCTCGGCAGGCGTCAGGGGCCATCGTCTGGTGTTGCGTTCTGTTGACTGCCGCACGGCGCTAACCGTTAGCCTCGCGCCGAAACAGCAAGGCGACTGCCATGGAAAAGATCATTCTCGACTGCGATCCCGGACACGATGACGCAATCGCGATCCTGCTCGCGGCGGCCAATCCGAATATCGATCTGCTCGGCATCACCACGGTGTCGGGCAATCACAACGTCGACAACACCACCCGCAATGCGCTTTCGACGTGCACGGCCTACGGCATCAAGGTGCCTGTCGCGAAGGGCTCGCCCGGCCCGATGATCGCCGACCAGGTGCTCGCGGTGGAAGTGCACGGCGAAACCGGACTCGATGGTCCGGAACTCCCGCCCGCTTCGTTCGAGCTCGACAAGCGGCATGCCGTCGACTTCATCATCGATACGGTGATGGAGCACGAACCGAAATCGGTCACGCTGGTGCCGGTTGGCCCCTATACCAATATCGGGCTCGCTATCCGCAAGGAGCCGCGCATCATCGAGCGGGTGAAACGTGTGGTCGCAATGGGCGGCGCCTATACGCGCGGCAACATCACGCCGGCGGCGGAGTTCAACGTCTATGCCGATGCCGAGGCGGCCGATGTGGTGTTCCGCGCCAGGTGGGACGTCACGATGGTCGGGCTGGATCTCACCCACCAGGCTCAGGCAACGCCGGAGCTCCAGGAGCGGGTGCGCGCCATCGGCGGCCCGATCAGCAAGTTCATCCTCGATATCTGGGCCTTCATCGCAACGACGCATGGCGGACTACTGCAGATCGCTTATCCGGCGGTGCACGATGCATGCTGCGTCGCGGCGCTGATCGACCCGAGTGTCTTCACCACCGAGAAAGCCGATATCCGCGTCGAGACGGCCGGGCGGTGGACCAAAGGTATGACCGTTTGCAACTTCGAAAAGATGGGCGGCATGCATCATTTCGGCGGCACCGCGAACGAACAGGTGGACTTCCGCCACACCGTCGCGATTCAGCTCGACCACAAGAAGTTCTGCGACCTGATCGTCGACTCGGTGGAGCGGCTGACCAGCTTGAAGACGGCCTGATCGACCTCAGACCGGCAGTGCGTGGCGCCTGACTTCATCGAGCAGCGCCAGCATGCCCGCCACCTCGGCGTCGGCGATCACCCTGCCCCGCTCTGCGGTGGCCGCCGCGGCATTGCCAACCGCACCGGCCGGATTCAAATCAGAGGCGATCCATGAATAGGCATGGGTGCCGGTCGGCCTGAGGTAGGTGAAGTCCTTCTCGTCGCGCGCTGCCGCGGACACGAAGTCCTGGGCCCTGCTCATGTCCACCAATTCTGGGCGGAAGTGGAGCATCAGCGACGTCTCGAGGTCTCCGGCATGGATGCCGTGGCGCTTCTCGAGATCGGTGAGCATGCCATCGGGCGGCTGGAAGCGGGTCCAGCCGCTTTTCATCACCAGCATGGTTTCGCGCACGCGCAATTCGCGGCCGACGATATCCATGATGGATTCATTGCCGCCGTGCGAGTTGATGAAAACGAGCTTCTTTATTCCCGCCCTGCTCACCGACTGGCCGAGTTCGAACCATGCATCGAGCAGCGTGTGTGCGGTGAAGGTCGCCGTGCCTTTCGCCCAGATGTGCTCGTTGGATTTGCCCACCGACTGCACGGGCAGGATGCGGATGTCCAAATCGTCGGGCGCCCGCTTCACCAACAGGTCGAGGCAACCCTGATTGAGGATCGTGTCGGTGCCGACAGGCATATGCGGGCCATGCTGCTCCACCGCCGCGATCGGCAGGATCGCGATGGTGCGCATCGGGTCGATGCCCTCGAAATCGAGCGCTGAGAAATCATTCCACCAGATTTTGCGTACCATCTCAGTGTCCCTCCGCCGGGCCGGCGGCGATTGCCTCGATCTCGACGACGAATTCGGGGCGGGCGAAGCCGGAAACCATCATCAATGTCGATGCGGGTAGCGGATGGCTGAAGCGCTTGTTCCGCACTTCCATGTAGCCGGCCAGGTGTTCGCGTCCGGTGACATACGCGTTGAGCTTCACCACATGCTCCATCGTCAGCCCGGCCTCGGCGAGGATGGCCTCGATATTGTCGAGACAGATGGCTGTCTGGCCTGCAGCTGTGGGCGGCACCAGCTGATCCTGGCCGATGCCGAGCTGGCCGGAGCAGAACACCAGCTTCTGCCCGGCGGGAATTTCGACGCCGTGGCTATAGGGGGCAAACGGCGGGTGAATGGTCGTCGGGGAAAGCGGGCGGTGCAATTGGGCCTCGTGGTCGCTGCCCAGCTAACCGGCAAAACCCCATGATTTCCAGCCCTGTTTCTGCCTCCGCTGCCGAAAATCTATGCAATTGACCGGCTGCTGCGTTTTTGTGCTTTCATTCTGGCGCGGCGCGCGGAATCAATCAGGCAGACGGTGCCCGTAAAAGCACCGCTCGATCCCGAGCTTTCGGGATCGATGGGCAACAGGGAAACGACAGATGAAAATTCTCAACGGACTTCTCGGCGCTGGCGCGCTCGTCGCGCTCACCGCCGGTGCCGCACTCGCGCAGGACAAGGTGACGTTCGGGACCGACTGGGTCGCGCAGGCCGAGCACGGCGGTTACTACCAGGCCGTGGCCGACGGCACCTACGCCAAGGCCGGGCTCGACGTGACCATCGTGCCGGGCGGACCGCAGGCGTCCAACCGCGCGCTGCTGATCGCTGGCAAGATCGACTTCTACATGGGCGGCGCCCTGTCTTCGCTCGACAGCGTCAAGGAAGGCATTCCGTTCATCACCGTCGCCGCGATGTTCCAGAAGGACCCGCAGATCCTGATGACGCATCCCGATGCGGGCTACGCGACCTTCGCCGATCTCGCCAAGGCCGACCACATCATCATGGGCAAGGACCTGCTCATCACCAAGTTCGAGTGGATGAAGAAGGCCTTTACCGGCTTCCGCGACGAACAGTACGTGCCCTACACCTTCAACCCTGCGGCCTTCATCGCCGACGACAAGGCCGTGCAGCAGGGCTACGTCACGTCCGAGCCGTTCGAAGTCGAGCGCCAGGGCGGCTTCTCGCCGACGATCTTCCTGTTCGCCGACGAAGGCTACTCGGCCTACTCCACCACCGTCGAAACATCGGTCAAGCTGGTCACCGAGAACCCGGATCTCGTGCAGCGCTTCGTCGATGCGTCCATCACGGGGTGGTACAACTATCTCTACGGTGACAATGCCGCTGCCAACGCGCTCATCAAGAAGGACAATCCCGAGATGACCGACGAGCAGCTGGCGTTCTCGCTGGCGAAGATGAAGGAATACGGCATCCTCGTTTCAGGCGACGCCGTCGAGCAGGGCATCGGCTGCATCACCGATGCGCGCGAGAAGGACTTCTTCGACAAGATGGTCCAGATCGGCCTTTATGACACGTCGGTGGATTACACCAAGGCTTTCACCACCCAGTTCGTCTGCAAGGGCGTGGGCAAAGATCTGGTGAAGTAGGCTACATTAGCGGCGCGGGCCGCCTCGCCC
>JBEBHC010000095.1:0-12188 GCA_040081185.1 Devosia sp. | reverse complement strand
ACGCCGACGTCGAAAGCGGTCAACATATGAGATTCTGCCCCGGCAGTTTGGCTTTCGCCCCGTTTAGCCGCTTATCCCGGGCCTCACAAGCCGCGCCGGGGCTTGCAGGGCCGATCTGCACGGAAAGCTATTCGTCCGCTTCGGCGCGTTTGCCGTTAGCGGCGATCTGCCCGATCAGTTCGGCCAGTTCGGCGTATTCGGCGGTGACCAGCCCGCCGCCCTTGTCGGCCGGGGCAAGTTTGCCGGTGACCGCTTTGCGGAAGCCCAGTTTCTGTGCCTCGCGCAGCCTGAGCCCGGCATGAACCACCGGCCGGACGCCGCCGGCCAGCGAGATCGCGCCGAAATAGACTGCGGCGGGCGGCAGCGGTGACCCGGTCCACGAGGAGATCAACGCTGCCCCCACGGCGAGGTCGGCGGCGGGTTCGTTCACGCGAAGCCCGCCGGCGACATTGAGGTATATGTCATTGGCCCCGATACGAACGCCGCAGCGCGTCTCGAGCACTGCCAGCACCATGGACAGCCGTGAGGAATCCCAGCCCACAACGGCGCGGCGCGGCGTGCCGAGCGGGGAGGGCGACACGAGCGCCTGGATTTCGCACAGCACCGGGCGCGTGCCCTCCATGCCGGCGAAGACGGCGGAGCCCGCCGCGTCCTTGTCGCGCTGGTCGAGAAACAGTGCCGATGGGTTGGCGACCTGCATCAGGCCCAGCGTCGTCATCTCGAACACGCCGATCTCGTCGGTCGCGCCGTAGCGGTTCTTGACGCCGCGCAGGATGCGGAACGTGTGGCTGGCGTCGCCCTCGAAATAGAGCACCGCGTCGACCATGTGCTCGACGACGCGCGGCCCCGCAATCTGCCCGTCCTTGGTGACATGGCCGACCAGCACGACGGCCGCGCCGGACTTCTTGGCAAAGCGCGTCAGCGCCTGCGCCGAGGTGCGGACCTGGGTGACGGTGCCTGGGGCGGAATCGACGCGGTCGGTCCACAGTGTCTGGATGGAATCGATGATGACGAGGTGCGGCGCCGGCCCCGCCTGCAGTGTCGACAGGATAATCTCGACATTGGTTTCCGCAGCGAGCTGCACATCGGCTTGCCCGAGCCCAAGCCGCTGCGCGCGGAGCCGGACCTGCGCCACCGCCTCTTCGCCGGACACATAGACGACCCGCTGGCCGCGATTAGCGAGCGCCGCTGCCGCCTGAAGCAGCAGCGTGGATTTGCCGATGCCGGGATCGCCGCCGACCAGCACCGCAGAGCCCATGACGAAACCACCGCCGGTTACGCGATCAAGCTCGGCCATGCCGGTTTCGATGCGCGCCGCGCTTTCGGTCTCACCCGACAGCGGCACGAGAGCGATGGGGCGGCCGGACGCGGTGGCGGATTTAGGACCGGCGCCGACGCCCGAGTCGAGCATCTCCTCGGCTACAGTGTTCCACTCGCCGCACCCTTCGCACCGGCCTTGCCAGCGCACATGAGCAGTGCCGCAGGACTGGCAGACGAAGGCTGTCTTGGCTTTGGCCATGGGGATGCTCGGGGTTCGCTTCCGTGTACCTGAGCATATGTCCAGAGTAAAGAACGAAAAGTGAACAACGCAGGCGGACGGGGCGAGGAGCCCCAACAGCGCGGCCGTAGCCCCCGCGTTGTCCCCCGTCCGTGCGTGCCCCACGCCCTCGCTACATCAGGGCGTGACCACTTCGCGCCAATAGCCTTCCTACAACGGGGTGCGGGGCCAGTTGGAGGGGTCTTCGACAAACAGATCAATCCGCTCGTCGGAAATCGCCGCCTTAGGCGTGATGTGCAAGGCCGAGAACAGTCTGCCCAGCATACCCTGTTCCTGCGGCTTGCCCGAAAGCTCACGGCTGAGATCGACCACGACGGAGGAGGTCGCGTCGAGACGAGCCGCAACCAGCGCAGCGATATGCATAGCGAGCTCGGCGTCCCCGGCCATCACGCGCGCAGCGTCAGTGAGACTGCGAACACGCGCTGGCCCAACCGCACGAACGGTCGCTGTGGCGGGACGGCTCAGCAGCACGGACATCTCGCCCACAACCGTTCCCGGATTGGAGAGGCTGGCAAGCTTGACCCCTCCACGTTCTATGATCAGTTCCCCCATGAGCAGCACATGGAGGTCCCCGTGCCCCTCGCCTTCGATCAACAATGTATCCCCGGGTTCTAGTGTCCGCGTAGGCTGGCTGGCGATGTGCTCTGAGAGGTTAGGCATGCGTGACGCTCCGCTGTGACCGCAGGACCCTACCGCCGATAGCAGTGGATAGGAAGCGACGGTCGCGGTACCGAAGGAAGGGGCGTGAGCGTCCGCTTTTGGCCAGAAGCGCCACGTTCGCTCTCCCCGTTAACGGGCGTGGGGTGGCCGCTGGCCCGAGAGAAGCACGACGCGGCGCGCTGGAAATCTCCGCGCTCTCGGCCTCATACACCCGATTCTGGTCCCGCTACCTCGCGTCGCGGAGACGGCGACGATTGACTATTCCGGCGGCTGGGTCGGGTCTCCCGCCGCACTATCCACGTATGTCCGCGAGTACCGCCCCTTGAGGCTGGTCAGCAGCTCGTAGCCGATGGTGTTGCCGGGGTCGGCCTGGTCGTCGACGGTGAGATTTTCGCCCAGCACTTCGACCATTTCGCCGGGCAGGGGCGCGTCGTCGCCCAGTTCCGTGATGTCGAGCGCCGTCATGTCCATCGAAACGCGGCCGACGACCGGGACACGCCTGCCGCGGACGAACGCGTAGCCTCCGCCGTGATTGTTGCTCGACGACAAAGAGCGCAAGAAGCCGTCGGCATAGCCGATTGCGATGATGGCGAGGCGGCTGTCGCGCGACAGGGTGTAGGTCGCGCCATAGCCGACGGATTCACCGGTGCGCGCGTCGCGGATCTGGAGGATCGGCGCTTCGAGCCGCACCGCGGGCAGCATCGGATTGCGGCGGCCGGCCACCGCGCGTCCGCCGTAGAGCGCGATTCCAGGGCGGACCATTTGGAAGTGCATGTCGCGGCTGGTCATCGTGCCGGCGGAGTTGGCGAGCGAGGCGGGGATGTTGGCAAACTGCGCGATGAGCGAGGTGAACAGCGCCAGCTGCGTGCGGTTCTTCTCATGCGCAGGCTGGTCGGCGCAGGCGAGGTGGCTCATCACCATCTGCGGCGCGTAGCCGACATCTTCGATCATGCGCTTGACGATGGAGGTCTCGCTCAGCCGGAAGCCGAGCCGGTTCATGCCGGTGTCGAAATGCACTGCGGCCGGCAACGCCTCGTTGCGCTCGAGGCAGGCGACCAGCCACTCCTCCAGCATCGGCAGCGAATTGAGCACGGGCATGATGCGCTCGGTGGCATAAAGCGCGGCGGCGCCGGGGAACAACCCGTCGAGCACGAAGATGTGGGCATCGGGTAGTGCGGCCCGCAGCGCGATGGCCTCGTCGGGCGTGGCGGTGAAGAAGAAGCGCGCGCCGGCAGCGTGAAACGAGCGCGCGGCGGGCAGCAGGCCGACGCCATAGGCATCGGCTTTCACCACGGCGCCACACAGCGCACCGTTCGACACCTTTTCCAGCGCCTGCCAGTTCTTCTTGAGCGCCCCCAGATCGATCGTGAGGCGGCAGCCGTAGCCGGTCGTGAGCGGCGGCGGCGTGATCATTCGGGCCGTTCCGGCAGGTAGGCGTCGCGGGCCAGATTGCCGAAGCGGGTGAACTGCGCCTCGAACGAAAGCTGCACTGTGCCGGTGGGCCCGTGACGCTGCTTGCCGATGATCACTTCGGCGCGGCCGTGCACGGTCTCCATCTCTTCCTGCCACTTGAGATGTTCGGGCGTACCTTCGCGCGGCTCCTTGTTCTTGAGGTAGTATTCCTCGCGATAGATGAAGAGCACCACATCGGCGTCCTGCTCGATGGAGCCGGAATCGCGCAGGTCGGCGAGCTGCGGATGCTTGTCGTCGCGCTGCTCGACGGCGCGGCTGAGCTGCGCCAAAGCAATGATCGGGACCTCCAACTCCTTGGCCAGGGCCTTGAGCGTCGTGGTGATTTCGGTGAGTTCCTGTACGCGGTTTTCGTTGGCCTTGCGCGACGACCCCGAGAGCAGCTGCACGTAGTCGATCATGATGAGATCGAGGCCCTTCTGCCGCTTCAGGCGACGGGCGCGAGCCGCAAGCTGGCTGACCGACAGGCCGCCGGTATCGTCGATGTAAAGCGGGATGGTCTCCAGCATGCGCGAGACATCGACGAGCCGCGTGAACTGGCTTTCGTGGATGTTGCCGCGCCGAATGTCGGACGAGGAGATTTCCGCCTGCTCGGCGAGAATACGCGTCGCCAGCTGCTCGGCACTCATTTCAAGCGAGAAGAAGCCGACCTGGCCGCCATCGACCGTTTTGCGGTGGCCATCGGGCGTCACTTCGCCCTTCCACGACCGCGCCACGTGGAACGCGATGTTGGTGGCAAGCGACGTCTTGCCCATGGCGGGACGCGCCGCGAGGATGATGAGGTCGGAGCGCTGCAGGCCGCCCATCAGCCGGTCGAGATCGCTGAGGCCGGTTGCGGTGCCTGACAGCGAGCCGTCGCGGCCATAGGCTTCACCGGCCATCTTGATGGCTTCGGTCAACGCCGCCGAGAAGGTCTGGAAGCCGCCGTCGTAGCGGCCGCGCTCGGCGAGATCGAACAGCGACTTCTCGGCTTCCTCGATCTGCTTGGGCGCCGTCATATCGACATCGGCGTCATAGGCGACGCTGGTCATTTCCTCGCCGATCTGGATCAGCGCACGGCGGATGGCGAGGTCGTAGATCGACTGGCCGTAATCGGCCGCGTTGATGACGGTCGTCGCTTCCGCCGCGAGGCGCGCAAGATACTGAGCCATCGTCACATCGGCGATGAGATTGTCGGGCAGGAAGGTCTTTACGGTGACCGGCGTCGCCGTCTTGCCCGCGCGGATGATCTTGCCGAGCACATCGTAGATTTCGCGATGGATCGGCTCGTAGAAATGTTCCGGCTGAAGGAAATCGGAGACGCGATAGAACGCCTCGTTGTTGACGAGGACTGCGCCGAGCAGGGCCTGCTCCGCCTCGACGTTCTGCGGCGCGAGCCGAAAGCTCTTGTCATCCGCCGGACGGATGCGCGCTACGTTCGTTTCCGCCATACCGAAGTGGCCCCCTCAGGGCTCTGTTAACCACTGGTGCAATGGGCCAAGCAAGGCCCGTCTCGCGACTCAGTTTTGTCCGCCTGTGCGCAGTTGAGATTAGCGTGGATAAAACCGCAATCGGGCGGGAGTTGGGACTCGACTCGAATCGGTGGAGGGCGGGCGTTATTGCCCATCGGCCTCGAGCGTTGCGGCGATGCGCTTGACCATATCGAGATAATGTTCGCGCTCGGCGGGTTTTAGTGCCGACAGGCCGAGCGCGTTGACCTCCTGGGCCACTGTGAGCGCCTCGCTCGCGCGCTGCCGGCCCAGCCGGGTGAGGCTCACCCTGGCGCTGCGGCCATCGGCCGGATCGGGCGCGCGGACAATGAGGCCATCGCGCTCCATGCGGTTGAGCGTGTTGGCCATCGTCGGCTGTTCGACGCCGGCCCAGCGGGCGAGGGCGCTCTGGTTCATCTCGCCCTCGCTGGTGAGCGCGAAGAACACCGGCATCGAGCCCGAGCCTCCGCCGTCGACGAGACGGCGCTCCAGCGCCCGGGCAAACAGCCGCGCCGTCCAGTTGGTGAGATAGCCGGCGGATTGCTCGCGACGATAGGCCATATTCATAGCTTGCTATTGAAATGCATAGTGAGCTATGTATATCGGCAAGGGCGTCGAACGCAAGGAGAAGAACGATGGCAAGCAAGAGCAGTCCGAACCGTTACGGCAGCGTGGCCATCCTCATCCACTGGTCCAGCGCCGCTGCTGTTATCCTCGCTTTTGGCGCGGGTTTCGCCGTGGCCAACGTGTCCGAGCAGCCGGCGCTGCTACTGGTGCACATCGCGCTGGGTACGATCGTGCTGGTGCTGACATTGCTGCGCATCGTGTGGTGGTGGGCTGCCGACAAACACCCGTCGCCGCCCGCCGATCAGCCGCGCTGGCAACAGATGACGGCCAATGGGGTACACCTCGCGCTGTACGTGATCCTGATCCTCATGGCGTCGAGCGGCATCACTACGCTGATCCTGTCGGGTGCGATGCCGGCGCTGTTGAGCGGCGGGCCGGTACCGGATTTCGCCGGGATCATTCCGCGTTTGGCTCATGGTATCATGAGCAAGGTGCTGCTGGCATTGTTCGCGCTGCATGTCGGCGCCGCCCTCTACCACCAGTTCGTGCGGCGCGATCATCTGCTGGCGCGGATGGGCATTGGCGCCTGACGCTTCCTCGTTCAGTCGCCGTTCACGGCTCGCCTGCTAGCAACGCTAACCTGCCCGCGGGGCAGGCTGACTTCGAGATGCCTCTGTCCGTCATTGCACTTCGCGCTTAGCCGGCGCGCCAAGCCGGCCCTGGTCTCCTGCGTTTGCGGGAGCGTTATGTCGTGGCCGCTTGCGGCCCGAACAATTGGTCCAATGAAATGACAGAACTTTACGGCGATCGGGTGCGGCTCGTGCCCACCACGCTCGCTCATCTCGACCTTGAGGACATCTCGGGGGACGACCTCGCAAGAGAACTCGCCGCCGCCGCGCCGCCATCCTGGCCGCCGCTCTACAACGATGCTCAGACGCGGTACTGGCTGCGCGTAGGGTTGCGCGGCAACCCGCTCAACGCGACCTGGTACGGCTATTACGTCATCGCCATGATCGACGGCATCGCGGTGCTCGCGGGTACTGCGGGCTTCAAGGGACCGGCCGATGCGCTGGGCATGGTCGAGATCGGATATTCGATCGTGCCCGAGTTACACCGCCGAGGGATCGCTTCGGCGGCGGTAGCGCTGATCTGCCGTTACGCTTTCGCGAGCGGGGTCACAGCGGTGACCGCGCAAACCTTGCCGTCGCTGCTCGCCTCGCAGGGCGTACTGGCCAAGGCTAGTTTCCGCCACGTCGAAACGGTGATCGACCCCGAGGAAGGGGAAGTCTGGACGTATCAGCTCGAGCGACCGTAGCGGAACGCCGCGCCCATGACGTTGCGCAAAAGAAAAGGCCGGGATCGCTCCCGGCCTTTTTCGTTCGACTGCGGCGAAGCTTATTCGTCGCCGAATGCGTCGGCGACCGCCGAGCCCACTTCGGCCTGGCCGGCGGCGAATTCCTGGGCGGCTTCGTCGTCGTAATTGTGCTGGGTGAGATCTTCACCCTTGGCCTGGCGCGCAGCCTCATCGTCGGAGCGGGCCACGTTGACGTTGACCGACACGGCGACTTCGGCGTGCAGGTTGAGCGAAACGGTGTGAAGACCAACGGTCTTGATCGGGTCGGCGAGATCGACCTGCGAACGGGCGACCTGGAAGCCGGCGGCCGTCAGTGCCTCGGCGACGTCGCGCGAGCTGACCGAGCCATAGAGCTGGCCGGTTTCACCCGCCTGGCGGATGATCACGACGGTCTGGCCGTTGAGGCCCGACGCGATGCCGGCAGCGGCTTCTCGACGCTCAGCGTTACGCTTCTCGATCGAGGCGCGCTCGACTTCGAACCGCTTGCGGTTGGCCTCGGTGGCGCGCAGCGCCTTGTGCTGCGGCAGGAGGAAGTTGCGCGCATAGCCGTCCTTGACGGTGACTTCGTCGCCGATATGGCCGGACTTGCCGACGCGCTCGAGCAGAATGACTTTCATGGGATGTACCTTTTTGCTGTCCCGTCGCCCGAATGGCCCCGAAAAGTGGTGTCCGGTTTTCGGACACGGCCATTCGAACTCAGTGACGGTTAGGGGTGGCGGACCATCCGCCACCTCAACGTTCAGATGCGGCTTACGAGACCGCGTAGGGCATGATGCCGATGAAGCGGGCGCGCTTGATCGCCTGGGCGAGGATGCGCTGCTTCAGGGCCGAGACCGCGCTGATGCGGGACGGCACGATCTTGCCGCGCTCGGAAACGTAGCGCTGCAGGAGGCGGACGTCCTTGTAGTCGATCTTGGGCGCGTTCGGGCCCGAGAACGGGCAGGTCTTGCGGCGGCGCTGGAAGGGCCGGCGAGCCTGGGCGGTGGTGAGATCTTTGATGGCCATGGTGGCGTTCCTTCCTTAGAACCGGCGGGGCGGGCGGGAGCCGCGGTCGAAACCGCCGCGATCACCACCCGGGCGGCCGCCCGGGCGATCGCCGCGATCGTCGTCGCGATCACGCTTCTGCATCATGGCCGAGGGACCTTCCTCGAGCTCGTCGACGCGCACGGTCATGAAGCGCAGGATGTCTTCATTGATGCGCATCTGGCGCTCCATCTCGGCGATGGCCGGAGCCGGTGCGTCGATGTTGAGCAGGCTGTAATGAGCCTTGCGGTTCTTCTTGATGCGGTAGGAGAGGGACTTGAGGCCCCAGTATTCGTTCTTGGTGACCTTGCCGCCGCCCTCGGTGAGGACGTTGGTCAGGTTCGTCGTCAGTTCCTCGACCTGCTGGGGCGAGACGTCCTGGCGAGCCAGATAGATATGTTCGTAAAGGGGCATTGAGCGCCGTCCTTCTGAGGTTACAACCTGCATCTTCCGGCGCGGAGCCCCTTTGAAGCCGGAAAGGCGCCAAAGCAGTCTTGCAAAGAGCGGGAACACGGGAGGCCGGGACAAGCCCTATCCGATTACTCGGACCCTCCGTTCAGCCCCCGGCCGAACGAATGCGAGGCGGGAGATAGGGGAAAAGGGGGGCGAAAGCAAGGCTTTCCGCCGCTTTGCTTGACACCCGGCCGTCGCTCCTGCAAACGCCCGCCAACTTTACGGGGCAGGCGAGTGCGCCTAGCTTCACCTATAATAAGAGGCGGGAGGCCCCATGACCAAGCGCGCATTCACCTTTCCGGGCCAGGGCAGCCAGTCTGTCGGCATGGGGAAAGACCTCGCCGACGCATTCCCCGAGGCCCGTGCGGTCTTCGATGAAGTGGATTCGGCGCTCGGCCAGAAGCTCAGTGCAATCATGTTCGACGGGCCGGCCGAAACGCTGCAGCTCACCGAGAATGCCCAGCCGGCGCTGATGGCCGTCTCGATGGCCGTGATCCGTGTGCTCGAAGCCAAAGGGGTCAGCGTCAAGACCACCGCGTCCTACGTCGCCGGGCACTCGCTGGGCGAATATTCCGCCCTCTGCGCCGCGGGGGTGTTTTCGCTGAGCGACACGGCGCGGCTGCTCAAGACACGCGGCCAAGCCATGCAGCAGGCCGTGCCGGTCGGCCAAGGCGCGATGGCGGCGATCCTCGGCCTCGATCTCGGAGCCGTCTTGCGCGCTGCAAATGACGCCGGCGACGGTGAAGTCTGCGGCGTCGCCAATGACAACGCACCGGGGCAGGTGGTGATTTCCGGGCACGCGGGAGCAGTCGGACGGGCAATAGAACTGCTGAAGGCCGCTGGCGCCAAGCGTGCGCTTCCGCTTCCGGTGAGCGCACCGTTTCACTGCGCCCTGATGCGGCCGGCGGCCGATGCCATGGAACATGCGCTGAACTCGGTCACGACGAATGCACCGTCGGTGCCGGTGGTGGTCAACGTGCTCGCTGCACCGACCAGCGACCCGGCTGCCATCAAGCTACACCTCGTCGAGCAGGTCACCGGCATGGTGCGCTGGACTGAAAGCGTGAAGTGGCTGGCGGGCGAGGGAGGTGTGACCGAACTCTACGAGCTCGGCACCGGTAAGGTCCTCACCGGCCTCGCCAAACGCATCGCGCCCGATGTCACCGCCACGGCAGTCAACACGCCGGCGGACATCGAGGCGCTGGTTGCGGCGCTCCGGTGAGTGAGCGCTGTGCTTGAATCAGTCTCTATAGGAGAGCCTCCAAATGTTTGATCTCACCGGCAAACGTGCGCTGGTCACCGGGGCCTCCGGCGGCATCGGGCGTGAAATCGCCAAGGCGCTCGGCGCGGCCGGTGCGCGGGTTGCGTTGAGCGGAACGCGCGTCGCGGCGCTCGAAGAGACCAAAGCCGCAATGAGCGGCGATCATCCGATCCTGCCCGCCAATCTCAGCGACCTCGATGCGGTCGACAAGCTGGTGCCCGCGGCTGAGGCTTCGCTCGGCGGCATCGATATTCTCGTCAACAATGCCGGCATGACGCGCGACAACCTGTTCATGCGCATGAAGAACGAAGAGTGGGACGAGGTGATCGCGGTGAACCTCACCGCAGCGTTCCACCTGACGCGCGCCGTACTGCGCGGGATGATGAAGAAGCGCTTCGGCCGCATCATCGGGATCACCTCGGTGGTGGGCGTCGGCGGCAATCCGGGGCAGGGCAATTATGCCGCCTCCAAGGCCGGGCTCATCGGCATGTCGAAGGCGCTGGCGCATGAAGTTGCCTCTCGCAACATCACCGTGAACACGATCGCGCCGGGCTTTATCGGCTCGTCGATGACCGACGAACTCAACGACAAGCAGCGCGAGGCCATCCTCGCAAAGATCCCGGCCGGGCGGCTCGGGACGGCCGAAGAGGTCGCGGCATGCGCCGTTTTCCTCGCCTCCGACGGGGCGGCCTACATCACCGGCCACACGCTCAACATCAACGGCGGAATGATGATGATCTGACCCATGCGGAAAGCCCGGTGCAGCGGGCTTTTCTGAATATGGTCAAAGCCAAATCTATGTGTTAGTGCCCACGCCGCATTGGGCGAAGCGGCGGCTTGCGAGCGGCGTTTTGCCCGCCTAATGTCGGCTTGGACCGGAATGGCTGCAAAACAGGCGCCGCTCCTTCAAGAAACGAAGCGAACCAGTTCTGGTAACAAGGGAAGTCCATTATGAGCGATATCGCTGACCGCGTCCGTAAGATCGTCGTCGAACACCTCAACGTCGATGCGGAAAAGGTCGTCGAGAAGGCCAGCTTCATCGATGATCTGGGTGCCGATTCCCTCGACCAGGTCGAACTGGTGATGGCATTCGAGGAAGAGTTCTCGGTCGAGATCCCCGACGATGCCGCCGAGTCGATCCAGACCTTTGGCGACGCCGTCGCCTATCTCACCAAGGCCGTCGGCTGAGCTAGCCGCCGGCTGAGCCCGCTCAGCCGCCAGGGACGCCAGCACCGATGGAACTGCGCCGCGTCGTCGTCACCGGTATCGGAACGGTCAACCCGCTAGGGTGCGGCGCAGAAGCATCTTGGGCAAATATCCTCGCGAGCAAGAGCGGGGCCAGGCGCATCGACGATTTCCAGGTCGATGACATCTCCTGCCAGATCGCGCACCGCATTCCTCTCGGCGACAAAGCCGAGGGGAAGTTCGATGCCGAGCAGTGGATGGACCCCAAAGAACTGCGCAAGGTCGACCCGTACATCATCTTCGCGATGGCGGCGGCCAGCATGGCGATCAGCGATGCGGGCATCGAACCTCAGACCGAAGACGAACGCGAGCGGATCGGCACGCTGATCGGTTCGGGCATCGGCGGCATCGGCGGCATCTACGAAGCGTCGGTGACGCTGTTCGAAAAGGGCCCGCGCCGCATCAGCCCATTCTTCATTCCGGGCCGGCTGATCAATCTGGCCTCCGGCTATGTGTCCATTCGCCATGGGCTCAAGGGACCGAACCACGCCGTGGTGACGGCCTGTTCGACGGGCGCCCATGCCATCGGCGATGCAGCGCGGCTCATCGCCCTCGGCGACGCGGACGCAATGGTGGCCGGCGGCACGGAATCTCCGGTGAACAGGCTCTCGGTGGCGGGCTTTGCCGCGATGCGCGCGCTCTCCACCGGCTTCAACGACCGGCCCACCGAGGCATCGCGCCCCTACGACAAGGATCGCGACGGCTTCGTCATGGGCGAGGGTGCTGCGGTGGTCGTGCTCGAGGAGTACGAACGGGCCAAGGCGCGCGGCGCCAAGATCTACGGCGAGCTGATTGGTTACGGCTTATCCGGTGATGCTTACCACATCACGGCCCCGACGCCCGATGGCGACGGCGGGCTGCGCTGCATGAAGATGGCAGTGAAGCGGGCGGGCATCGAGCCCTCGCAGATCGACTACATCAACGCACACGGCACCTCGACCCCGCTCGGCGACGAGATTGAACTGGGTGCCGTGACGCGGCTGCTGGGCGACAGCGCCGGCAGGGCCGCGATGTCCTCGACCAAGTCGGCGATCGGCCACCTGCTCGGCGCGGCCGGCGCGATCGAGGCGATTTTCTGTCTACTCGCAATGCGCGACAGCGTGGCGCCGCCGACGCTCAATCTCGAGA
>JBEBHC010000094.1:0-12217 GCA_040081185.1 Devosia sp. | reverse complement strand
GACAGCTTGAGGTGCGGCACCTCGCTCTTCAACGTCTTCCAGTGCCTGTCGAGCCGCCACATCAGGGAGGGTGCCCAAGTGAAACCGGATTCCACCAGCACGACGCGCAAGTCCGGCCAGCGCTCGAACACACCTTCGACCACGAGGCTCACCAGTCCGGACTGGCTCGACTGCGAATGGCCGATCATTTCTTCCATGTAGAAACTCGGCCAACCGGAACTGCTCACCGGCCAGCCGGAATTGCCGAAGGCATGAATGCCGATGGGCAGGCCGGTCTCTGCCGCCGCCTCGTAGATCGGCCAGTAGCGCCGATTGCCGGGCAGGAACGATGTGCGCGACAGCAGCGACACCTGCACGAAGCGCTCGTTGCCCGCCCAGTGTCGAATTTCGGCCGCAGACGCGATTGGGTCCTCGTAAGGGACGACGATAGAACCGAGCAGACGCGGCTCATGCGCGAGCCACACCTCAGCTTGCCAGTGGTTCACGGCGCGGCAGAGGGCAGCGCTGTGATCGAGGTTGCGTACGCCGGGTGCCGGAACGAGCGGATTGAGCACGCCAAAACCGATGCCGTGCGCATCGAGCAGTTGCTGACCGAGGAATGTCGGGCTCGATCCCTGTTGTCCGCCCTCGGGCGGCCAAGCGTCGCGACGGCCGGCATTGGGCTGGCTCTTGTGGTACGGCGAGCCGCCCGTGTAGGCCGCGTTGCGCAGCGAGCCGTACTCGCGCGCGTGGTCGATCCACCGCTTGCTCAGCCACGGGTCGAGGTCCGACGGCGAGCGCAAATAGGGGTGAATGTCGCAATCGGCGATGCCGGTGAAATCGAGGCTCATCCCGTCGGCCCCAGTCGAGGATAAGCCGCGAGCGGCGCATCGGCGGAGATGATCGTGCGCAGGGCAGGGTCGAAGGCTGCTGGGAACACCGCCTCGTCCTCGAACTGGTTGTGCGGGTAATCCGTCGAGAACAACAGCAGCTGGTCCGAGCCAAGATGATCGAGCACCCGCCGGAGTTGATCCGTATCGGCGGGACCATCGACAGGGGTCAGCGAGAACCGCAGCTGATCGCGTACGACTTCTTCGGGCGAACGATCGACCCACGGCACCTCGAAGCGCAACCCGCCCCAGTATTTGGCGATGCGCCAGAGCAACGCCGGCACCCAGGTCCAGCCGGACTCGAGCAGCACGATCTTGAGCGTCGGGAATTTGTTGAACACGCCTTCGCAGAACAGG
Source organism: Devosia sp. (assembly GCA_040081185.1). Taxonomy (GTDB): domain Bacteria; phylum Pseudomonadota; class Alphaproteobacteria; order Rhizobiales; family Devosiaceae; genus Devosia_A. The sequence goes on along the minus strand of JBEBHC010000094.1, from coordinate 10,991 downwards.
CTGGTCAGCTGGTATTGGAAGGTCTGGGCGTTTGCCGCGTAGTCCTCGAGATAGTAGCTCGGCCAGCCCATCGCCGTCGGAGCGTTGCGGAACTCTTGCCCGGCGTGGATGCCAAGCGTCAGGCCGTGCCTCACGCAAGCTTCGTAGATCGGCCAGTACTGACGCCGGCCCAGTGGTCTTGCCGTCCCGGCTAGTAGCATAACCTGTATGAAGCGCAGGTCCGGCGCACAGCGCTCGATCTCGGCGACCGCAAGCGCGATGTTTTCGAGCGAGACGGTGATCGAGGCGCGGAAGCGCGGGTCGCGATCGAGATAGTCCGCCCGGACCCAGTCGTTGAGGGCGCTGGCATAAGCCGAGGCGAGGTCGTCGCCAAAGAGTTGCTGCACGCCGTAGAGCGGATTGAGAATGCCGATATCGCTGCCGAAGCGATCGAGGCATTGGCTGCCGATGATGGCGGCACTGGTTGCCGGCCGCCCCTTGTCCGGTCGCCAATCGCTTCGAGCGGTCAGCGGCGAAGCGTCAGGATAGTTAGCCGAGGGCAAATCGTTGATGCCCCGCACGACACTCATCTCCCGCCAATGCTCCGGCAGATGCGGGAGCAGGGCGGACGTGCCAGGGATGCCGGGGTGAATGTCGCAGTCGATCTGCATGCCCGCAGATTGGCCCGGGGCATGCGGGCTTACAAGGGCGCGAAAAGCTGCGCCGTCCCGGAGAACGGCGCAGTTACAGTTCGAACCTGGTTCAGTTGAAGTGCGAGGGGGCGTTCCGGCGCCGCGGAAACTTAATGTGCACCACAAGGCGGTGCGACCGACGTCCTAAATGCCGCAGTCCCAAAACCCCGAAAATCGATGTTTTTGGGCAACAAATGGCAGTTACCGAGCCAATTTCGCGGAGACTACGTATTCAAGAATCCGGCGTGTCGCCGCTATGGCGGGCCAACAGCTTTGCGGCAACCCCGAAATCGATTTGACGCCCCCTCTCGACTCCTTCGACAGCCTGACGTCTGCCACCAGCGTCCCGAGGCTCCTCAGCAACTATTCTCAGGTCGTGGACAATCTCGGCGGCTCCGGCTTTGCCGTGGCCACCTTGCCCGAGGCGCATACGCTCAACGTCGTGCATCATCGCGGTCTCGATGGCTGGTGCGAGCACTATGTCGAGCAGCACCTGGCCAGCCATTGCGCGGTCGCCGAACGCATCGGCGAGACTGCGCGGCCGTTCACGTGGCGGGCGGTGAGAAACGAAGTGCTCGGTGATCCCGAGCGGCTTTCCGTGTTCAACGCCGCCGAGGATTTCGGACTTCTCGACGGGGTCATCGTCCCGTGCGCACCAAGGGGGGCGTTCGCGGCAATATCTTCGTGCGGGGTGCGACCAAGCACGTGGATCCGCAGCGCTTCAGCGAAATCGCGATGCTGGCGCTGGCGTTTCACTCGCAGCTGATGATGCTGCAGACGCAGCCCGTGCAGCCGCGCGGCGTGCTGACAGCGCGGGAACGCGAGGTTCTGGCGTGGTTTGCGGCGGGCAAGTCGGCTGACGATGTGTCAGTGCTGATGGGTATTTCGGTGCCCACCGTCATGTTCCACTACAAGAAGGTGGCCTGCCGGTTCGGCACGCTGACCCGGGCGCATACGGTGGTCGAAGCTATTCGCCGCGGCTCGATTGCGGTCTAGGCACCGCCATCGGCGTCTGACTTGACAGCTTAACCGATCGGCGCCTATCGTCCCGCCCGAATTGTGGAGGCACAACCCGTGCGGAACATTCTCGTAGTAGCGGAGCGCACCAGGCACGTGGGATGAAATCCCGCGAAGGTTGGTGCGCGTGCAAGGTCCCGAACGGGGCCTTTTTTGTTGCCTGAGAGTCCAGATTGAAGCGGCCGCGGATCCGGCCAGAGGAGAGACTGAAATGCCCCAGCAGATGACGGGCGCGGAAATGGTGGTTGCAGCCCTGGCCGATCAGGGCGTCACCGATATTTTCGGCTATCCGGGCGGCGCCGTGCTGCCGATGTACGACGCCATTTTTCAGCAGGAGAAGGTGCGTCACATCCTCGTCCGCCACGAGCAGGGCGCGACGCACATGGCCGAGGGCTATGCGCGTTCGACCGGCAAGGTCGGCGTGGTCCTCGTCACCTCGGGTCCCGGCGCCACCAATGCGGTCACCGGCCTCACCGATGCGCTGATGGATTCGATCCCGATCGTCTGCATCACGGGGCAGGTGCCGACGCCGCTGATCGGTTCGGACGCGTTCCAGGAATGCGACACGGTCGGCATCACCCGGTCGTGTACCAAGCACAATTATCTCGTGAAGTCGGTCGCCGACCTGCCGCGCATCCTGCACGAGGCGTTCTACATCGCCGCGAGCGGCCGGCCCGGTCCGGTGCTCATCGACATCCCCAAGGACGTGCAGTTCGCCATGGGCACCTATTACGGCCCCAACGAGGTCGAGGCGACGCGCCACAAGAGCTATCGCCCGCAGCGCGAGGGCGATACGCGCCTCGTCGAGGCAGCGATCGATCTCATGCTCAAGGCGGAGCGGCCGATCTTCTATACCGGCGGCGGCGTCATCAATGCCGGGCCGGAGGCGAGCCAGCATCTGCGCGAATTGGCCGAGCTCACCGGCTTTCCCGTCACGTCCACGCTGATGGGGCTGGGCGCGTTCCCCGGCTCGTCGCCGCAGTGGATGGGCATGCTGGGCATGCACGGCACCTACGAAGCCAACATGGCGATGCACGATTGTGATCTGATGATCAACATCGGCGCGCGCTTCGATGATCGCATCACGGGCCGCATCGATGCGTTTTCGCCCGCCAGCAAGAAGATCCACGTCGATATCGATCCGTCCTCGATCAACAAGAACGTGCGCGTCGACCTGCCGATCATCGGCGACTGCTCGCTGGTGCTGAAGGAGATGGTTCGCATCTGGCGCGCCAAGACCAATCAACCCCGTACGGAGGCGATCGCGCCGTGGTGGCGCGAGATCGATGGCTGGCGCAAGCGCAACTCGCTGGGCTTCAAGAACTCGACCACGGTGATCAAGCCGCAGTTCGCAGTGCAGCGCCTCTATGAGGCAACGAAGGGCAGGGACGTCTATGTCACCACCGAAGTCGGCCAGCACCAGATGTGGGCGGCGCAGCATTTCCCGTTCGAAATGCCCAACCGCTGGATGACCTCGGGCGGCCTCGGCACGATGGGCTATGGCCTGCCGGCGGCCATCGGCGTCCAGGTCGCGCACCCTGATGCGCTGGTCATCGACATTGCCGGCGAAGCCAGCGTGCAGATGACCATGCAGGAGATGTCCACTGCCGTGCAGTACGAGCTGCCGGTCAAGATCTTCATCCTCAACAACGAGCGGATGGGCATGGTGCGCCAATGGCAGGAGCTGCTGCATGGCGGCCGCTATGCACACAGCTACAGCGAAAGCCTGCCCGATTTCGTCAAGCTCGCCGAAGCCTATGGCGGCGTCGGGATCAAATGCGAAAATCCGGCCGATCTCGATGGCGCCATCCGCGAGATGATCAACGTCAAGAAGCCGGTGCTCTTCGATTGTCTCGTCGAGCGCCACGAGAACTGCCTGCCCATGATCCCATCGGGCAAGCCGCACAACGAAATGATCATGCCCGATTTCGCCGACGACATCGGCAAGGTCATCGACGCCAAGGGACGGGAGCTGGTTTGATGAACGCGCATCTGCAGCCGAGCGGATCGGCCTATTTCCTCGCCGCCGAAACCCAGGCGCCGGAGCGTCACACGCTGTCGGTGCTGGTGGACAACGAGCCGGGCATTCTCGCTCGTATCGTCGGCCTGTTCGCGGCGCGCGGCTTCAACATCGACAGCCTCACTGTCTCAGAGACTGAGCATGAGAAGGGCCTCAGCCGCATCACCGTGGTCACGGTTGCGACGCCCAAGGTGCTGCTGCAGATCAAGCTGCAGCTCGAACGGCTCGTGCCCGTCCACAAGGTCCACGACCTCACGGCCGAGGGCAAGGCGCTCGAGCGCGAGCTGGCGCTGGTCAAGGTTGCGAGCACCGGCGAGCCGCGTGCCGAAGCGCTGCGCCTCGCCGACGCCTATCGCGCGCAGATCGTCGATGCGACGACCGAGAGCTTCGTGTTCGAAATCACCGGCAAGCCGAGCAAGATCGACAGCTTCATCGCCATCATGGTCCCGCTCGGGCTGGTCGAAGTGGTGCGGACTGGCTTGGCCGCGATCTCGCGTGGGGCGGAGGGGATGTAGGCCGCGCGCCCTCGGGTGAGGGCGGTGAGAATTACGACCTGTTCCGACTTGATCGGCAGAGGAAGAAGCTCAGCCGCCCCGGTTGACCGGCACATCCGGGAATGTGCCGAAGCCGTTTCGGCCCCACGCGTATACGCCACTATCGCGCGGTAACCCGCTTCGTGTATGCGTCCGCGCAGGTTCAATCGAGTTTTCCGCCGTGTCTTCCGCTCCCCAGTCCAATCTCCGCGGCATCGCCTTCATGGTGCTGGCGACCGGTGCTTTCTCTGCAAACGATGCGCTGATGAAGCTCGCCACGGTCGGCCTGCCGCCGTACGAAGTGCTGTTCATCAGGGGCATCATGGCGACTATCATCATGCTGCCGCTGGTGATCGTGAGCGGTAGTATCCGTGAGATCAGGCATGTCCTCGACAAGTGGGTGCTGATCCGGAACAGTTTCGAGTTCCTGGCAGTCCTCGCCTTCATCATCGCGCTGGCCAACATGCCCATCGCCGACATCGCGGCCATCGGCCAGATTTCGCCGATGCTGCTGCTGCTCGGCGTGGCCCTGATCTATCGCGAGAAGGTCGGCTGGATGCGGATGGCGCTGATCACGCTCGGTTTCGCCGGCGCGCTGCTCGTGGTGCAGCCGGGTGGTGGTGGCATGTCGCCCTATGCGTGGCTTGCCTTCATCTGCGCGGCGGGCACCGCCTTGCGCGATATTGCAGGGCGCAGAGTGCCCACCAGCATTCCCGCGCCAATCGTCGCTTATGGCACCGTGCTCTTCGTGATGATCGGCTCGGGCATTGGCAATGCCATCGGCGGTCAATGGGTGATGCCGCAGCGGCATCATCTCCTGCTGCTGGCCGGCTCGGGCACCGGCGTTGCACTCGGGCACCTGTTTATCTTCCTGGCGTACCGGAACGGGGCGACAGCGGCGGTGGCGCCGTTCTACTACCTGTTCTCGGTGTGGGCCGTGCTGTCGGGCGCGTTCGTATTCGGGACCTTCCCCAACACGCTGGCGACCTGGGGCATCGCGCTGATTATCGCGAGCGGCATCGCCGTAGTCCTGCTGGACGAACGCCGTCGCCGCTTGATGGTGCTCGCATGACAAGCCTGTCGGTCAACCTCAATGCTGTCGCCCAACTGCGCAACCGCCGCGACCTGCCGTGGCCGAGCGTCACCGGTATCGGGGAGATCTGCCTCGAGGCTGGGGCCGAGGGGCTGACCGTTCATCCACGCCCGGACGAGCGGCATATCCGGCGGACTGACGTGTTCGAGCTGAAGGCGCTGCTCGAGGACTGGCCGGATCGCGAGTTCAACATCGAGGGCTACCCATCCGAGGACTTTCTCGTTCTGTGCGAACAGGCGGCCCCGCAGCAGGTGACGCTGGTTCCCGACGATCCGTCACAGGCGACGAGTGACCATGGTTGGGACGTGGCGCGTAACCGTGACCTGCTCATCCCCGCCGTCAAGCGGCTCTCGGCCGGCGGCATGCGGGTCTCGCTGTTTGTCGATGCCGATCCGCTGGTGCCGCAGGCGGTGGCGGAAGTTGGTGCACACCGCATCGAGCTGTTCACCGGACCGTATGGCCATCCCGGTGGTGATTATCGCGCAGAACTGGCACGACTGGCGCGGACGGCCGATGCGGCCCGGACCGCCGGGCACAATGTGGCCGCCGGCAGGGTGCTTGGAATCAATGCGGGCCACGACCTCACGCTCAACAACCTCGCGGCGCTGAAGGCGGCGATTCCCGATCTCGACGAATGCTCGATCGGCCACGCGCTCACTGCCGACGCGCTGATCTACGGGTTTGCCGAGGCCGTGCGGAAGTATCGCGCCATTCTCGGCGGTCGCTTATAGCGAACAATGCTCGCGCCAAATCGCGCCAGTGCAATGTCTGGAGCGGGCAACTGGCCGAGTTTAGCGAAGAATCGCCCGGCTGCTCTTTGCGAACAAGAATGTGCCTGCGCCACAAGCATTTGCCTGAGTGAACCTGATGTGCGCCCGGCAAGAATTTTTGCCCGCTTGCGGCGCAGCGAATTAGGCACATATTCAGCCCCAGTTACCGTTTGTTACTGGAGCGCATAGAATGACTACCAAGCCGAAAATCGCTGTCATCATCGGCAGCATCCGCCCGAACCGCAAAGGCGCCGAGCCCGCGAACTGGATCGCCAACCTCGCCAAGCAATCGGGCCACTTCGACGTCGAGATCGTCGACCTGAAGGACTATCCGCTACCGCTGTTCGACGCCCCGGCGTCCGACTTCTGGATGCCGACGCCGAACCCGATCGCCGCCAAATGGCAGGCGAAGCTGAACGAATTTGACGGTTTCATCATCGTCACCCCCGAGTACAACCGGTCCATCCCCGGCGCGCTCAAGAACGCGATCGACTGGGCCTACAAGCCGTTCATCAAGAAGGCCGTCGCCTATGTCAGCTACGGCTCGGTGGGCGGCGCGCGGGCGATCGAGCACCTGCGGACCATCATGGTCGAACTGCAGGCCGTTTCGGTCCGCCACGGCATCCATATCGGCGGCTCCGATTTCGGCCCCGTGATGATGGGCCAGAAGACCTGGGACGACGTGCTGCCCGGCCAGGTACCGTACACCAAGGATCTGCTCGACAATCTCGCCTGGTGGACCAACGCCACCAAGGCCGCCCGCGAAGCCGACCAGGTCGCCGCCAAGGCTGCATAAGTTAACGCGGAGTCTTAGTTCTCCTTTGGACTTCGCGCAGAGCCGCGGCCGGATCGTCTCCGGCCGCGGCTTTTCGTTGGCGGCGCCTGACAGCGCCCTGCGTCACGCGCAACCCTGATCGCGCAACTTCATACCGATTTCACCGTTGAACGGCAGAATCCGCGGGTGTATCTCCCCGCGCGCCTCATGAAGGGGCTATGAAGGCTCCATGACGCAAGCGAGCAATGCCGGCAGCGCCGTCGGTGACGTTGCGACCCAACCGGCCGGTCACGCCAAACAGCAGCTTCCGCTTCTGGTCCTCGGTGCGCTAGGCGTCGTCTATGGCGACATCGGTACGAGCCCGATCTACGCGTTTCGCGAGGCCTTCGCCGCGCACGGTAAGACCGGGGACCTCAACGCCGACGTTCTCGGCCTGCTGTCGCTGATCGTCTGGTCGCTGACGCTGACCGTGTCGATCAAATACGTTTTCTTCGTCACCCGCGCCGACAACAAGGGCGAGGGCGGCACGCTTTCCCTGATGTCGCTCGTCCGCTCGACCCTGCGTGGCCACAATGGCTGGGTTGTCGCCATCGGTGTTATCGGCGCGGCGTTGTTTTTCGGCGACGCCATCCTCACGCCGGCCATCTCGGTGCTGTCGGCGGTCGAAGGCCTCGAAGTCGTGACTCCGCAACTCGCGGCGTGGGTCGTGCCGATCACGGTGGGTATTATCGTCATCCTGTTCACCGTGCAGCGGTTCGGAACCGCCAAGGTGTCCACCGTCTTCGGGCCGGTTACGGTGATCTGGTTCTTGACACTTGGGATCGCGGGCATTGCGCAAATCATTCAGGCGCCGCAGGTGTTGTGGGCGCTGAACCCCGCAAACGGGATCGTCTTTCTCACGCGTCACACCGATACGGCCTTCGTCGTCGTCGGCGCGGTGTTTCTGGCTGTCACGGGTGCCGAGGCCCTGTACGCGGACCTCGGCCATTTCGGGCGGAAGCCGATCGTCCTTGCGTGGTTCGGCCTCGTGTTTCCCGCGCTGCTGCTCAACTATTTCGGGCAGGGCGCGTTCGTCATCGCCAATGGTGCGGCCGGTGCCGAGAATCCGTTCTTCCTGATGATCCCCGAGAACCTGCTTCTGCCGTTCGTGGCATTGGCGACAGCGGCGACCGTGATCGCCAGCCAGGCCGTGATCTCGGGCATGTACAGCCTCGCCCGGCAGGCTTCGGCGCTTAACTTCCTGCCGCGCCTGACCGTGCGGCACACTTCGGAGACGCAAAGTGGGCAGATCTACCTACCGCAGATCAACACGATCCTGTTTATTCTCGTGATGCTTCTCGTGGTGTCGTTCGGCTCGTCGAGCGCTCTGTCTGCGGCTTACGGTATCGCCGTGTCGGGCATCATGCTGGTGACGGCCATCCTCATCTCGATCGTGATGTGGCGCGTGTGGAAGTGGCACCTGCTCGCGACAATCCTTGTGATCGCGCCGTTCCTCATCATCGACTCGACATTCTTCGTTTCGAACGCGTTCAAGATCGCACAGGGCGGCTGGGTGCCGGTGGTCGTCGCGGCGATCGTCGCCATGCTGATGACCGTCTGGATCCAGGGCCGGAAGCGGCTGACCGACAAGACCCGGCGCGACGAGGTCCCGCTCGAGTTCCTCGTCGAGAACCTGGCCAAGAAGAAGCCGATCATCGTGCCCGGTACGGCCGTCTTTCTTACCGCCGATATTACCGGCGCACCGACAGCGCTGCTGCACAGTCTCAAGCACTATAAGGTTCTGCACGAGCACAACGTAATCCTGACGGTGCTGACCGCCGAAACGCCGCGCGTCCCTGACGACGAGAAGGTGACGATCGACGCCTATAACGACTTGTTCTACCGGGTCGTGGTGAAGTTCGGTTACATCGAGACGCCGAACATTCCCAAGGCGCTGACGCTGGCGCGCAAGCTCGGCTGGAAATTCGACATCATGTCGACGTCGTTCTTCCTCAGCCGCCGGTCGCTGAAGCCGTCGCCGAAGGGCGGCCTGCCGTTCTGGGTGGACCGCTTGTTCATAGCGCTCGCCCGCAACGCGACGGATGCCACCGAGTACTTCCACATCCCGACCGGCCGGGTGGTCGAGATCGGCACGCAGGTTGTCCTCTAAGGAACACCCGAGCGTGTGGTAGCGGCGCATGGCAGGGATGCGCTTGTTCAGGATAGCTTCATCGGCGAACGCCGATATTGTTCGGGTTCGGGCTGGAGTGCTCTCTCGATGATTCAGAATGCCTAGCCCGTCAGGGCATTTTCGGGTCGCGCCGCCGGGCGGCCGCCCTTAGTTCACTCGACATTGCGCTGCGCGTCCACTGACGGCAGCACCACCTATTGAGAAAGGCGGTTCAGATGAACGCCAAGCTTATTCGTACGGCTCTTGTTCTGGGCCTTCTGTCGGTCATCGGCCCGTTGGCAATTGACATGTACCTGCCGGCACTGGTCCAGATCGGGGCCGATCTCGGTGCTCCCGACGCTTCGGTGCAACAGAGCCTCATGGCCTACATGGCCGCCGTCGCCGTTTGTCAACTCATCTATGGCCCGCTCAGCGACATGTTCGGGCGCAAGCCGCCGCTCTATTTCGGCATGGCCATCTATGTCGCCGGCTCGATCGCCTGCGCCATCGCGCCGTCAATCGAATTGCTGATCCTCGGCCGGTTCCTGCAGGGTGTCGGCGCCTGTGCATCCATGTCGCTGCCGCGTGCCATCGTTCGCGACAACTACACCGGCGCTGCAGCGGCGCAATTGATGAGCCTGTTGATGCTCGTCTTCTCGATCTCGCCGATCCTGGCACCGCTGTCGGGCTCGATCGTGATTGCATTCGGTGACTGGCGTCTGCTGTTCTGGACGATGACGCTGGTTGGCGCGCTGTCCTTTATCCTGCTGGTCTTCGGTCTCGAAGAGACGCGACCGAAGGAGCGGCGGATCAACTCGAGCCTCGGCAGTGCGCTCGGAGCGTACGGCAAGTTGCTCCGCGACGGTCGGTTCCTCGGACTGACGCTGATCGGCACGTTCGGGATGTCGAGCTTCATGGCTTTCCTCGGTAATTCGAGCTTCATCTACATCAACCACTACGGCCTGACGCCGACGCAGTACTCGCTTGCGTTCTCCGTGAACGCGGTGAGCTTCTTCGCGGTGTCGCAGGCAACGGCTTGGTTGGTCAGACGCTTCGGGTTGAACCGGGTCGTTAAGATCGCCGTCACCGGTTATGCCGGCTCAATGCTGACGTTGTTCGCACTCTATCTCGCGGGCTTCGATAGTGTGTGGGTGCTGGGGGCGGGCATGTTCATCGCCTTCGGCTTTCTCGGCCTCGTTCTTCCATCCACCAGCGTACTGGCGATGGAGGAGCAGGGGGAGATCGCGGGCTCCGCATCGGCACTGATGGGCACGATCCAGATGATCGTCGCTGCTGTGGTGATGGGGATTGTCGGGGCGTTCTCGAACGGCACAGCGATGCCAATGGTCGTCGGTTTCGCGATCTGCGCGACGCTTGCCTTCGTCATCACGCAGGGAACGCTGAGCGGGAGATCGGCACGCGTGGTCGCTCAGCCGGCGGAGTAAGCCGCTTATCGATGAAATGCGAAAGGCGCGGGGAGACCCGCGCCTTTTTCGTCACCCAAATTGGAGCGATGCTCAGCTCTTGGGGATGTCCGGGCAGAGGTATGGCACGGTCGCCGGAACGTAGTGCTGCTCCTGCGTGTCGCCACCCATCAGCTTCAGCGAGAGCACCAATTCTTCCGGCGAGAGCGTGACGATGTCGGCCGCGATGGCGATGCCGTCTTCATCCCATTTCAGCGCCGTGTCGGATGTCATTTCCCAGGGGGATAGCCGGTGCGTTTCCCAGCACGAGTCCTGTACCAGCGTCCCGTCGGAGAGGAAGATCACCATCGACCCGGGCAACTGCCCCTCCTCGGAGCGAACCCAGACGCGATTGGTCAGTCCGTCGGCGGCATCGGCGTCGTCATCGGAGGATTCGCTGGCGGCCTCCTGAGCGAAGGCCGGGACGCACGGCGCGGCGCCGACGCCCCACATTGTCAGCAGCGCGCATAGGGCGGCTTTGCTGGTCATTGGTGGGTTCC
>JBEBHC010000252.1:0-3276 GCA_040081185.1 Devosia sp. | reverse complement strand
CTCGCCTACATCCACCTCACCGCCAAGCGCGTCACCGGCATCGTGTCTCGCGGCGGCTCGATCATGGCCAAGTGGTGCCTCTCGCATCACAAAGAGAGCTTCCTCTACACGCACTTCGAAGAGATCTGCGAAATCATGCGCGCCTACGACGTGAGCTTCTCACTCGGCGACGGCCTGCGCCCCGGCTCCATCGCCGACGCCAACGACGCCGCGCAATTCGCCGAACTCGAAACCCTCGGCGAACTCACCAAGATCGCCTGGAAGCACAATGTCCAAGTCATGATCGAAGGCCCCGGCCACGTGCCGATGCACAAGATTAAAGAGAACATGGACAAGCAGCTCGAAGTCTGCGGCGAGGCGCCCTTCTACACGCTCGGCCCGCTCACCACGGACATCGCGCCCGGCTACGACCACATCACCTCAGCCATTGGCGCCGCGATGATCGGCTGGTTCGGCACCGCGATGCTCTGCTACGTCACGCCGAAGGAGCATCTTGGTTTGCCCGATCGCGACGACGTCAAAGTCGGCGTCATCACCTACAAACTCGCCGCCCACGCCGCCGACCTCGCCAAAGGCCACCCCTACGCGCGCCTCCGCGACGACGCCCTCTCACGCGCGCGCTTCGAATTCCGCTGGGAAGACCAATTCAACCTCGGCTTAGACCCCGACACCGCCCGCGCCTACCACGACGAAACCCTGCCGAAAGACGCACACAAAACCGCACACTTCTGCAGCATGTGCGGCCCGAAGTTTTGCAGCATGAAAATCACGCAGGACGTCCGCGACTACGCCGCAAAAAAAGAAGAAGCCGAGCGCGGCATGGCCGAGATGAGCGAAAAATTCAAAGAAGTCGGCAGCGAAATCTACGTCCACCCCACCGGCGAAAAACGCGAACCGATCGATTAGCGCCGTCGTCCCCTCTCCCGCAGTGCGGGAGAGGGCTGGGGTGAGGGGCCGGTGCCGCTGTGGGAGCGAGACTGATGCGGCGGTACCTCGTTAACGACTTGTTTGCCAGAATCGCTGCGATCTGATCGCCTCTTTACGCGCTTGGAGTCTGATCAAGACCACTGACACGACTCTCGTCGGGCGTTTCGCCAGACGGTACGTTATTGCGGAGGTTTATCGGAAGGAAGTCGCACGGCGATCTTATCTTTCGTCGCCAAGCGCCGAACCCTTCGGGTCGATAAGCTCGCCGCACAACTTCCTCCCTTCAAAGGTAAAGAGTTTTGACTGCGGCGTTGAAGCGGTTCTACGACGATCTCGACAAGAACCAGCTTCGCGTCACGCATCCGTTCCCGCTGATCTTTCTTTGCGGCGGGAAGGTCGGACTGACTGGTGCCGCGCAAAGTCTTCGGGATTATATCTATCGGACCAACCGGCCTGGATCGAGCAACTTTCGATTCGTTTTGGCCGAGCAAGCCAATGCGCTTTATCGCGATACCAGATACCACGATCTGATCTCATTCGAAGAAGACATCGCCCGAATTGCGTCGCTGGTCGTTGTCATTGCGGAAAGTCCAGGTTCGCTGGCAGAGCTTGGTGCTTTCGCATCGAGTCCGCCTATCCGACCTTCGCTGAGAATTCTCATTCAAGAACTCTATGCGTCCGACGAGTCCTTTATCCGGTTCGGACCTGTGGAACGCATACGACGTGACGGCGATGAGAACGTGGGTGTCTTTCCGTGGACGACAAAGGACAATGGCTTCCTCGATGCGGAATCCGTGGCGCCGCACGCCGAAGAAATCGAGAAATTTCTCGGCGATCATATGAAGCGGGTGCCAGCTTCAACTCTCTACGTGAATCTGCCAGAAGCTCAGGTCTTCTTCTTGATCTATTGGATAATCTATCTCGGCCTGGCGCTCTCACATTCAGCGATTGCATCGTGCTTGCTGACTATCATGCCCACCTTCCCGGTCCACGAGTTGAGCAACAAAATCTATTGCATGGAGATCGCCGGTTGGGTGAAGCGCCTGAAATACTCCGGGAAGGAGTATCTCTACGCATGCGATGGTGATCCGTTTGCTTACAGCTTCAAAGCGGGCGTAACAAAGCGCGACAGCTTGCGGCGTAAGACAGAAGCTGTTCGGTCTATCAAACAGGATTGGCAGGCACCCAAGTACGTTCGTGACACGGCGGCGAGCGCAAGAGGATTCCAGCGATGAAACTGCTTGGAGAACTCGTCGCGGAGCTAGGGTTAGGCGGAACCGAAATTCTGCGGATCGCCGCTACCGCTCCCAGGCGATACAAAGTGTACTACATTCCGAAGCGGCACGGAGGACATCGCGAAATTGCGCAACCTTCAGCGGAGCTGAAGTACATCCAGAGGTACCTGCTAGATCACAAATTGAACGGCCTCCCGGTGCATGACGCCGCAACGGGGTATGTGCAAGGAAAGAACATCCGGCAAAATGCAGATGTGCATCGGGGCAACAAGGCCATACTGAAGATGGACTTTCAGTCCTTCTTCCCAAGCATCAAGGCAGTCGATTGGGTGAAGTTTGCCTCGCAGCATACGCGGGGAATATTTGAACTCGACGAGGTAGAGTTCGTCACCAGGATATTCTTCTACGGCGCCGGACACAATCGACCTGTGCGGCTGTCGATCGGCGCGCCGACATCTCCAGCACTATCGAACATTCTCATGTTCGATCTTGATACGAAAATCGCGCAAATCGCTGCCGAGACCAATGTCGCCTACTCCAGATATGCCGATGACATCACCGCATCTGGCAGCGACGTGGAGAGCGTGTTGCAATTCGAAAAGTTGGTGCAGGACGTCATATCAAAATCCACATCTCCGAAGCTTCTCTTCAACAAGGACAAGCGAGGATTGTTTCTGCGGGGGCAGCGTAGAATGGTGACGGGCCTCGTGGTGACGCCTCAAGGCAATGTGTCTATTGGACGGCAACGCAAACGGCTTATTTCCTCGTTGCTGCATCGCGCAACTCTGGGTCAGCTGGACGACGAGAAAATTGCTTACCTTAAGGGGCTGCTGGGGTTTTGCGTCGCCAACGAGCCCACCTACTTGAACAGTATGCGCAAGAAGTACGGTACGGATGTTGTCACGTCTGTCTTGCGTTATCACATCCCACGGAAAGGTCCGCCCCAAACCATAGTACGTTAGACCGCGAAAGGTCCAAAACCCGAGCATTCCCACCAATCTATCCGGTGGCCCTCACCCCACCCGTACACTCCCCGCAAATGTCCGCCGCCACCGCTCCCGTCACTTACGCACCACCCATCCTCTGGGCGGCGGCGCGGGCGTTGATCACGACC
>JBEBHC010000251.1:0-3277 GCA_040081185.1 Devosia sp. | reverse complement strand
CTCGTGTGGGATCTCGAGCGCGGTGCGGTGCTGCGCGAGATCGCGCCGCCGGCGCTGGCCACACCCTCGCGGCGCACCATCCCGGGGCAACTCGACGACCTCGCGCTGACGATCGACGGCAAGCGCGTGTTCGTGCGGCGCAGCGGCGAGACGTTCGTATTCGACGTCGAGAGCGGCGGCCTCGTGAAGACGATCTCCGGTGGGCTCGTCGCCGCGTCGCAGGATGGAGCGCGCGTGCTCGTCCACGACAAGGACGGCGCTCGCACGGTGCTGTGGGAGGTCGGCGCGAATCGCGAGATCGCGACCCTGCCGTTCCGCGTCGAGCACGCCGTGTTCGCCACGAACGGTCGAGCGATCTACGCGGCCACCGACAAGGAGATCGTGCTCCTCAAGGAGACAGGCGCGATCACCTCGCGGTGGGCCGCCGACGCGACGCGGCTCGCGATCACGCGCGACGGCTCGCGGCTCGTGACGTCCTCCAAGGCCGTGTCGGTGTGGGATCCCGCCGGTCCGAAACTGGTGCGTACGTTCGCCGGTGCGCGTCGCGTCCCGATCAGCGCCGCGTGGTCCCCCGACGGCAGGCGCCTGGCGTTCCGGCGCGAACCGGCCGATTCACCGGGCATGGATCGTAATTCCTGGGAGCGCACTTCCTGCGGCATCTATCGCTATTGCGGTCCGTTCGTCTCGAAGCAGCCGTGGGCCATCTGGGTGGTGGAGCTGAATGACCCCAGGTCCCGCAAGATCTGGCAGGCGGCGCCAGGAGCGGGATCGGTCTACTACGGTCTGGATCAATCCCTGAGCCCCGGCCAGCATGGCGATGAGCTGTTCTGGTCCGTTAACGACTGGGTCGGCTTCGTGTGGGAGCGTGACGGATGGCGGCACCTTTACGCAGTGCCGGCCTCCGGCGGCAAGGCGATCCGGCTGACGCCGGGGGACGGCGAAGTGGAGACCGCCGCGCTGTCTCTGGACCGCAAGCACATTGTTTATGCCACGAACATCGGCGACCTCGAGCGCCGGCATATTTCAATGGTGGGCTTCGATGGCGCACCGCCCACACCACTCACCCGCGGCGAAGCCAGCCAATGGTCGCCCACGCCGCTGGCAGGCGGCAGAGTTGCTTACATCGGCGCCGGCTGGGCGGAGCCGCCCCGAGTCCGTGTGCGTGAAGCGGGCGGTGCCACCGAAACCGTTGCGTTGCCGGAAGTGCCCGCCACATTCCCTGCTGCTCTGCTGGTGAAGCCACAGTCCGTCGAGTTTGCAGCCGCCGACGGTCAAAAGGCCTTTGGGCATCTGTTCGTGCCGGCGCAATCCAAAGGCTGCGCCATCATTTTCTCTCACGGCGGCATCAGGCGGCAGATGCTGCCGGGCTTCCACTACATGGACGCCTATCAGTACCTCTACGAGATGAACCAGTATCTGGCGAGCCGCGGCTGCGTGGTGCTGTCGGTGGAATACCGCAGCAGCATCATGCGCGGCGAGGCCTTCCGCAACGCGCCGGGCTGGGGCTTTGCGGGCAATTCCGAGCTGCTGGATTTCGTCGGTGCCGCGAAATATCTCATGGCCCGCAAGGATGTGGACGCTCGCCGCGGCGTGGGCATCTACGGCCTCTCCTGGGGCGGATACATGACGGCCGAGGCGCTGGCGCAGCATTCGGACCTGTTCAAGGTCGGGTTCGACATGGCTGGAGTGCACACCGCCCCCGATCCGCTCGGGTACGCCCATTCCGCGATCGGCCACCTCTCGACCTGGACGTCGCCGGTCTTCGTGGTGCATGGCGATGATGATCTCAACGTGGACATCAACGAGAGCATCGCCCTGGCGCGTGCGCTGCAGATCCAGCGGCCGCAGGTGGAACTCAAACAGCGGGTCGTCCCAGGCCAGACGCACGACCTTTATCAGACGTACGAGCAGCTGGTAGAGATCTACACCGAGGGCAGCGATTTCCTGCTCGAGCGGCTGGGCACCCGATAGCGGCCGCGTCAGGATTGGCGAACCAGGTCCGGCAATCGCTCGACCAGATACAGCGGCAAGGACATCAGGGAGTACCGTACCGGCGTTGCAACACCGGATTTCCGGATCACGGTGTCGACGGTCTGTATGGAGGGCGGATTGGCATCGAACCTGACCGCCAACGGCACCGATTTTTCGCCGACGAACTGGTGCAGCGATTTCAAGCTGCCGCGATTGCCCGCTTTGACTTCCATCGGGACGATCCGGCCGTCAAACGCGGCCACGTAGTCGATCTCGGCGTTGGCGGAACGTCCTTCCCTCAACCAATAAGTCAATTCGCGGTTCGGGCTTTCGGCCAGCAGATCCTGCAGGTGCTGGCCGATGAACTGCTCGGCGATGGTTCCTTCGTTGATGAGCCGAGTGTCGTCCATATTGGCGAGCGTATTCCAGCTCAGGCCGCAGACGGCGTTCATGAGTCCGACGTCGAGGAACAGGAGCTTGTAGACTTTTTCATCCAGTTCGGCCTGCAGCGGCAGGCCGGAGGCGTGGGTATGGATCACCTTGGAAATGATCCGGGCCATGCTCAGCAGCTCGATGTCCTTCCTGATCGTGACGCTCTGGTCGTCTTTCGAAACAGTGCTGTACTTTATCTTCGTGCCGACATTGCGGGCCGTGAAGTTGAGGACGTTCAGCATCCGTGTGAGATTCCTGGCCGCGCCGTATTTCTGAAAATCGTCGCGGTAGGTTTCGATGATCGAAGCGTGGACCGGGCTCACCACGCTGAATTTCCGGTCTCTGGCGAAGGCTGCGACCGCTTCAGGCATGCCGCCGACAAAATAGTAACTGCGCAACAATTCCAGAAGCCGCCTGTGGGCCACGGCGCCGATGTCCTTGCCGGGCGCGTAAGCGGCGATTTCGCTCTTGAGCTTGTCTTCCCCGAGCGCTTCCAGGAACTCGGTGAACGTCATGGGCCCCATGTGCAGGTATTGAATTCTGCCCACGGGCATGGAGAAGCGATGGTCCGAGAGGATGAATTCCAGCAACGAGCCGGCCGCGATCACCGGGAGCTCGTTCATTTCCTCGTGCAAGTAGCGCAGGGCCGGGATGGCGTCCGGCGCTGCCTGGATTTCGTCCAGAAACAGGATTGAATTGGCCGCGACCGCCTGCATGCCGGGCAGTGCTTCGATCTCGTTGACGATCTGCCGCGGATCCCTGCGTTTGAAAGAGACATCCAGCCCCGGATGCCTCTCGAGATTGACCTCAGTCAGCGACAGTTGCTGCTGCTCGGCAAACAGTCTGACCAGGGTGGATTTCCCAACCTGGCGAG
>JBEBHC010000093.1:0-12480 GCA_040081185.1 Devosia sp. | reverse complement strand
GCTGGTCACGCAAGCTGCGGGCCAGCGCCGACATATCGGGCGCAGAAAAAGAAATGGGGGTTCGGGTCATGACTCATCCTCGTCGCTGCCGCTCCGTTTCGGATCGTCGCTGGCCGCCCTTGCCGACTCGGCACGAGATTGAGTGTCGGTTGTGTCGTCTATCGCAGGTTTAGCTCCCCTCGCGGGGTGGCGGCGCCTCGGTGAACTGCGGACCGATAAGGCAGATAGCCTGGCAAACTGCCGGGTGCAAGCGCGCGGCTATTCGACGGTGTAGCCCGCCGCCTCGATCACCGCGATGGCTTCGGGACTCTTGAGGTAGTCGAGGAAAGCCTTGGCGGCGGCGTTCGCTCGGCCGGTCTTGAGCAGAACAGCGTTCTGCTTGATGGCCGGGTAGTCTTCCTGCGGGGCCAGCCAGACTTGCGTGGCGGGCTTGTCGATGACCTGGCTTAGGGCAACGAAGCCGAGCTCGGCGCTGCCGCTGTCGACGAACTGCAGGGTCTGGGCGATGTTCTCGCCGGTCACCACCTTGGGCGTTACCGCCGCAGTCAGTCCGAGCTTTTCGAGCACGGCCATCCCCGCGGTGCCGTAGGGCGCGGTCTTGCGATCGGCGATGGCGATATGCTGGAAGGCGTTGGCCTCGAGCACGGCTTTGCCATCGGTGACGTCGATGGTGGGTGAGTAGAGCGCCACCTCGCCCACGGCATAGGTGAAATCGGTACCGTCGACGCCGAAACCTTCCTTGATGGCCGTGGCCGTGCGCTTGTTGTCCGCGCTGAGGAACACCTCGAACGGCGCGCCCTGCGTGATCTGGGTGTAGAGTGCACCCGTGGCGCCGAAGGAGAAGACCACATCGTCGCCGGTCTTGGCCTTGAAGTCCGTTCCGAGTTGCTCGGCGACCTTGGTGAAGTTCGAGGCGACGGCGGCGCTGACACTGGCGGCCTGCGCCGGCAATGAGGTCGCCGCGGCGATGCCGCCGGCGGCAAAGAGGGCGAGGACAGAACGGCGCAGGATACGCATCACGGCTCCCGATATGTTTGTTGGACTATATCGGTTGTCGCAAAGCCCGGATTGCCGGGCAAGCGTTATTTCCCGCGGGCCATATCGCGGCGTTTCTGCATGGCTTTCATCTCGGTGGCGATGGCTTTGCGGGTCGCGTCCTGCATGGCGCGATAGTGGACGAGCACGGCCTCACCATCTTCAGTCAGTGCGGCGCCACCCTGGGCGCTGCCGCCGCGCGAGGTCTCGACCAATGCTGCGCCGAAACCCTCGTTGAGCGCCTGCACCAGGCTCCAGGCGCGCTTGTAGCTCATGCCCATTGCCTTGCCCGCAGCCGAGATCGAGCCGGTCGCGGCAATGCCTTCGAGCAGGTCGGCACGGCCGGGGCCGAGGTAGAAGTCGCCGCTGAACGTGACGCGGAGATGAGTAAGGCCGGGCAGGTCGCGCGACGCAGCCATCAGTGCTTCTTGAGTGCCGCGGCTTCGCGGGCCAAGCCCTCGATGCGCTTCCAGTCGCCGGAATCGATGGCGTCCTGCGGCATCACCCAGGATCCGCCAACGCAGATAACGTTGGGTAGGTCGAGATAGGTCCGAGCCTTGTCGAGCGTGATGCCCCCGGTGGGGCAGAACGTGATGTCGGCGAGCGGCGAAGCGAACGCCTTCAGCACCGGCGCGCCGCCCAGCGCTTCGGCGGGGAAGAACTTCAGGAAATTGTAGCCGTGCTCGCTGGCGGTCATCGCTTCGGTGGGTGTGCCGATGCCCGGAAGCAGCGGGATCGAGAATCCGTCGGCCGCTTCGAGCAGACGCGGGCTGGCGCCGGGCGACACCATAAACTGGCAGCCGGAATCGACGGAATGGCCCATCTGCAGAGGCGAGCGCACCGTGCCCGAACCGACGACCGCGCCGGGGACCTTGGCCATTGCCTCAATCACCTGAAGCGCATGCGGCGTGCGCAGCGTCACCTCGAGGACCGGCAGGCCACCGGCGATCAGCGCCTCGGCGAGCGGCCGCGCCTTGCTGACATCATCGAGAATGATCACCGGAATCACCGGCGCCAGCGACAGCGTCGAACGAAGAGCGGCGGCATCCTGCGGCATGGCTGGCTCCAAAAGCGCGATGCTGAGGAGTTAGGCCCGGATGCCCCGTCGATCAAGCCGAAATGGCTAGTCGATGTCGAACAGATACGCCGCCACCGCGGCGCGGTCCGCCCCGGTCCATTGCGAGGTTTCGTCCCGCACGACTTCGCCCATCGCACCACCGAGGACGTCGAAGCCGGGGGTGAAACCGTCGAGCAGGACGCTGGCGAGAGTGGCCGGATCGTATTCGTGCTTTACGAGATCGGCCTTGAGCAGCGACGGTGCCTTGCCGCCAGTGCCGCCCGCCGGATTGCCCGACAGTTCCTTGCCCTTTTCCAGTCCACCCAGAATGTTGCGCGGGCTATGGCAGGTAATGCAGTGGCCGGGCCCGAAGACGATGTAGCGGCCGCGGTTCCACTGCTCGGACCGCGAGGCGTCGGCTTCGTAGCGCTTCGGCGTGAAGAACAGATGCTTCCAGCCGGCCATGGCAAGGCGGATGTTGAAGGGGAAGCCGACCTCGTGCGGTGTCGAGGGCGTGTCGATAGCCGTCGTGGTCTGCAGTGCCGCGAAGAGGTCGGCGATCTCCTGATCGCTCATGAGTGTGTAACTGTCATAGGGGAAGGCCGGATAGAAATGGCCATCGGGGCCTTCGCCGTTGCTCATTGCGTTCGAGAATTGCGCAAGCGTCCAGTTGCCGATGCCGTCGGTTTTGGACGCAGTGATGTTGGGCGGATAGAAGGTGCCGAACGGTGTTGCGAGACCCGCGCCACCGGCGAGTTCGGCGTCACGATTGCTGGGATTGGTGTGGCAGGTGACGCAGCCGCCGAGCCGGATGAGATAGGTGCCGCGCTCGACGTCGCCCACCAGCGTCAGGTCTCGGGCCGGGCCCTGCACCGGCGTCAGCATATAGAGGCCGATGCCGCCGCCGATCACGACGATCGCCGCTAGGATCCATTGCCAGAGGCGCATGACGCATTTCTCCCGGTACACAGTGGATGAAAGCAGGGCCTTCGGCGCGCGGCAACCGCCGAAATCTGCGCGGCGCTACCGAAACCGCGGGATTAATTCGCCGCGAGCACCGCATCCACCTCGGCGCGCGTGGGCGGATTGGCGCCGACGCGGCTGCAATTGATGCCGGCAGCGACCGCTCCGAACCACAGCATCTGCCCGAGTTCGGCTTCGGTGAGTCTCATCAGTTGCTCCGGCTTCAAACGGTCGTGGTCGGCCAGCCAGGTGAGGATGCCGGCCATCAGCGTGTCGCCCGCGCCGACATTGTCGCCGCCGGGTTTGGCCGGATAGACCGGCGACCGCACTCTGGCGTTGCGGGCGAAGGCGAGGGACCCCTTGCTGCCCAGTGTTACCGCCACGAGGCGGCAATTGGGCCGTGCCAGCATTTCGGTCGCATGCTGTTCGATGGTCTTCGACGCATCGAGCGTCTCGAGGTCTTCCTCGGATAGCTTGATGATGCTCGCGGGCTCGAGCGAGCGTGCGATGCGTCTGCGATAGCCATCCATGTCGGCAATCAGCGACGGCCGGAGATTGGGATCGGTGGAGATGGTCGCGCCGCGGCTCGCCGCTTCTCGCGCCACATCCAGCCACACATTGAGGTCCTCTTCGATGATGGTGCAGAAGCCGCCGATCTGGAACAGCTCGACCTGCGAGGGCAGGGCGGCGATGAGGCTATCGCGGGTGAAAGCGCGATCAGCCTCGCGATAGAAGGCGTAGCGCGGATTGCCCTTGCCGTCGTCGGTCACCACGGCAAGCGTCGAAGGTTCGCGAACGCGCTGCGCGATGAGCTGATGGACGCCAGCGGCGTTGAGCGGCTTCAGGATGAAATCGCCGAAGGTGTCGGTGCTGATCGGACAGAGGAAGCCGGCGTCGCGGCCGAGCTTGCTCAGCGCAATAGCGCAGTTCATCGGCGAGCCACCGGCCTTGGCGACGAGTTCGCGCGCACCGTCGGCGCCGACAGGCTTGCTGATGAGATCGATCAGGCTTTCGCCGCCCACCACGAACATGCCCATTTCCTCCCAGGCAACCTGTGCCGCGTGGCTTGGTTACAATGGCGGAAGGGCGTGCAGCAAGGGTTGGCGCTTGGTCGCCAGCGTGGCATCAAAGCTTCGCACGCGGGTGGAGGCCCGTGGCCGGGAGGATGGGGACTTGGGCTTTGCCCTCAGGATCACGAAGGCGATCGACGCGCTCAGCCGTCTTGCCGGGGTGGTGGCCGTCTGGCTCGTGCTGCTGTCGGCGCTGCTGAGTGCGCTCAATGCGGTATTGCGCTATTCGGTCGGCTTCCTGCTGTCGCTGGAGCGCAGCACAGGCTGGGGGGTGTTTGGCGGGCTGGTCGCGCTTTACACCAGTTACTCCAATGTCATGAACGAGGCCGTGTGGTTCATGTTCGCCGGCATGGTGATGCTTGGCGGCGCGTGGACGCTCAAGATGAACGAGCATGTGCGCGTCGACCTGTTCTATGGCGCCGTCAGCGAACGGACGCGGAGCTGGATCGACCTGCTCGGCGGGCTCTTCTTCCTCCTGCCGCTTTGCCTGCTGCTCATACATTTCACCTGGGGCTGGGCATGGTCGTCGCTGGCCGCGGGCGAAGCGTCGGCCAATGCGGGCGGGCTGCCACCGTGGCCCGCGAAGATGGCGCTGCCAATTGGTTTCGGCCTGCTCGCGCTGCAGGGCGTGAGCGAGATCATCAAGTGCATCCTCGCGCTGACCTCGGGCTATGTGCGTGAGTTCGCCTACGAGAAGCCGGTGCAATGATCGATCTCATCCGGGCCAACATGGCTCCGCTGATGTTCGGCGGGCTGATCGTGTTCATGCTGATCGGCTATCCGGCGGCCTTCTCGCTCAGCGCGGTCGGGCTGTTCTTCGGCCTCGCCGCAATCGAGATGGGACTGATCGCGCCGGATTTTCTCGGCAATCTCAGCTTCCAGCTGTTCGGCGTGCTGTCGAACGACCTGCTGCTCGCGATCCCGTTCTTCACCTTCATGGGGGTGATCCTCGAAAAGAGCGGGCTCGCCGAGGACTTGCTCGACGGCTTCGGTCAGCTGTTCGGCGGCATTCGCGGCGGGCTCAGTTATGCGGTGATCATCGTCGGGGCGATCCTCGGCGCCATCACCGGTACGGTTGCCGCATCGGTGATTGCGATGGGGCTGATCTCGCTGCCGGTGATGATGCGCTACGGTTATTCGGTGCGGCACGCTACCGGCGTCATCGCCGCATCAGGAACCATCACGCAGCTCATTCCGCCGTCCCTGGTGCTGATCGTTCTCGCGAGCCAGATGGGCGTGCCGGTCGGCGACATGTATGTCGGGGCCACCGGTGCGTCGTTGCTGCAGGTGCTGCTGTTTGCCGGCTGGGTGCTGATCCTGTCGATCGTCCGGCCGCAGGATGTTCCGGCATTGCCGCCGGAGGCGCGTTCGCTGCACGGGGCCGAACTCTGGCTCAA
This sequence comes from Devosia sp., assembly GCA_040081185.1. Classification (GTDB taxonomy): domain Bacteria; phylum Pseudomonadota; class Alphaproteobacteria; order Rhizobiales; family Devosiaceae; genus Devosia_A. The sequence continues at coordinate 6,958 of JBEBHC010000093.1, read as the reverse complement.
GCTGTTGCGCGGCATGGTGCCGTCGCTGGCCCTCATCTTCATCGTGCTGGGCACGATCCTGCTCGGGCTCGCGTCGCCCACCGAGGCCGGTGCGATGGGTGTCGTGGGCGCCATGGTTCTGGCCGCGGTCAACCGGCGGCTTAGCCGTGGCCTGCTCTACGAGGGCATGGTCGCCACCATGAAGCTCACCGCCATGGTGGTGTTCATCCTGCTCGGCGCGCGCGTGTTCAGCCTAGTATTCCAGGGCGTGGGCGGCGGGCACTGGATCGAGTCGATGCTCACGGCTTTGCCGGGTGGCGTCGTGGGCTTTCTCGTCTTCGTCAACATTTTCATATTCGTGATGGCGTTCTTTCTCGATTTCTTCGAGATCGCCTTCATCATCATTCCGCTGCTGGTGCCGGCCGCGGAGGCGCTTGGTATCAACCTCGTCTGGTTCGGCGTGATGATCTGCGCGAACATGCAGACCAGCTTCATGCACCCGCCCTTCGGCTTTGCCCTGTTCTATCTGCGCGGCATCGTTCCGCGCGAGAAGGTCAAGAGCTCCGACATCTACTGGGGCGCACTACCCTGGGTGGTGCTGCAACTGGTGCTGGTGCTGACCCTGATCTTCTGGCCGGGTCTGGTGACGAGCTTCATTGCGCCGCCCGCCGGCGACGATCTCGACAATGTCGAGATCGTGCTGCCGCCGGGCGATTTCGACCTTGGGACGCCGCCGGCTTTCGAGGTGCCGCCGCCGCCCAAGTTCGATTGACGGCCTACAGCTTGCCGGCGCGCTGCTGGCTCATCATGAAGGCGTCGAACGGTGCTTCGGACACCTGCGACCACAGGTAGAAGTCCTTGCGGAAAGCCTTGAGCGAGTCGAGCATCGTCTTGAAGTCGGCGCTCTTGGCGCTCATTTCGGCGTAGGTGTCCTCGGTCGCCTGCCAGCATGCGGCGAGGATTTCAGCGTTGAACGGCGCGAGCTTGGCGCCGGCGGCGACGAGTTGCTTGATCGCGTTGGCGTTCACAGCGTCGTAGTGGGCGAGCATGTCCATGTTCACCGCCTGCGAAGCCGATTTGAGCACCGACTGGTAGTTCGCCGGCAGCGCGTCGAACTTGGCCTTGTTGAACATGGCATGGAGCGCGGCCGAGCCCTCCCAGAAGCCGGGATAGTAGTAGTAGGGAGCGACCTTCACGAAGCCGAGCTTCTGGTCGTCATAGGGGCCGACGAATTCGGCGGCATCGATGGTGCCCTTTTCGAGTGCCTCGTAGATCTGCGCCGCCGGCTGGGACTGAGGCACGATGCCGAGCTTTTGCAGGATCGCACCGGCAAAGCCGCCGATGCGGAACTTGAGGCCTTGGAAGTCGGCGACGGTGTTGATCTCCTTGCGGAACCAGCCGCCCATCTGCGCGCCGGTGTTCCCGGCCGGGAAGGCGACGATGCCCTGCCTGGCGTAGAACGCGTCGCAGACCTCGTTGCCGCCCCCGTAGTAGAACCATGCATTCATGCCACGGGCGTTGAGGCCGAAGGGCATGGTGGTGGGCAGCTGCCAAGCCGGGTCCTTGCCCCAGTAGTAGTAGGAGGCCGTGTGGGCCGCCTCGACCGTGCCCTGCATGACGGCATCGGCCGCCTGCGGGGTGGGGACGATTTCACCGGCGGCGAAGACGTCGATGGTGAAGTTACCATCCGTCGCATCCGACACGTAGGTCGAGAGAAGCTTGGCCGCGCCGAACAGCGTATCGAGCGAATTGGGGAAGGCCGAGGTCATGCGCCAGCTGACCTTGGGGCTTGCCTGCGCGATGGCGGGCATGGCGAGACCGGCGGCCGTAACGCCGGCTGTGGCTGCGCTGGCAGCCTTGAAGAAATCACGTCTTTTCATGGGTTTCCTCCGCTTTTCATGGGCGACCAAACAAGCAAAATGCGCGCCTTCTGTCGATGTTTTTCGACCCGTCGGGATTAAGCCCGTACCGGCAGTGTTTGACCTTCTATTCGTGCCGGATGGGCGCGTGCAAAGACCTCCAAAGGGAGAACGTCATGAATCTGAAGACCCTGCTTCTGGGTGCGGCCGCTATCGGCCTGCTCTCGACCTCCTTCGCCGTCGCCGACGATTATCTCGGCGGCATCGTCAAATCCGCCGATGTGGGCGGCAAGGAAATCCTGACCGACGCCAAGGGCATGACCCTCTACATCTGGGACAAGGACGCGGTGGGCGTGTCGAACTGCTACGACAAGTGCGCCGAGAACTGGCCCCCGGTCTGGGCCCCGGCCGATACCGCCGTGTCGGGTGACTGGTCGCTGGTCGATCGGACCGATGCCACCGGTGACCATGCCGGCATGAAGATCGTCGCCTACAAGGGCTGGCCGCTGTATCTGTGGATCAAGGACACCAAGCCGGGCGATACCACCGGCGACGGCGTCGGCGGGACCTGGCATACCGCAGTCGAGTAAAAGAACCGGCCAGGGCGCGCCAGGGCTCTCCGGGCGCGCCGGGCCAAGGAACATCGCTTGCAGCAGTTTCTGGACGAGATCGAAGGCATAGTCCCGGCCCTCCGGCGTTACGCGCGGGCCCTCACCCGCAATGCCGACCGGGCCGACGACCTCGTCCAGGACTGCATCGAGCGGGCCATCCGCAAGCAGGCCTTGTGGCAGCCGACCGGTTCGCTGCAATCATGGCTGTTCCGCATGCTGCTCAATATCTACCGCAACGACCTGCGGCAGATGCGGCGGCGGAGCGACCAGGTGCCGCTCGCGATGATGACGGTGGAACCGGCGGTGGCGCCGGCGCAACCGGGGCGCATCGCGCTTGCCGAGATGGCGCGGGCCATCGACACCCTTCCTACCGATCAGCGCGAGGCGTTGCTGCTGGTGGTGCTGGAAGGTCAAAGCTATTCCGAAGCCGCCGACATCCTGTCGATCCCGATAGGGACGCTGATGTCGCGGCTCGGCAGGGCGCGCGCCGCGCTCCGGGCGATGACCGGGGCGGGTGACGAGCCCAGACTGAGGACTGTGAAATGACGGAGTTCAGCATCGGCGAGGATGCTCTGCTCGCTTACGCGGATGGCAGGCTGGAGGGTGAGCAGAAGCTCGCCGTCGAGCGTTTTCTTGCAGCCAATCCCGACAAGGCGGCCGAGATTTCCCATTGGCAGCGCCAGAACGAGGCGCTGACGGCTTTGTTCGCCGGCACGGCAAAGGAGCCGGTGCCGTCGCGGCTCAAGCCGCACCACATCGCCCATGAGCTCAAGCGCGAGCAGAGCTGGCGCCGGCAATTCGCCGTCGCCGCAGCTTTGCTGGTGGTGCTCGGCGGCGCGACCGGCTGGTTCGGGCGCGACCTGCTGATGCCGGCCGAGGCGCAGAGCGACCTATTGATCGACAATGCGGTGGTGGCGCATAATCTGTTCGTGAAGGAAAAGCGGCACGCGGTGGAAGTCGCCGCCGCCGAGCAGGATCATCTCGTAAGCTGGCTCTCCAATCGCATCGAGCGGCAGATCGATGCGCCCGATCTGGTCCCCGAAGGCTTCACGCTGGTGGGCGGGCGCCTGCTGCCGGCCGGCGCTTACTCGGAAACCGGACCCGCCGCGCAGCTGATGTACGAAAACGCGTCGGCCGAGCGACTGACGCTCTACATCACTGGTCCGCTGCCGGACAAAAAGGAAGCCTGGGAATACACGTCGCGCGGTGGCGTCGAGGCGTATTATTGGGCAGACGCGACGGTGACCTGCACGATCGTCGGCGACATGCCCGAAACGCAATTGCGCATGCTGGGCAAAAAGGTGTTCGAGCAACTTACCTGGCGCCCGGACTCGACATGGAAGCAGAGCTGAGCTGAGGACCGGCGAAGGCGCCGCTCAATAGCCCTGCCGCTTTTCCAGGTCGTTGGCGAAGATGTTGTGCGGGCCGACATTGCGGATGTCGCGTTCGCCCATCAGGGCCATGGTGGTATCGGTTTCCTTGCGAACGATTTCGAGCGCGCGCAGCACGCCGGCCTCGCCACCCGCACCCAGGCCGTAAGCCATGATGCGGCCGATCATGGCGCCCTTGGCGCCGAGCGCCAGCGCCTTCAGCAGGTCCTGGCCGGAGCGGATGCCGCCATCGACAAGCACTTCTGTCCTGTGGCCCACCGCATCGACGATCGACGGCAGCACACGGATGCTCGATGGCGCGCCGTCGAGCTGACGGCCGCCGTGGTTGGAGACGACAATGGCATCGGCGCCGTTGTCGATCGCCAGTTGTGCATCTTCGGCATCGAGAACGCCTTTGACGATCACCGGGCCGCCGAAGCGCTTCTTGATCCAGGCGATGTCCTTCCAGTTGAGCGTCAGGTCGAACTGCGTACGCGTCCACTCGCTCAGCGAAGCGAGGTTCACCGCGTCGGATACGTGACCGGCGATGTTGCGGAAGGTGTGCCGCTTCGTGCCGAGCATGCGGAAGGCCCAGCCCGGCTTGATCATCATTTCGGCGACGAAGCGCGGCGTGAACTTGGGTGGCGCGGTAAGGCCGTTGCGCAGATCGTTGTGGCGCTGCCCGAGGATCTGGAGGTCCATCGTGAGCACGAGCGCCGAACACTTGGCCGCCTTGGCGCGATCGATCAGCCGCTCGATATAGGCGCGATCCTTCATCACGTAGAGCTGGAACCAGAACGGCTTTGTGGTGTTCTCGGCGACGTCCTCGATGGAGCAGATCGCCATGGTCGACAGCGTGAAAGGGATGCCGAATTTTTCGGCGGCGCGGGCGGCTTTGATTTCGCCGTCGGCATCGGTCATGCCAGTGGAGCCGACCGGCGCGATGGCGACAGGCAGGCTCACCGGCTGGCCGAGCATGGTGGAGCTCAGGTTGCGGTTTTCGAGGTTCACCGCAACGCGCTGGCGGAACGTGATTTTCCGGTAGTCGTCCTCGTTGGACTTGTAGGTGCCCTCGGTATAGGCGCCCGAGTCGATGTAGTCGTAGAACTGCTTGGGCACCCGGCGCTTGGCGAGGGCCTTCAGTTCATCGATGGTCAAAGCGCGGTCGAGCGCGGACATGGGAGCCTCGTGACATCCGGATTGGCTTCGCTCTAGCCACTGACATGTCAGGGGTCAATGCGCCCTAAGGCTGCGGCTGCTTTGCCAGCCATTCCAGCATCTGGGCGATCTCGGCCTCCTGCGCCGAGATGATCTTCTGCGCCAGGTCTTTGGCCCATGGATCATCGCCGTATTGCAGTTCCGCCTTCGCCATGTCGATCGCCCCCTGATGATGGGGAATCATGCCGCAGATGAAGGCCACGTCGATGTCTTCGGCCAGCATCGCCTGATCCATCTGTGCGCTCATGGCGTCCATGCCAGCCATCAGTGCCTGGTGGGCCTCATCGGCCGGTGCGGGCGCGGCGCCCATGTCCATGCCGCCATGATCCATTGCGGCGCCTGTGCCGCAAATTGGGGGAAGCTCCACCGCGCCTGCACTGCCGGCCAGCATCAGCAGTGCTGCCGTGAAAGCGAATGTCCGGAACATTGTTCGTCTCCTTCAGAGAGTTTTGGAATTGAGCCGCAGGGCGTTGGCGATGACGCTCACCGAGGACAGGGCCATCGCGGCGGCAGCCACCATCGGCGAGAGCAGCCAGCCGGTGAGGGGGAACAGCACGCCTGCCGCGAGCGGCACGCCCAGGGCGTTGTAGCCAAAGGCGAACCACAGGTTCTGCTTGATGTTGCCGAGCGCCGCCCGGGCGAGCGTGTGAGCGCGCACCGCTGCGCCCAGGTCGCCCTTGAGCAGGGTCAGGCTGGCGGATTCGATGGCCACATCGGCGCCCGTGCCCATGGCTATGCCGACATCGGCGGCCGCAAGGGCGGGTGCATCGTTCACACCGTCACCGGCGAAGCCAACCGTGTGGCCCTCCCGCTTCAAGCGCAGCACGAGGTCGTGCTTGTCCTCGGGAGAGAGGCCGGCGTGGATCGCGGCGAGGCCGAGGCTCGAGCCGACCGACCTTGCCGTGGCGTCGGCATCGCCGGTCGCCATCACCACATCGATGCCGCGCGACCGCAAGGCCGCAATGGACTCGGCCGCATTGGCGCGGATGGGATCGCTGACGGTGACGAGCCCGATGACCTTGCCGGCTTCGGCAACATACATCGCGGTACGTCCCTTGGCGGCGTGATCGGCGGCGAGCTTCAAGAGTGCTTCGTCAAGGGATGCGCCCACGTCCGCAATCATTGCGGCATTGCCAAGCGCAACCGGAAAGTTGCGCAATTGTGCAGCCACACCCTTGCCGGTGACCGATCGGAAGCCATCGACAGCGAGCGTTTTTGCGCTGCGCGCCTTGCCGCCTTCGGTGATGGCGTGGGCCAGCGGATGGGCGGAACCCTGTTCCAGTGCGGCGGCAATCGCGAGCACCCAACCCTCGTCGACACCTTTGACCGGAACCACCTGTCCGAGCACCGGCCGGCCCTCGGTCAGCGTGCCCGTCTTGTCGACGATCAGCGTATCGATGCGCGCCAGCGTTTCGAGCGCGCGCGCGTCCTTCACGAGTACACCGGCCCGTGCTCCGCGCCCGGTGGCGACCATGACCGACATCGGCGTGGCGAGGCCGAGCGCGCAAGGGCAGGCGATGATGAGAACAGAAATCGCGGCGACCAATGCCTGCGGCATATCCCCGGTGAAGATCATCCATGCAACGAAGCTGAGGACCGCGATGGCGACGACCAGCGGCACGAACCAGGCTGCAACGGCGTCTGCCAGTGCCTGGATCGGCGCGCGGCTGCGCTGCGCCTTGCCGACCAGCGCGACGATCTGGCTCAGCCGCGTCGCGGCGCCCACCGCGGTGGCGCGCATCACGAAGCTGCCCGAGGTGTTCAGGGTGCCGCCGGTCACGGCGTCGCCGACGGATTTTTCGGCCGGGATCGGCTCGCCGGTGAGCATGGATTCATCGACGGCCGACGCGCCTTCGGTCAACTCGCCATCTACCGGCACGGCATCGCCGGGGCGAACGCGGAGCAGGTCGCCTGCCTTCAC
>JBEBHC010000009.1:0-42291 GCA_040081185.1 Devosia sp. | reverse complement strand
ATCTCGGCCTCGCCTTCGTGCCGGAGGATCGGGCACTGGCCGGGATTTTCCGCACCCTGTCGGTGGAGCAGAACATCACTGCCGCTGTCCCCAAACAGATCGCGCCGGGCGGCTTCATCAGCCGCACGGTGGAAAAGGCGCTGGCGAATGAATCGGTGAAAAAGCTGCGCATCCGGCTCGCGTCGCTGCGCCAGCCGATCGGTGAGCTCTCGGGCGGCAACCAGCAGAAGGCGATCCTGGCGCGCTGGCTGTTGACCGATCCAAGCGTTCTCATCCTCGACGAGCCGACGCGCGGCATCGATATCCGCGTGAAGGCCGAGTTCTACGACATGATCGGCGAGCTCGCCGCGCAGGGCCGCGCGATCCTGCTGATCTCCTCCGAACTGCCGGAACTGCTCGCTATGTCCGACCGGGTGCTGGTGATGTCGGAGGGCCGACTGACCGCCGATATTCCGCGCGCACAAGCGACGCAGGAAAGCATCATGAACGCGGCCGTGCCGCAGACGCGGGAGCGCGCAGCGTGAACGCGGTGATGCGCATCCTCCGCCGGCGCGAAGCCGGCATCGCGGTGATGATCGTGCTGTTCTGCCTGGCGGTGGGGACGGTGAAGCCGCAGTTCCTGTCGCTCGACCAGATGCGGATCATCCTGCTCCTCACGCCACTGATCATGATCGGTGCGATGGGACAGATGATGGTGATCGTGGCGCGCCACGTCGACCTGTCGATCGGCTCGATGCTCGGCGTGTCGGCGATGGTGAGCGGCATGCTCTACCGGTTTGATGCGACATGGTTCGGCTTCGATGTGCCGTGGTGGACGGGCATTCCGCTTTCCATTGCGGCGGGGGCGTTGCTCGGGTTGTTCAACGGCATGCTGGTCCAGGTCTTCCGTCTACCCGCGATCATCGTGACGCTGGGGACGCTCAGCCTCTATCGCGGCGTGACGTTCATTCTCTCCAACGCCAAGCAGATCGACCGGCAGTGGATCCCCTCCGAGCTGAAAGGCCTGTCGCAGACCTCGTTCCTCGCGATCCCGAAGGACTTTCCGATCGCGCCGGGCTTCAACGTTCCGTGGATCGTGATCATCGCCTTCGGTGTGGCGATCCTGAGCTACCTGTTTCTGATGCACACCCGCGTCGGACGGCAGGTTTATGCCATCGGCTCGAACCCGGTGGCGGCACCGCTGCGCGGCATCGACGTGACCAAGGTGACGCTGCTGGTGTTCACCATTTCTGGCGCGCTCTCGGGCCTCGCCGGCATCATGTATGCGAGCCGCTGGGGCTTCGTTAATCCGTCTAACACGGGAACCGGCTTCGAGTTTCAGGTCATCGCCGCGGTCGTCATTGGCGGTGTGTCGATCAATGGTGGCGTTGGCACCGTGATGGGCACCGTGCTCGGTGTGCTGCTGCTGGGCTGTGTCGCAGCGGCACTTCCTCTGCTCGGTATTCCGGGCACAGCGCAGGCGGCGATCTACGGCTCGGTGATCCTCATTGCCCTGTTGATCGATCGCACCGTGCGGCAGCAGGGTGTGATCAGCCTCAAACGGGTGCGGGCATGAGCGCGATGGATGCCGCGACGCCGCAAGTTCAGGACGCCGCGCCGGCACGGCCGCGCTGGCAGACGCTGATCATCCGTCCTGAGACCATGACGCTTGTCCTGTTGGTGATCGGCGTCTTCGCCGGCAGCCAGCTTTCGCCGTTCTTCCTCGACATCAATTACATCTTCAAAAGCTTCACGCTCTATTCGGAAGTGGCGATGGTGGCGCTGGTGCTCACCATGGTGATCATCGCCGGCGAGATCGACCTGTCGCCGGCCGCCAACATGGCGCTATCTGCCGCAGCTTTCGCTTGGCTACAGGCCAATGGCGTGCCCATTCCGCTCGCCGTCATTGCAGGGCTCGCGGCCGGGCTGGCCATGGGCGCAGTGAACGCGTTCTTCGTCATCGCACTGCAGCTGCCCTCGATCATCGTGACCATCGGCACGCTGACGCTTTATCGCGGCCTGGCGCAGATCATCGCTGGCGATGCCTCGATCCGCGTGCCGGAATGGTTCATCGGTGTCGACAAGGTCATGATCGGCAGTGCGCCGCAGATCGGCTTTGCCGGCGTGTCGTTGCCGGTGACGCTGTTCATCATCTTCGCGATCGTCCTGGGCGTGGTGCTCAGCAGCACGATCTTCGGGCGGCAGATCTACCAGATCGGCACCAACGAGATCGCAGCCAAGCACGCTGGTATCCGCACGGCACGAATCAAGGTGGGCCTGTTCCTGCTGATCGGCGTGGTGTCGGCGTTCGCCGGCATCATGACTGCGTCGCGGCTCGGCTCGGTGCGCTACGACCTGGCACTCGGCCAAGAACTGCAGATGGTGCTCATGGCCATGCTTGGCGGCACCTACATTTTCGGCGGGCGCGGAACGATCCTCGGGACGTTCCTTGCAGCCTGGCTGCTCGTCATCGTCTCCACGGGGATGATCGTCGCCAATGTGCTGCCGGCGGTGCAGCTCGTTGTGCTCGGCGCACTGCTCATCGTCTCTATCATCGCCACAAATTTCATCTATTCCCGCACCCAAAGGTGACGGGCGTATCGCCGGCCTTAATCGGCACAACAGGAGGAATGTAAGTGCTCAAAAGAACGCTTCTCGCCGGTCTGGCTCTCGGCCTGACCGCCATGGTGACCTCGGCTTTCGCCGCGGATCCCGTCAAGATCGTCTACATCGGCAAGAATACGGGCAACCCGTATTTCGACAGCATCACGGGCGGCTTCGAAGACGCCTGCAAGAAGCTGGGCTGCGAGTTCGAATTCGTCGCTCCGGCCACTGCTGAAGCCACCTCGCAGATCCCGTTCATCGAAGCGCAGATCCAGCGCGGCGTGAACGTGATCGCCATCGCGCCGAACAGCCCGGACGCGCTCAACCAGGTTCTCGACTCGGCTAAGGCCAAGGGCATCCTGGTCCTGACCGTGAACGGCGACCTCGTCGGCAATGAGAGCCATCGCGACGCCACCATCCTGCCGGTTGACTTCACCAAGACCGGCCCGAACCAGGTCGAGCTCATGGGCTCGCTGATTGGCTACAAGGGCGAAATCGCCATCCTCTCGGCCACCACCGAGGCTCCGGACCAGAACACCTGGATCGCGGCGATGAACGACACTCTCAAGAACGACGCCAAGTACAAGGACATGAAATTGGTCGCGACCGTTTACGGTGACGACCAGCCCGAGAAGTCGACTACGGAAATGGAAGCCCTGCTCTCCAACTACCCGAACCTCGTCGGCGTAATCGCCCCGACCACCGTGGGTGTCGCTGCTGCTGCGCAGGTCGTGCAGTCTCGCGGTATCGCCGACAAGGTGCATGTCACCGGGCTCGGTCTGCCGAGCGAAATGCGCGACTTCGTGAAGGATGGCACCGTGAAGGCCTTCCAGCTCTGGTCGCCCTACAATGAAGGCTGGCTGGCGGCTCACTTCGCTCTCGGCGTGCTCGACGGCTCGATCAAGAACGAAGTCGGCGGCTCCTTCGAAGTCGAAAACCTGGGCACGATCAACATCGTGGAAAAGAACGCGATGAACACCCAGGCCGAACTCACCACGTTCGACGCCAACAATATCGACGACTTCAACTTCTAAGTCGTATTGTCCTCCCTGGGGGCGCCGGCGCGAGCCTGGCGCCCCTTCCCTTTTCCTGGAAGCGAGCCATGAACACCTACGATCTCAATGGACGTGTCGCCATCATCACCGGTGCCGGTCAGGGCATCGGCCTCACAGTCGCAGAGCGCATGCTCGATAGCGGCGCCAGCGTCTCGATCTGGGATCGCGACCAGAAGCTGCTCGATGGCCTTGCCGCCAAGCACGGTGGCTCGGGCAAAGTGCAAGTGGTCAACGTGGACATCGGCAAGCTCGACTCCGTCGAGGCGGGTACGAAAGCCGCGCTCGAGAAGTTCGGCAAGATCGACGTACTCGTGAACAACGCAGCGATCGTCGGGCCGAACGCCAACACCTGGGAATATCCGCCGCAGGCCTTCATGGACGTGGTCCAGATCGGCCTCGTCGGCACCTTCTTCTGCTGCCGCACCGTGGTGCCGCACATGATCGAGAAGGGCTATGGCCGCATCGTCAATCTTGCGTCGGTTGCCGGCAAGGAAGGCAACCCCGGCGCACCGGCCTATTCGTCGACCAAGGCCGGCGTGATTGCCCTTACCACGTCGTTGGGCAAGGAACTCGCCAAGTACAATATCGGCGTCAATGTCGTGACGCCTGCGGTGGCCAAGACCACGATGGCGATGAGCCAGGACCCGGCGTTCCTGCAGATGATCCTGTCGAAGATTCCGCGCGGCCGCATGCTCGAACTGAGTGAAGCCGCATCGATGATCACGTGGCTGGCGAGCGAAGAGAATTCGTTCACGACCGGCGCAGTGTTCGATCTGTCCGGTGGGCGCGCGACGTACTAGCGTGTCGCTTCGCGGCTGAGGTCCCGGAATCTCGGCCGCTTACTTCTTTTTCAGCACGCGCTCGGTGTCGGCTCCGAACGGGCGCCCCGCGTGGCGAAGCTTGCCCGGCGTCTTCGACATCCGGGCGACCACGTTCTGCATGGTGATACCGTCGACCTCGGTGATCATCTCGCGAGCGGCGTAGTGCTCGTCGGCGAAGATGTCCTTCATGTCGAGGACCTTGGCGATAGCTGCGTCGGCGCGGCGGAACTCACTCATCACTTCGTCATAGGGCCGGGCGCGAACCCAATCGGCCACGGCCTTTTCCAGCTCGACGCGATTCTTGCTGCGGGCCTGGAAGGTGGAATAGCGCGGGTCGCCGGCAAGGCCGATGAGTGCGAGCACCCGGTTGGCGACGCTGTCGGCGGAACTCGAGATGGCGACCCAGATGCCATCGGCGGTCTGATAGGTGCCGCGCGGCACCGTGTAGGGAATGCCGGACCCGAGCCGGGGCTGCAGATAGCCCATGTGCTTATAGGCCGAGGGCAGCGGCCCCATGATCTGGAACATCGAGGTCAGCAGGTTGACGTCGACCACCTGCCCTTCGCCGGTGCGCTCCGCGTGGCGCAGGGCGACCAGGGTGGAGAAGGCACCGACCAGAGCGGTGACTTCGTCGGTGACCGCGATCGGGGGCAGCAGTGGTGGCCCCCCTTCCTCGCCGAGCAGCCCGGAAAAACCGCTGAGGGCTTCGGCAATGGTGGCGAAGCCGGGGTGCAGAGCGTAAGGGCCATCCTGACCGAAGCCACTGACCCTAAGGATGACGAGCTTAGGATTGCGCTTCAGCAGTTCGTCGGGCCCAAACCCGAGAGCCTCGAGCTTGCCGGGGCGCATGTTTTCGATGACGACGCTGGCGCCATCGATCAGCGACCACAACGCTTCCTTGCCAGCGTCGGACTTGAGATCGATCGAGACCGCTTCCTTGTTGCGGTTCACGAGTTTCCAGAAATAGGAATCGGTTTCGCCCGGTCCGGTCCAGCCCATGCGGCGGGTGGGATCGCCGCCCGGCGCCTCGACCTTGATCACCTCGGCACCAAAATCGGCGAGATAGCGGCCGGCGCCGGGGCCGGCGACCACGGTTGCGAGTTCAACGACGCGCACGCCCTCGAGTGCGACCTGTGCCATTACTTGTCCTTAGCGCCCCGCATCGGCAGCAGCACTGCACGCGTGAACGTGCAGACCTGCTTGCGGTCTTGGTTGAAACCCTCTGTGCGAACCGTGAGGACACCCTCCCCCGGCCGCGACTGCGATGGGCGCGCGCCAAGGATTTCGGATTCGCCGTAAAGCGTGTCCCCGTGAAACACCGGGGCGGTGTGGCGCAACTCGCTGGTGCCGAGGTTGGCGAGGGCGCGCCCGGAGATGTCGGGCACGCTCATGCCAAGCAGCAGCGAATAGATGTAGGTGCCGACGACGATATTCTTGCCGTAGATGCTGGTCTCGGCGAAGGCCCGGTCTATGTGCAGCGGGCTGGCCGCCAGGGTGAGCAGGCAGAACAGGTGGTCGTCGGCTTCGGTGATGGTCTTGCCGGGCCAATGCTGAAAGCGGTCGCCGGCCTCGTAGTCTTCGAGGTAGCCGCCAAACCGCTCTTCACGCGCGACATGGACCCTTGGCACTTGGATCAGACCTCGAGCACGATGGTCGGTGCGCCGGTCTTCACTTCGTCGCCCTGCTTGATGAGGATCTCGCGCACGGTGCCCGCAAACGGCGCTGGCACTTCGACCTGCGTCTTGTCGGTCTCCACCGTGTAGAGCACCTGGCCCTCGGTAACTGCGGTGCCCTCGGTCACCACGATTTCGGCGACGACCACTTCGTCGACTGCATCGCCGACTTTCGGCATCTTGAGAGTTGAACGCATGATTGGCCTTTGAAGCTGATGGGGTGATGGACGGGCTCAAATGGCCGCGCCGGTGGCAATATCGAACAGCAACGCGCGGCTGCCGTCGACCATGATGTGCAGCGATTCTTTGAGCGCTGGAAGGCGATCCGCCGACACGCGCAGCATTAGCATGCGTTCGTCCGTGCGTACGGTTTCAGCTTCTTCGGCGGCGCCTTTCGAGTAATCGTCGGCAAAGCGGATGCCGACCCCCGCATCGGTAGGAACGACGCCGACGTAGGATTCGGGTTCAAGGCGCTCGACGAGTTCCACCCGTCCGCCCAGCGAAGCGCCGCCGGCCGGCACGATGGACAGATGCTCGGGGCGAATGCCGAGGACGACCTTGTCACCGGTCTTGAGCTGGTTGGAGGCCGAACGCGGCGTTACCTGTACCCGGGCGGAACCGATGGCCAGCTCGACCTGCGCACCAGCTCCGGTGACCGTGGCCTGGAAGAAGTTCATGGCCGGGCTGCCGATGAAGCCGGCGACGAAGATGTTCGCAGGGGCATGATAAAGCGCGTGCGGCGTGTCGTATTGCTGCAGTCTGCCGCGAGAGAAGACCGCGACCCGGCTGCCCAGCGTCATCGCCTCTACCTGGTCGTGCGTGACGTGGATGGTTGTGGTGTTCAGCCGTGAGTGCAGGCGTCCCAGGGCGCCGCGCAGCTGCACGCGCAGCTTGGCATCGAGGTTGGACAGCGGTTCATCGAGCAGGAAGGCCTGCGGCTGGCGCACGATGGCGCGGCCCATGGCGACGCGCTGGCGCTGACCGCCGGAAAGCTGGCCGGGCTTGCGATCGAGCAGTTCGCCGAGGTCGAGAATGCGCGCTGCCTCGTCCACACGCTGGCGAACTTCGTCACGCGGCATCTTGCGCAGTTCGAGCGCGAAGGCGATGTTTTCGCGCACGCTCATCTGCGGGTAGAGCGCATAATTCTGGAACACCATGGCAATGTCGCGGTCGCGAGCGTGCTTGTCGTTGACGACCTGGCCGTTGATGGCAATCTCACCGGCGGTGATCGGCTCGAGACCGGCGATCATGCGCAGGAGGGTGGATTTGCCACACCCGGAGGGGCCGACGAAAACGACGAATTCGCCATTCTCGATCTCGAGATTGACGTCGGTCACGGCAACAGTCGTGCCACCGTAGGTCTTGCCGACATTTCTGAGACTGATCGAACCCATTCAAACCCCGCCAACCGGCCCGCCGAACACCGGCAAGCCGCCGTCGCCACCTCCGCGCGATGGGCAAACTAGGCGAGCAGCGACAACCTTGTCAATCGTTTGACTTCGCCTAATCAATCGGTTGACCAAGAAAAACGCGCTGTCTATGGTGCGGCCGAATTCGGACCGTCGCGCGCCCTTAGGAGGGGCTATATGACCAAGGCCACTATCACAGAAGTTGCCGTCGCAACCATCCAGGCGCAATTGCCCGCGCCCGTCATCTTCGGCGACTGGGTCATGAAGATGCGCGAGTTCGCAACTGTGCGCGTTCGCACGTCTACCGGGCACGAGGGCTGGGCTTTCACGCTCACGCGCGACGGGGCCGTCGCTGAGCAAATCCGCAAGTCCATCGCGCATGTCTATGTCGGTACCGAAGTCGACGACCGCGAGACGACGTTCCGGGTCGCAAAGGGGCGTTCCTACGGTTCGCACAGCGCCGGTGTCGGCCTCCGGGCACTGTCCATTGTCGATCTCGCAGCATGGGATGTTGCTGCCAAGATCGCCGATAAGTCGATCGCCGAGTTCCTGGGCGGCACGGCCAAGCCGATGCCCGCCACCTGCATCATCGGCTACCCGCCGGGAATCATGCCGCCGGACAAGACTGGCGCGCAGACGGCCGAGTTCTACGCGAAGGGCTGGCGCCGGTTCAAAGCGCCGATGGCCTCCACCTGGGAAATCTCGGCAGCGCGACTGCGCGCAGCGCGCGCGGCGGCGCCCGATGCATGGCTCGGCACGGATCTCGTGTGGATGTTCAAAACGGTCGATGAGGCTGCGGAGTATGCCAACAGCATCGCCGACATTAATATGGGTTGCATCGAGGACATCTTCCCGCCCGGCAATGCGGGCAAGCTCGCCGAGTTGCGCAAGCGCGTGCCGATGCCGATCTGGTTCGGCGACGAACAAGGCGGTTCCTACTTCCCCGAGGCGCTGATCATGGCGAAGTCCGTGGACCGCGTGCGCGTGGACCTCACCTGCATGGGGGGCATCACCGGCGGCCGCTCGGTCATCGACGAGTGCCTAGCGGCCGGCGTCGATTTTGGCCCGCACATGTTCCCTCACACGCATAGCCAGGTGTTCAGCGCCTGGGGCTTTGAGGACAAGCCGATCGAGTGGGGCGTGCCGTGGACCGGTGTGCATCCCTACGACGATTGTCTGTCTCAGCCAGAGATCATCGAGGGCGGGCTGATGAAGGTCCTGCCGCAGGGTCCCGGGTTCGGCAACATGGTCGACAAGGCGTGGTGCAAAAGCCAGCCGCACCAGGACCCCGACCACATCCTCGACTAGGGACGCGTCAAAATGGCCGACGAAGCTGTCGTACCCGCAGACTACACCACCAATCTTTTTGACCTACGCGGCCGCGTCGCGGTGATCACCGGAGCCGGAAGCGGGCTCGGTGCAGCCATCGCCACCGGTTATGCGCAGCTCGGCGCCAAGGTCGTGCTGGCCGACATCAACACGGCGGGACTGGAAGCGACGCGCAAGATGATCGCCGATCAGGGCGGCACGTCGGTCGTCGCCGAACTGGACGTGACGAAGCGGGCCGCCTGCTTCGCGCTTGCAGAGAAAGTGAACGCCGAACAAGGACGAGTGGACATCCTCGTCAACAGCGCCGGCTCAGCGTTTCGCAGCCCGGCCGAGGACTTCCCCGAAGACAAGTTCAACTTCATTCTCGATCTGAATCTGAAGGGCACATACTATTGCTGCCAAGCTTTTGGCGGCGTGATGCTGAAGCAGGGCAAGGGCTCGATCATCAATATCGCCTCTATCGGCTCATTCGTTGGCTATCCGTGGGCCAGCGCTTACCTGGCCTCAAAGGGTGGCGTGTTGCAGATCACCAAGGGCATGGCTCTCGAGTGGCGTGACCGCGGCGTGCGAGTCAACGGCATCGGCCCTACCCTGATGGAATCGCCACTGACCAAGGCGGCCGCGACGACGACCTCGATCACCGCCGACTTCATCAAGGCACGCATGCTGCGACCTCGATTGGGCCTGCCGCGTGAACTGATCGGCACCGCCGTCTTCCTGGGCAGCGATGCCTCCGAACTCGTTACCGGCCACGTCGTGATGTGCGACGACGGCTATCTCACCGCCTGAGGATTTCGCATGGCCAAGATCACCAAGATGCACCACACCGGTTTCACGGTAAAATCGCTTGAACGGTCCATCGCCTTCTATCGCGACATCCTCGGCTTCGAACTCGGGTTCCAGTGGAACCCGCAGGCCGACTATATCCGCGAACTGGTGGGCTACCCGACCGTCGACATTCACGGAGCGATCCTGCGTCTGCCGGGCACCGATGTATGCCTCGAACTGCTCGAATACCGGAACATCGACAAGGTGCCCGTGGACATGGGCAACGGCAATACCGGCAACGGGCATATCGCATTCAACGTCGACAACCTGCTCGAACTCTATGCCGATCTGGTCAAGAAAGGCGTGAAATCGGTGTCCCCGCCGGTCACTCCCACGATCGGTCCCAACAAGGGCGGCAAGGCGGTCTACCTGATCGACCCTGACGGATTTCGGGTGGAACTGATCGAAAGCGCGCAGGCATTCGGGACATTCAAGCCGGAATGACGCAAGACGTTTGGAAACGATTCCATTTTTGATTTTTGTAGGCTAACATCGCGGTGGAGTAAGGCGCAAAGCCGCGTATCGGGAGGCAAGAGACTTGGCTAAAATCTGGAACAGGCAAGCGGTCCTGAGGGCCCTTGACGATGCAATGGCGGACGATCCGACCGTCATCATCATGGGCGAGGACATTGCCGCTGCGGGCGGGCCGTTCAAGGTGACGGAAGGGTTGCTGGCCTCGCATGGGCCCGACCGCGTCATCGATACGCCGATCTCGGAGATGGCCTTCATGGGCGCAGCCGTCGGCGCTGCCGTCTGCGGCATGAAGCCGGTGGTCGAGATGATGTTCATCGAGTTCATCGGCGTTGCACTGGACCAATTGACGACGCAGGCCGCCACGATGCGCTACCTGTCGCGTGGCAAGCTGACGACGCCACTGGTGGTGCGTGCGTCGGCCGGTGCCGGCCAGGGCTTCGGCTGCCAGCACAGCCAGATGCTGGACCACTGGTTCCGCGGCACGCCCGGCCTCAAGCTGTGCGTCACTTCGAATGCCCGCACAACCTACGGTCTCTTGCGCTCGGCGATCGAAGATCCCGATCCGGTCGTCGTGCTGGAGCCGCGCGTGCTCTACGCGGACCGCGAAGAATATGAGTTCGACAAGAATTATCGCATTCCTCTCGGCACCGCCGAGATCGTGAGGCCGGGCAAAGACGCCACGTTGCTAGCCTGCGGAGCGATGGTGAAAGTCGCCAAAGAGGCGGCCGAGAAGTCCAACGCCAACATCGAGGTCATCGACCTGCTCAGCCTGTGGCCGTGGGACAAGAAGACCGTGTCGGAATCGGTGTCACGCACCGGCCGCCTGGTGACGGTGGAAGAAGCCACTCTTGGCAGCGGCTGGGGTGCGGATATCGCCTCGGCAATCACCACCGACCTGTTCAGCTCGCTCAAAGCCCCGCCACACCGCATCACGCTGCCCGATGCTCCGGTGCCCTATAGCGGCGTTCTCGAGTCGCGTTACCTGCCCAATGCCGACTATGTCGTGCAGCAGGTTGAGGCGCTCGTTTCGACCAACAAATCACCCGCACCCTGGTGGAGGATGGCGTCATGATCTCCAATTCCAATTCGCCACTCGCCCGCCGTGAAGCGCTTGGCGATCGTCGCGAGCAGCTGATCCGCATGATCGAAATCCGGCAGGTCGAGGAGCGCATCCAGAAACTCTTCGCCGAGGGCCACATCCGCGGCTCCACCCACCTTGCCAACGGCCAGGAAGGCGTCGCGGTGGGCATTGCCCGTTCGATCGACGCTGATGACATCGTGACCTGCACCTATCGCGGCCACGGTCACGCTTTGGCACTCGGTGTTACGCCGCAGGGCGTGATCGGTGAAATCTGCGGCCGCGAAATCGGCTGTGCGGGCGGCCTCGGCGGCTCGATGCATCTGGTGGAACCTGAAGTCGGTCTACTCCCGACCTTCGCGATCGTTGGTGCCGGCCTGCCGGTCGCCTGCGGTGCGGCGATGGCGGCACGTGCACGCGGTAAGGATCGTGTCGCGGTGTCGATCTTCGGCGATGGTTCGACCAATATCGGTGCCTTCCACGAGGCGCTGAACTTCGCGGCGATCCGGAAGCTTCCGGTGATCTTCGTGTGCGAAAACAACCTCTACGGCGAGTATTCGCGCATCAATCTCACCACACCGGTGGAAGACATCGCGATCCGCGCGACCAGCTACAACATGCCGAGTGCAATCGTTGACGGTCAGGACGCGGACACCGTTGCCAAGGAGATGGGCATCGCCGTGGCCCGGGCACGCGCCGGCGAAGGCCCGACGCTGGTCGAGATGAAAACCTATCGCTATTCCGGCCATTCTCGCTCCGACCCGGCGACCTATCGCCTGCCGGGCGAACTCGACAAATGGCTGAAGCGCGACCCGATCAACATCTTCGCCGATCGCCTTGAGAGCGAGAAAGTGATCGCCTCGGGCGAGCTAGCCAAGATGTTCGAAGACGTGAAGAATGCCGTGGAAGACGCGACGCAGGACGTGCTGAAGTCGCCAGCGCCCGACCTTGGGCAGATCCTGTCGCATGTGAACGCCGCTTCGGCGGGTGGAGATACGCGGTGGAATTTCTGGTCGAAATAGAAACCAAGTGGCCGCCGGACGGGGACCCCGCCCGGCGCGCCGAACTTGTGACGGCTGAAAGCGCGCGGGCCAAAGAGCTCGCGACGCAAGGCATCCTCCGCAAGCTGTGGCGGATACCCGGCACGTGGAAGAATGTCGGGCTCTGGGAAGCCGAGGACGCAACGGCGCTACACGCGGCGATCAGTTCGCTGCCGTTCTTTCCGTGGCTGACCGTCCATGTGCGCCCGCTCGCCGTGCATCCCAACGATCCGCAGAAGCAGCAGTAAATCCCGATGCGCCCCCTGCCCCGACGGCGAAGCTGCCTGAGCGTGCCGGGCGGCTCGGACAAGATGTTGCAGAAGGCGCCGACAATCGTCGCCGACGAGATCGTGCTCGATCTCGAGGACGGGGTTGCAACGAATGCCAAGGACGAAGCGCGGGCAAAGGTTGTCACGGCGCTCGGTAGTGGAGCATTCGCCGGACGAGGCGTCGCGGTGCGCGTCAATGCGATCGGGACCGCATGGTGCCACGAGGATATCGTCGCGATCGGCGCAATCGATCATCCTTGGCTGACACTGGTTGTGCCGAAGCTCGAGAGTGCTGGCGACTTGGCGTTTGTCGACCGGCTGCTCGACGGAGTCGAGCGGCGGGGAGGCCGCAGAGTGACGATGGGGCTGCAGGGCCTGATCGAGACGGCGAAAGGGTTGGCGAAGGTCAGTGAGATTGCCTCGGCCAGCGAACGTCTCGAGGGACTGATCCTCGGCTATGGTGATCTCGGATCGTCGCTGGGACGAAGCCCGGATACGGGCTGGGCCTTTGCGCAGGACGCGATACTGCTCGCCGCGCGGAGCAACGGACTGCTGGCGATCGATGGACCCTTCTTTGCGCTCGGCGATGGAGCCGCCGACGAACTGGCGAAGGCCACGACACATGCCGCCAGTCTCGGCTTCGACGGGAAGTGGGCTATCCATCCAAACCAGCTTGAAGTCATCGAGGCGGCATTCACGCCAAGTCCGGAACAACAGGCACGGGCGAAATCGATGCTGGCACAACTCGATGAAGCGAACGCGCGCGGTGTCGGAGTAGTGACCTTCGAAGGTGGCATGATCGACGAGGCGATGCGCGCGGGAGCCGAGCGCATCCTCTCACGCGCAGGAGCGTCGGCATGAGCGAGATGCGTGCGGGCACGGATGGGCCGTACTATGACGATCTCAGCATTGGCGACGACTTCGACTCGGCGCCCGCCATCGAACTCACCAGCGGCTTTGCGGCGATGCACCATGCCATCGTCGGCGGACGTCTCCGGCTCGCCCTCGACTCCCGACTGGCGAGGTCAGTGACCGGCTCGGCGCCGTTCGCGCATCCGGGGCTCGTGTGGGATGTGGCGATCGGGCAGTCGACCTTGGTGACGCAGCGCGCGATTGCGAATTTGTTTTATAGCGGCCTCGGTTTTCTCAGGGCGCCGGTGATTGGCGACACGCTGCAAACCGTGACCACCATCGTCGGGCTACGACCGGTGTCACCCAAGCCCGGACGGCCCCCGCGCGGCCTCGCCGTGATGCACATCCGGACGACGGATGTGGACGGAAACGCGGTGCTCGATTTTCACCGCTGCGCCATACTTCCAGGGCGGAGGGAGAACGGTATCGGGCCACAGGGCGTGATCGATCCGCCGCAGCCGGACGCGTCGACCACGCAGGTTGCTGCTGCCTCTGCGAAGTGGAAACTTTCGGTCTACCGCGATGCCGTACCCGGCCCGCATTTCGCCGATCTCGTAGAAGGGTCGACCTATCAGCTCGCAGGTGGCGACTTGGTGAGCAGCGCACCGGAACTCGCGCGCATGACTCTAAACCTTGCCTCGGTGCATCACGATCGAACTGTCGTCGGTGATGGGCGGCGGCTGGTCTATGGCGGACACACGATCGGACTTGCTCTCGCGCAAGTGACACGCGCCCTGCCCTCGTTGGTAACGGTCCTGGCTTGGCATAGCTGTGACCATACCGGTCCGGTCCATGAGGGGGACACGCTACACTCGGTGATCGCCATCGAGAAGCTCGAGGCGCTCGGCGAAGGTGGCCTCGCACGTCTTCGTGTGGTGGTGCGGGCGACAGGCGAGTCTGGTGCAGCTGCCGACGTGCTCGACTGGCGCTTTATCGGACTTTTCGCATGAGTGGCGTGCTCGCCGGAATGCGGATCGTGGAAGGCTCGGCGTTTGTTGCCGCCCCGCTGGGCGGGATGACGCTGGCACAGCTTGGCGCTGACGTGATCCGTTACGACCAGATCGGCGGCGGTCTCGACTTCGGTCGCTGGCCGCTGGCACCGGATGGGCAGAGCCTCTTCTGGGTTGGACTCAACAAGGGAAAGCGCTCGCTGCAGGTGGACCTGCGGTCACCGGAGGGACAAGAGCTGCTGGCCAGGCTCATCACCGCCCCGGGCACTGATGGCGGGATCTTTCTCACCAACCTGCCCGCACGCGGCGCGCTGGCTTACGAAGCACTGAAGCAGCGGCGCAAGGATGTGATCGTGGTGCTGCTCACCGGCAATGCCGATGGGTCGAGCGAGGTCGACTACACGGTAAACGCGGCCGCGGGGTTCCTGTCGGTGACGGGGCCGAAAGGCGGGACCGAGCCCATCAATGCGGTGCTGCCTGCATGGGACATTGCGCTCGGGGAGATGGCAGCGCTGGCGGTGCTCGCGGCGGACCGGCGGCGGCGGGCAACTGGCGAGGGATCGCTGGTGACGATTGCGCTCAGTGATGTCGCATTCGCCGCAACGGCCGCACTTGGACGACTGGCGCAAGCGGAACTGGGCACCGTGGCCGAGCGCGACGGCAACAATCTCTATGGGGCGTTCGGCCGAGATTTCGCAACGTCCGACGGCCGGCGGATCATGCTAGTGGGGCTCACTGCGCGACAGTGGAAAGCGCTCGTCGAGGCTATCGGTATCGATATCCGCACAATCGAGACCGCGACGGGAGCCGACCTGTCCACCGAAAGCGGACGCTACGCAGCGCGAGAGGCGATCGCCGAAGCGGTGGCTCCATGGGTCGCGGCGCGGTCCCTTCCGGAACTTCGTTCTATCCTCGATGCTGCGGGGGCCGCATGGTCGCCGTATCGCAGCTTCGGCGAGGCGCTGTCAGAGGATGCTCGCGTGTCACCGGGAAACCCGATGTTCGCGCGGATTGAGCAACCAGGCATAGGATCGTTGCTGAGTGCTGCATCGCCGCTGAATTTCGCCGGTAGTGAGCGTCTTGCGCCACGCCCTGCCCCACGGCTCGGCGAGCATACGGACCAGGTTCTGATGGAGATGGGGCTCACAGAAGCGGAGATCGCCGACCTGCATAAGCGCAAGGTCGTAGCCGGGGCACGCTAGGCCTTAGCCGGGCGCGCCAGCGACCCGCGAAGGATCAGCGCTGGAGGCGTCTCGATGACGACGTCACCCGGCTCTTCGCCACGGAACATGGCATCGACCTCATCCACGGCCCGCGCACCCATTTCGTCGAGCGATGTCTTGATCGCAGTGAGCGGCGGTGACGTGTAGATCGCATCCTCAGCGTCGAGCGTGATGATCGACATCTCGTCCGGCACCTTGACCTTGCGTTCGAGTGCAGCAGCGAGCGCGCCGATGCCGACGAGCAGGTTAGAGGCGAAGACTCCGGTCACACCCCACTGGGCGTCGATCAGCGACATCATCGAATCGTAGCCGCCCTTTCGAGAATATGGTCCGACGGCATCGATGAATGGCGGGAGCCCGGCTTCCTTGACGCCTTTGACGAAGCCGGCGCGGCGGCGTTGCGCGGTGTCGAGTTCATCGGGCGCACCGATGAAGGCCAAACGGCTGTGCCCATACTCTGCGAACGTCTTAGCGGCGAGGATGCCGGCGCCGTAGTCGTCGACGGTCACACTGCGGCCGATCTTGGAGCGGCGGTTCACGAACAGATGCGGGATCGGGTTGTTTTCGATGGCGTCGACGAACTCGCGTGACTGCGTCGAGACGGCGATGATCATAGCGTCGATGCGCCGCTCGCTCACCAGCTTTAGATAGACCGAAGTTGAACTGGCCTCGTCGTCGACATCTGCGACGAGCATCACATAGCCGAGCTCCTCGGCGCGTCGAACGGCGCCGCGAACGATGGCCGCATAGACCGGGTTCATCAAGTTAGGGAGCAGGATGCCAAGCGCGCCGGTGCGTCGGGTCCGGAGATTGCGGGCCAAGGCGTGCGGGCGGTAGTTCACACGCCGCGCCTCGTCCATGATGGACTGCCTAGTCTCAGGGCGTACGGAGATGCCGCCACCGCTGAGGACCTTGGACACAGTGGACACGTCCACCTTTAGGGCCTGGGCGATGTCCTTCAGAGTCGCGGGACGGCTGGGCCCCTTGATCTCTCCCGCATCACTCAAGCCTTGCCGCTCCGGTAATGGTCCAGAAGTTTCGCATCAGGATCGTACCTATAGGAACGTGCAGTAAGTCCGCCATCCACCGCCAAAGATTCTCCAGTGACAAATGATGATTCGGACGAAAGCAGCCAGGCAACGGCGGCTGCCACTTCTTCCGGTTCGCCAATTCTCTCCATCGGATGAATGATCGACATCTCCCGCTCGGCGACGGCGCTGTCCGGGCTCTCGCGAATGACTTGCTGGACCAGCGGCGTACGGATGGCACCCGGGGCCACCGAATTGCAGCGGATGCCGACCGG
This sequence comes from Devosia sp., assembly GCA_040081185.1. Lineage (GTDB taxonomy): Bacteria > Pseudomonadota > Alphaproteobacteria > Rhizobiales > Devosiaceae > Devosia_A. Next base: position 25,344 of record JBEBHC010000009.1, on the reverse strand, counting down.
CCCATACTCGACCGCGATGTAGCGCGAAAGCCCGTCGATGCCCGCCTTAGCGACATCGTAGGCGGCCCACATGTTGAAGGCGGACCGGCCGTGCACCGAGCCGATGTTGACGATGGAGCCCGTGGCCTTGTGACGGACCCACGTCTGAATGGCTTCGGACGCTCCCCAGAACTGCGACATCAGGTTGACCTGGACGACGCGATTGACCTCCTCCTCGACCGGCTCATGCAAATTGCCCATGACGGCAATGCCAACATTGTTGACCCAGCCCTTCAGCGGCGCGAGTGCCTCGGCGGCCTCACGTGCCTGCTTCAAAACCCTGCGGTCGGAGGCGTCACCACGCACGACGCGGTGGCCTTTGCCGAGACTCTTCTCGAGCCGATCGACGCCTTCTGCATTGAGCTCGATGCCCACGACTTTCCATCCGTCGCGAGCGAGGCGGTTCGCGATGGCGAAACCGATGCCCGAGCCGCTGCCAGTGACGACGACGCTGCCATTTTCCATGTGAGTTCTCCTCTCTTTGCCCCGACGTGCGCCACCGCACGCGGCTCCGGATAGGGCTCACAGCCCGCTCCGGGATGCCAAATGTCAGGGCCGCACGTAGGGCTTAAGCCAAACGATTGACTAGCACATTTGGCGATTTACGCAATCGATTGACTAGTTTCTCGGAGCGGTGATAGCGTTACCTCAAGACCGACGAACGCATCGTTGGCTTGATCCACCAGGGAGGGGGATTAGATGGACGACAACAACCCGACTTTTACCGCCAATCGTCGCCGCATTCTGCAGGCAATGGCCGCGCTGGGCGTTTCCGCCGCTGTGCTTGGCCGTGTCAGCGCGGCAATGGCGCAGGATTTCGACTGGAAAAAATTCGCCGGCACCAAGCTCAGCTTGCTCACTACTGGTGACGAGCAGGACCACCGTGCAGTGTCCGATCTGATGTCGCAGTTCGAGGCAGACACCGGCATGACGCTGGAAGTCACAGCACCAGCGCTCGGGCCGCTGATCGAAAAGACGCTGCAGAACCTTCAGGCGCCGCAGTCGTCGTTCGACATCATCAACTTTCTGGGCTTCCTCACCACCCAGCAGGTCGGCGCCGGCTATTACGAGCAGCTCAACCAGTACATCGACAATCCCGCGCTGACCGCGCCAGATTGGGATCTCGCCGACTTCCTGCCGCCGGCGATGGCCAATGTCGGATATTTCGACATGGCGACGATGACCGTGGGCAAGGGTGACGCCATCTACGGCATCCCGGGCATGCATTCCGGGTCGGTGATCTACTTCTATCGCAAGGACCTGTTCGACGCGGCCGGCCTCAAGCCGGCGACCACCTGGGATGAATTCCAAGCCGCAGCCGAAAAGCTCCATACAGGCGACGTGGCAGGCGCTTCGTTCATCGGTGCCAACGACTTCTCGCTGGCAACCGTGGACTGGTACACGCGCTTCATCACCATCGGTGGCAAGCTGACGACCGGCTCGCCCCAGACCAAGGACTTCAAGCCGAACGTGGCCTCCGCGGAGGGCGAAAAGGCTCTGCAGATGCTCATCGATCTGTTGCCGTTCGCCCCGGCCAACGTCACCAAGTACGGCTTCGCTGAAAACGTGGACGGTTTCTCGTCGGGCAAGATCGCGCAAATGATCTTCTGGTCGACCATTGCCGGCCCGGTCTTCAACGAGGAGAACTCGATGGTGGCGGGCACGACCGGCACGGGACCCGTACCTGCTGCACCGGGCCAGACGCCACGCGCCATCCAGGGTGGTTGGGGCATGGGCATTCCCAAGAATGCAGACCCGGCCAAGAAGGAGGCCGCATGGCTTGCGCTCACCTGGCTCACCAGCAAGGCGTTCAACAAGTATGAGGCCGAGACTTACCAGATCGACGCCAGCCGGACGTCGACATTCAATGACGCCGACCTTGTGGCCAAGTTCCCGTATCTGCCGGATTCGCTCAAGGCCGCATCGACAGCCGAAGTCATCGACACGTCGCGTATCCCGGAATTCTTCCAGCTTAATGACGTGATGAACGTGGAGTTCAACGCCGCGCTGCTCGGTACCCAGGACGCCAAGACAGCCGTCGGCAAAGTCCAGGCTCAGTGGGAAGAGATTTTCCGCAAGGCCGGTCACCTGGCCTAAAACAAGACGGGGCGGACGGGTTTCGCTGAGGACACTACTATGACCTTTGCGACGGCCGCCGCCCCCGCCAAATCCGCTTTCGGCAGGCCCGAGAACACCAGGCTCACGCTTTGGCTGTTTCTTGGGCCATGTCTTTTGTACCTCGCGATCTTTTCGATCTATCCGCTGATCCATTCGCTGAGACTGTCGTTTACCGACCTCACGGCGGCTACGGGCACCGGCAATTTCATCTGGCTCGAGAACTACAGGATATTGCTGTTCGACGAGCAGTTCTGGAACGCGGCCAAGAACAGCGCCATCATGGTGACGCTCGCCGTGGTTGTTCAGGTGGTGCTCGGCGTGGCACTCGCGATGTTCTTCAACCTGCAGTTGCGTGGCTCGTGGATCGTGCGCGGCATCCTGCTGCTGCCGATGCTGATGACGCCGATCGTCGTCGGCGTGATGTGGCGCACTCTGCTTAACCCCGATTGGGGCATTGTCGACTGGACGATCCGCGCGATCGGGCTGACTCCGCCGGACTGGCTCGGCTCGGTCAACATGGCGATCTTGACGCTGGTGCTCGTCGATTCATGGCAGTGGACGCCATTCGTGTTCATCATTGTTTTCGCGCGCCTGCAGGCGCTTCCGACCGAAGTGTTCGAAGCGGCAAACGTCGATGGCGCAGGACCCTTTACCACATTCAGGCGCATCACCCTACCGATGCTGATGCCGGCCATCGTGTTCGCCGGCATCTTCCGCGCGGTTGATGCATTCCGGTCGTTCGACCTGATCTACGGCCTCAGCTATGGCGGCCCGGCACGCGGGACGACCACGATGGCGTTCTTTGCCTTCCAGAACGGCTTTCAGTTCCAGAACTATGGCTACGCCGCAGCAGTCGCCTACGCGATGCTGCTGGTGCTGATCGTCGGCACGACGCTGATGCTGCGTTACGTGCAGATCAGGACGGTGCGCTCATGAGGCCGGGCCGTATCCTCGCTTACGTGGTGCTGGTGGTCATCGGCATCATCGGCGTTGCACCGTTCCTCTACCTTGCGATCCTCTCGACAAAGAAGCGCATCGAAATCACTGCGCAAGTACCGCCGACGCTCAACTTCAGTTGGGCGCAGATCGTCAAGAATTACAACGAAGTCCTGTTCGGTCAGGGGATGCTTGGCTTCACGACCAATTCGCTAATCGTCGTCGCGATTTCGACCGCGATTGCCATCGTCATCGGCACTCCGGCGGCTTATGCCTTTTCTCGGCTGCGGTTCAAGAATTCGGACACGCTCGCCTCCACAATCCTGTCGATGCGATTCATGCCGCCGATCGCGGTGGCCATCCCGCTGTTCCTCATGATCAAGGCGTTCGGCGTTGCAGACAGCTATCTCGGACTTATCCTGCCCTATGTGGCTTTCTCGCTGCCGCTCGTTGTGTGGATCCTCATCGGGTTCTTCGACGAGATTCCGCGCGAGATCGACGAAGCTGCGATGATCGATGGGGCCACGCACTTCCGCATACTGTGGCGGGTGATGCTGCCGATCATCCGGCCAGGCATGCTGACAGCGGCGCTGTTTGGCGCGCTGTTCATCTGGAACGAGTTCCTGGTTGCACTTTACGTCGTCGACTCGCGCTCGGTGCAAACCATATCGCTTGGCGCTGCCACGCTGGTTAGCGCACAGCGCCCGATCGACTACAATATTGCCTCCGCGGTGGGCGTCGTCACCGTGATCCCGATCCTGATCTTTTCACTCTTCGTCCAACGCTACATCGTGCGCGGGCTAACCGCTGGAGCCGTGAAATGAACTACGATAGCATCAAGCCGGAACTGATCGCCGAAAATCTGGGGTGGCCCGAGGGACCGACGATCATGCCCGATGGCGGCGTGACGTTCGTCGAGAGCTATCGCAGTCAACTCACCGTCGTCGGGGGAGACAAGATAGCGAAGCGCCTGGCCTATACGGCGGGGGCGCCAAACTCGTCTGTCATCGGGGCCGATGGCGAACTTTATGTCTGCCAGAACGGCGGTACCGTTGGTCCGTGGCGTGCGGCGGAAATGGTGCTGCCGTCAATCCAGAAAGTGCGGCCAGGCGGGAAAGCGGAGATCATCTGTTCGGAGGTGGAGGGCGTGAAGCTCAACGGTCCGAACGACTTGGTGTTCGGTCCGGACGGCACGCTGGTGTTCACCGATCCCGGGACCTACAACCCGGCTAATCCGGACCCGAGCTACATCCACGCGATCTATCCGGACGGCACCGCAAAGGTGAAGGTGAAGTTTGACAAGCCAACCTTTCCGAACGGGGTGGTGGTGGAAGCGGATGGTTCGATCGTCTGGGACGAGTCCTATACCGGTCACGTGCAGCGGCTACGACCGGACGGCAAGATCGAAGATCTCGGCCGCTTGCCAGGCAAGAACCAGCCGATCCTCGACGGTATGGCAATCGCCGAAGACGGCTCGCTGCTGGTGACTGATCTCGTGGGTGAAGGCTTCCACGTGATCGCCCGCGACGGTACCCCAAAAGGCTTCGTGCGAACGGGCGGCTGTCCGACGAATCTGGTGTTCGACGGCGAAACCCTGTGGATGACGGATGCGAGCGTGCTCGCCAGCAGCGCCGAGCCGAACTACGCGGGCAAGTTGTGGCGGATGCATTTCCCCGGCGGCGGCGCACCGACCTATCGCGGCACGATCAAATCGCGGGGCGTGTGATGGCCGAGCGCGAGCGCTTTCCGGGACTTTCGCACAAGGGCAAGATCGCTTTCGTCACCGGTGGCGGTTCGGGCATCGGGCGCGAGACGGCGCTGACGCTGGCCGATCTTGGCGCCGACGTAGCGGTGTTGGACTGGACGAAGGGCACGGCGCAGGACACAGCGGCGGAGATCGAAAAGCTTGGTCGCCGTGCGATGGCGTTTACCGGCGACACCGGCGACGAGAAGACCGTGGTCGATGCGTTTGCGCAGACGCGGGCCAAGCTGGGCGAGATCGACGTCGCCGTGGCGTGTGCCGGTGTGCTCGGCAATGGGGGGCCAGTATTCGAGACGCCAGTGGCGGACTTCGAGCAGGTGATGGGCGTCAATGTGCGCGGGGCGTTCCTGGTTGTGCGCGAAGCCGCAAAGGGGATGCGGAAGCGGAAGACCGGCGCCATCGTCGTGCTCTCCAGCCTCGATGGGCTGCAGGCGGAACACGGGATGTTCTCCTATTGCGTGTCGAAGGGCGCGCTACTGAATCTTGCCCGGGCGGCGGCGCTCGACCTGGCGCGCGACAATGTGACGGTGAACGCGGTTTGCCCGAGTGTGACTTACACGCCGCTGCTCGCTGGCAGGCTGGCGCAGACGCCGAACGGTGATGAGATCCTCGCTTCGTACGCCGAGCGGCATCCACTTGGCCGGGTGCTGACGTCGCGCGATATCGCGTCGGCGATCGCGTATGTCACGTCTCCGATTGCGACGGGTATCACAGGTGCGGCGATCCCTGTAGATGCGGGCATTGGTGCGACGTGGGACAATTATCGCGATCCGCCGTGGATAGCAGCGGCTCGTTAAACAAGCAGTCGGCGTAGGACTTTGCCGTTGGTATTGCGCGGTAGCGTGCCGACGAAGTTGACCTGCTTCGGTCGTTTGTATGCAGCGAGTTTCGCTTCGGCGTGTGCGAGAATTTCGCCTTCGCTGATGGTACTGCCGGCATCGCGCACAACCCAGGCGGCAATAATGGTCAGGTCGTCGCGAACACGGTGTTCTTTCACTGCGATCTCGGCGATCCCCGGGAAGCCAGCGAACGCGGCTTCGACTTCGACTGGTGAGACGCGGTAGCCGCCGGCGTTCATCGTGTCGTCGGCGCGGCCGTGGTGCCAGAGGTAGCCGTCGGCGTCTATGCTGGCGAGGTCGCCGCCGACGAACCAGTTGCCGCGCGAGGTGAGCGCGTCTTCGTCTGGGCGGCGCCAGTAGCCCAGCATGAGGCCGGGCTCGGTGCGGTGGATAGCAAGAAGCCCAGTCTCACCGGGAGCAAGTGGAACATCGCCCTGCTCTATCGGAAGGATCGCAATGTGCCTGCCCTGCTGGGGTTTGCCGGCGCTGCCGGGGCGGACGGGTATTGCGGGACCGCTTGAGATAAAGGTGGAGCACTCGCTCATGCCGAAGGCTCCGTAGAGCTCGCGGCCGGTGGCGGCGAGCCATGCGCCATGAATGTTGGGTGACATTGCTTCGCCGGCGGCGAGGGCGTGGCGGAGGGTGGAGAAGTCCGCCCGGTCGATAGAACCGTATTTCAGGAGTTGACGGTAGAGCCCTGGCACAGCCGCGAACAAGGTCGCGCCGGTGTCATGGATAAGGCGCGGCCATATGTGGATGTCCTTAGGGCCGGCGTAGAGCACTGCGCAGGCACCGACGCTCCACGGATCGAGGAGGCCGACGCCGAGAGTGTAGGACCAGTTGAACGCGCCGGCGTGAAGCATGATGTCGCCGGGGCCGATGGCCTCCCATTCGGCCCGCATCGGGGCCCGGCCGAGGAGCACACGGTGGGCGTGGACGACGCCCTTGGGGCGGCTGCCGGTGCCGGAGGTGTAGATCATGTAGGCGGGGTCTTCGGCGGCGGTATCGGCGTAGCTGGCAAGGGGTGATGCGGATTTGATCGCGGCGATTGCGTCGGCGTTGAGGCTGTTGGGATGCCGCCCTGCCCCGCCTGCTACGGCTGCCGCTTCGGCATTGTCGATCAGGAAGGCGGCTTCGTCTTCGGTGAGTTGGGCAGAGATCGGGACCGGCACGATACCTGCGGCGATGGCGCCGAAGAAGAGCAGCGCGTAGTCGGAGTTGTTGGGCAATTGCAGCACGAGCCGATCGCCGGGCTTCAACCCGCGGGCGAGGAGACCGGCGGCAACGCTGCGCACGGCGAGATCGAGCTGGGCGTAGGTGCAGCGCTCGGCACCGGGTACGTCGGCCGCGTCGGTGACGACGATCAAGGCGATCTTGTCGGGCGTCTCGCGCGCCTGGCGCTGCAGGCAGGCGCGGGCGAGGTTGAAGCGCGGCGGGATGGGGGACATCAGGCGACGGGTGGCTGCAGCCAGTCGGCGTAGTGGACCATCCCCTGCACAGTCCAACCGCCGTCGACCACCAGCGTCTGGCCGGTGATGTAGCTGGCGCCGTCGCTGCAGAGATAGACCACCGGATCGGCGATCTCGCGCGGTTCGGCGAGACGGCCCAAGGGGATGCGCTCAATCTGCCAGTCGGAGCGGATGGAGCCGTCCTTCAGTCCCTGCTCGATAAGCTTGGTGCGGGTGGAGCCGGGGGCGATGGCGTTGACGCGGATGTTGGCCGCTGCGGCCTCGGTCGCATAGACGCGGGTGAGACCGGAGATGCCGGCTTTGGCCGCGCTGTAGGGGCCTCGACCAGGGATGCCGACGATGCCAGCGGCAGAGGCGATGTTGACGATGGCGCCACCTTTGCCGCGCTTTCGCATGCGGCCGATCGCCTGCCCGCAGCAGAGAAACATCGCAGTGAGGTGTGTGTCGACGACGAGGTGCCAATCCTCGGCGGTCATGTTTTCGGCGAGGGCGACGCGCTGCACGCCGGCATTGTTGACGAGAGCATCCACCTGCCCCGCTTCGCGATCGATCTCAGCGAAGGCGGCGGCAACGCTATCAGGGCTGGTCACATCGGCGTCGATGTAGGTGACGCCCTTGCGGGCTTCGTCCGGCGCGGACTTGTCGAATGAGAAGACGCGCGCGCCTTCCTCGAGGAAGCGCTCGGCGATGGCATCGCCGATCCCTCGCGCGGCGCCGGTGATGACGGCCACCCGGCCTTCAAACGATTTTGGCACTGCCATGCTCCCGGCGGACGTCAGACTTTCGGCGGCGGCGGTTGGAACAGCTCCAGCGTAATGCCGTCGTGGATGCGAAGATAGGCGGCGTGCGCGCCGATGTTCGGGCCGCCGTCGACCGCTACCGGGCCATCGGGCGAAAGCGGCCGGGCGCCGGCATCCACCGCCTTCTGCCAATCGACACGGATGTCGGCGGTGCGCAGGCAGAGATGGAGGTGGTTGGCGTTTGCACTGGCTTCGGGATTGGTGACGCGGCCTGCAACCTGGTAATCGAGCAGTTCGATGACGCCACCCCCCGGGAGGTCGACGAAGGCGGCGTTGATGGACACATTGGGATAGCCGACAACGCGGCTGAGGTAGGGCCGGTCCAGCGTGGTGGTCCAGCGCGCCGGTTTTCCGAGAAACGCTTCCCAGAACCTGAGCGCAGCATCAAGGCTGAGCACCGACATGCCGATGTGGTGCACACCTTCGATCATATGCGGAACAGCCGTTCGGCATTGCCCGAGAACATCGCCACTTGCTCATCGCGCGTGAAGCCAGAGATGATCTCGGCGTAGGCGTTGATAACGTCAGGATAGGAGCTGAACATGCGATCGACCGGCCAGTTGGTACCGAAGACGACCCGACCGGTGCCAAAAGCCTCGATACTGCCCAGCACGTAGGGGCGGATGGACTCGACGGTCCAAAGGCGGTCGATCATGCCGAGGCCCGAGATCTTCATCGTGACATTGGGGGCTTGTGCCATCACGCCGATGGCATCCCGCCATTGGCGGAGATAAGCCGGCGTGCGCTCCATCGGGATGGCACAGTGATCGATGCAAAGCTGCGTGTCGGGGAAGGCGCGGGCGAGATCGAGGATGTCGGCGGCACGTTCGATGCGGGTGTCGATGCATGAGACGAGGTTGCGCTTGCCGAGTTCAGCGAAGCCGCGGCGCCATGCGGGATCGACGAGGTAGTTGCCATCACCGAAATTGCGGATGCCGCGGACGTTCTTGAACTTCAGGTGCCTCTCGAGGACCTGTGCGGCGTCGGGTCGCGCCAGATGGCATTCGGCGATGATACCCTGCGGATAGCCGGTCTTGTCGGCGAAGGCCTGCAACCATGCAGTCTCATCCACCGGGTCGGGTGTGTTGACGGCGGCCTGAACGTGTATCGCCTTGGAGACGTTGGCGAAGCGGATTTCGGCCAGATAGTCCTTGATGAAATAGTGCTGCGACTTGAGCGGATCGGTATCGGGCAGGAAGCCATGCACGGCATCGGGCTCGAGCCAGCCGTAGCGTAGCGTCGCATGCTTCATGTCGTGCAGGTGAAAGTGCGTGTCGACGAAAGCAAGCTCGGCCATGATGCTCAGTCCTTGTGACGGGATACCGCGCGGGCGATGGATTCCCCGAGTGCCGTGGTCGACGCCGTGCCGCCCATGTCGCGGGTGAGGTTTTCGCCCGAGGCAAGGACGCGCTCAATTGCGCGGACGATGGCCTTGGCGGCCTCAGGCACACCGAGGTGCTCAAGCATCAATGCGCCGGACCAGATCTGGCCTATGGGATTGGCGATGTTCTTGCCCGCAATATCGGGGGCCGAGCCATGTACCGGCTCGAACATCGAGGGGAAGCGGCGTTCCGGATTGAGATTGGCCGAGGGCGCTATGCCGATGGTGCCGGTCACGGCGGGGCCGAGATCGGACAGGATGTCGCCGAAGAGGTTGTCGGCGACGACCACGTCGAAAGTGGAAGGGCGGCGGACGAAATGGGCCGTCAGGATATCGATGTGGTACTGCTCAGTCGCGACATCCTTGAAGTTGGCGGCGACGGCACGGAAGCGCTCATCCCAGAACGGCATGGTGTGAATGATGCCGTTGGACTTGGTTGCGGAGGTCAGCTTCTTCTTGCGCGTGCGCGACAGCTCGAAGGCAAACTTCATCACGCGGTCGCAACCGAAGCGGGTCAGCACCGTGTCCTGGATGACGAGTTCCTGATCGGTGCCGGGGAACATGCGGCCGCCGACTTCGGAATACTCACCCTCGTTGTTCTCGCGGATGATGATGAAGTCGATGTCGCCCGGGTTGGCGAGGGGCGAGGGGACGCCTTCGAACAGGCGGACCGGGCGGTAGTTCACATATTGCTGGAAGTTGCGCCGGATCGGCATGAGCAGCGTCCACAGCGACTCGACGTCGGAGACGGTGGGCCAGCCGATGGCGCCGAGGTAAATAGCGGAGTGGTTGGCGATCTGGTCGAGGCCGTTCTCGGGCATCATGCGCCCATTGCGCGCGTGATAGTCGCAGCCCCAATCGAAGGCTTCCCATTTGAGGTCGAGGCCGAAGACCTTGGCGGCAGCCTGCACGGCCGCCACACCCTGGGGGACGACCTCCTTGCCGATGCCATCGCCCTCGATGACAGCAATCGTCGCTGTGGCCACGCTCGACACTCCCCCCGGTTCGGGCTCTTGCGGCCCGCTTGCAATATCGTTTCCAATTCATAGTCACGGCAAGGACCCAATGCAAGCGCCGCCGAAACCCCCCATGATGAGCGCAACGGCATGCCATGACGATGGTGCCCGGAAGGACTAAAAGTCCCGTTGGTGGTGCGCTTGCGCGTGCCCTCAGCCGTGTGATGCGGCCAAAGATCACCCCTGCCCACGACGCTGAAGAAGCGGTGGATTTGCGCTTGCCACGTTCAATAACGTTTCCATATAGTGCCCGAAACAAGGGTGCTTAAGCACCGCCTTTTTGACGGGGGGATGATGGCTTCCAGTTCGCCAAATCGCCGGGGAATTGTCACCGGGGCCGCAAGCGGCATTGGCCGCGCGGTGGTGCGGCGGATGCTGCGCGAGGGGATCGACGTCATCGCCGTCGACGTCAATGCGGAGGCGCTGAAATCGCTCGCCGGCCCGGGCTGCACGCCGCATGTCGCCGACCTGTCGGATGTGGGCGCGCGGGCCAAGCTCGCCGAAATGGCGGACGGGGCCGACTACCTCGTCAACTCGCACGGCATCATCATGATCCGCCCGATCTTCGAGGTGACGGTGGAGGAGTGGCGCAAGACGCAGACCGTCAACGCCGAGTCGATCTTCTTTCTGTGCCAGGCGATCGGGCCGAAGCTCAAAGAAGGTGGCGCAATCGTCAACCTGTCGTCGAGTTCGGCGAAACTGGCGACCACCATCGAGGTCGCGGCCTATGCTGCAAGCAAGACGACGATTCTATCGATCACCCGGTCATTCGCTTATGCACTGGCGCCGCGCAACGTGCGGGTGAACGCGCTCTGCCCCGGCATTGTCGACACGCCGATGCAGGACGCTGTGCTGGACAAGGTCGCGCCGATGCGCGGCACCGACAAGGACGCGTTCAGCGCTGCGCGCAACAAGTCCGTGCCGCTCGGACGCGGTGCTTCGCCGGACGAGTGTGCCAACCTGATCTGGTTCCTGCTGTCGAGCGAAGCGTCCTACATGACCGGCCAGGCCATCAACTTCACGGGCGGCAGCATCAATTGGTGACGTCGAAGGGGAGATCAGCATGAAAAAGGCTTCAATCACCCGGGCAACAGGCCTGGGCCATCCCGAGGGGCCGTACGAGCTCGACGACGGCGTGGTGATCTACGCCAATACCTACAAGAGCGAGATCGGCTACTGGGACCCCAAGACGAACAAGCAGGGTCAATATGCCTTTGTCGGCGGCGGGCCGAATGCCTGCATGCTCGGCACGGACGGCGCGATCTATTCGACGCAGACCCCGAATGTGGGTGCGTGGGTGGCGCCGGAGCACCGGCCGCCATCGATCCAGAAGACCAAGAACGGCAAGGCCGAGATCCTCGTGACGGAGGCTGACGGCAAGAAATTCGATGGGCCGAACGACCTGACCTTTGCGCCGGACGGGCGGCTGTGGTTCACCGATAGCGGCGACTGGAACCAGGCGGACAAGCCGCATCCGGGCCGCATCATCTGCATCGAAAAGAACGGCGTGGCGCATATCGTCGAAGAGCTCGACTACACTTATCCCAACGGGATCGTCGCCGAGCCCGACGGCTCGATCGTCTGGGTCGAGTCCTACACGCTCAAGGTGATCCGGCGGACGAAGGACGGCAAGAAGAGCGTCATCCACACGCTGGCCGAAGGGCACATTCCCGACGGGTTCAAGATCGACGCGAACGGCAATTTCTGGATCACGACAGTGGCTTCAGGCGGCATCGACGTGCTCGACAAGACCGGCAAGCACATCGCCTTCCACGAGGTCGGTGGCACGCTGCTCAACAATTGCTTCGGCAAGGGCGGCAAGATGTTCGTATGCGACATGGGCCCGTTCGATACATCGGGCGCGGCGATGACGGGACGGCTCGCCGAGATCGAAGTGGGCGTCGAAGGCATGCCGCTCTTCCGCGGCGCGATCGGTTAGGACGAAGATATGAAGATCGCCAAGGTCGAGGCCATTCCGGTCAGCTATCCGGAGCCCAACGACTTCAACGCGCTGCGGCATCTGTGCCTCGCCAAGATCACTGCCGATGACGGGCAGGTGGGCTGGGGTGAATCCATCACCCAGTTCCCCGAAGCCAATTTCGCCACCAAGGCGATCATCGAGGGGATGGCGCCCAATCTGATCGGCAAGGATCCGGTGCAGACGGAGACGCTGTGGCGGCAGAACAAGCAGCAGGCGTGGTGGTATGGCTATCACGGCGGCATCGCGTCGTACGCGACGGCTGCCATCGACATCGCGCTGTGGGACCTGAAGGGCAAGGCGCTCGGCAAGAGCGTGCTCGACCTGCTCGGGGGCCCGGCGCATGAGCGGCTGCCGGCCATCGCCTCGTGCCATGGCCACTACGAGTCCATCGAGGAGATGGCAGAAGAGACGCGCGAGTGGGTGTCGACGGGCCTGCAGGGGCTGAAGACCGGCTTCGGCAAGCGCGGCAACGCCAATCTCGGCTACGACCACAAGCGCGACGTCGCCTATGTGAAGGCGATGCGCGAAGTGCTCGGCGACAAGATGCTGATGATCGACAACGGCATCAACATCAAATGGGACGTAACCGACGCGGTGCGCCGCGCGGTGGCGATGGAGGAGTACAACCTCAGCTGGATAGAGGAGCCGCTTGGCGCCTGGGACCCGGAGGGCTACGCGAACCTGCGCGCCAAGACGACGACCCGCATCGCATATGGCGAGCGCGAGTGGACGCTGGAGCAATTCGAGCGCGTGATCGCGACGGGCACGGTGGACGTGATCGGCGTCGATCCGGGCCGGGCCGAGGGCATCACCGGGTTCAAGAAGATCACGGAGCGCTGCGAGTTCTACCGCCGGCAGGCCAACGCGCATGCGTGGAGCTCGGCGATCGTGACGGCCGCAAGCCTTGCGATCTCATTCAACTCGCCGTCGTGCAAGCTGTTCGAACTCAAGCCGCTGCGCAATCCGATGCAGCACGACCTCGTCACCAAGCCGTTCGATCACAAAGACGGATGGATGTACCCGCCCACCGGCCCCGGCCTCGGCATCGAGGTGATCGAGGAGGTGGTAGAGGGCTATCGAAGCGAGAAGGTGCTCGCCAAACTGTAATTCACCTGACCGGACTGAATCGACTTCGTCACAAGGGAGGATTTCGTGAACAAGTCACTGAAACTGAGCATTGTCGTAGCGCTGAGCTGCACCATGCTGACCGGCGTCGCACTGGCGCAGGACGCTGCTACCGCAATTCCGACGACCGGCGAGAAGGTGGAAGGCGCACCGCTCACCGTCAAGCGCGACTGGGGTACATTCACGCTGGCCGACCGTATCGCCGCCAAGCTGAAGGCGAACGAGCCGATCAACTACCTGTTCTCATACCAGGCCACCGGCATTCCGCTGTTCTCGCCGCAATATGCGGCCGGCGCCGACATGGGCTGCAAGATGGGCAACGAGATCTATCCGCTCAATTGCTCGGCCGTCGCGCCCGTGCAGAACGACCCGGCGCAGCAGGTTGCGCAGATCGAGGCCAAGCTCGCCGCGGGCGAACTGGATTGCGTCGGTATCGAACCGGTGAGCTCGGACGCGATGACCGCCATCACCAACCGGCTGATGGACGAAGGTATCCCGGTGTTCACCGCCGGCGTGTCCTCGAACGGGCATGAGTTCACCAACTACACCCAGATCCCCGACATCGAGGGCCACACGGCCGCCGAGACGGTTTTGAAGTGGATGAAGGACACCGGCAAGGACCTCAAGGTGTTCGCCGTGTCGGGTGGCGACCCCACCCAGTTCTGGGCGCAGGGCCGCATGAAGGGCTTCCATGATGGCATCATGGCCGCCATTCCGGATGCGCGCTTCGTGACGGACGAGACCAACGGGCTGAACACCAGCTACGATCCGGGCCAGACGTTCGACACCTACAACGCCTTCCTGATCGCCAACCCCGATGTGCAGTTCATCCAGAACGTCGACATCGGTGCCGAACATGCGGGCCGTGCTATCGAGTCGCTCGGACTCACCGGCAAGGTGTTCACGATCGGCTGGAACTCCTCGCTCGGTCAGCTCGACATGATCGAAAAGGGCATCCAGGCAGCGCAGCTCGACCAGCGCTGGCCCGACCAGGCCGCCTTTGGTGCCGTGGCATGTGCGCAGTTCCTCAAGAACGGCGTGATCCTGCCCAACAACCAGACGCTGAAGGCCGTCGGCGCCGCTGACGTCGAGCAGGCCCGCAAGGAACTGAACGACACGCTCGGCCAGTAGTCGTGCTATGACTTCGGGGGCGGATCGCAAGAACGCGGTCCGCCCCTCATCTTTTAAGTGAAGAGGACCTGATGGCCGAGATCAACACCAGCAACGCCGCAACGATGGACGCCGCGGGGCGGCCACAGCGCAACGTCGTGCTCGACCTGTTGCTCCGCGGCGGCGGCCTTGTGGCCGTCATCATCCTGCTGGCTATCGTGCTGGTGATTCTCAAGCCGAACCTCGGCAATCTCAATGTGCTGAGCACCCTGCTCCGCTCCATGGTTTCGATCGCCATCGTCGCGATCGGCCTGACGCTCGTGATCATCGCGGGCGAGATCGACCTCAGTTTCGGTGCGGTGTATGGGCTCGCGCTCAATGCGCTCGCTGTCATGTGGGTCGTTGGCGGACTTTCGATTTTCATGGCCGTGCCACTCGCCATCGCGATCGGCGCTGCGGTCGGCCTCGTCAACGGTGTGCTGGTGACGGTGGTCAAGATTCCCGCCTTCATTGTTACGCTGGGCACTTACAGTTTCGTGCAAGGCATCACCCTGTGGGTATCGCGAACGCAGACGTTCGATGCGGCCTACCCTCCTCCGGGCCGGACGATCCCGCCGTTCGAGTATGATTTCTTCATCGGCCTGACGCAGCGCATCGGCTCGATACAGCTCTCGCTGGCCGTGTTCTGGCTGATCGCGATCGCCATCGTCTTTGGCATCCTGCTGCATCGCACGTTGTTCGGCTTTCGCCTCATGGCGATCGGCGGCAATCCGATAGCGGCGCAGCTGGCGCGTCTGCCCGTCCGCAAATACAAGATCCTCGCCTTCATGCTGTGCGGCGCGCTGGCTGCAGTCGCAGCGGTGCTGCAGTTCTCGTATGCGCACAATTCGCAGCCGAATGCGGGACTTGAAATGACTTTCCCGGTTTTCGCCGCCGTGATTATCGGTGGCGCGTCGCTCTCCGGCGGCAAGGGAACGATCATCGGGACCCTACTTGGCGCCCTGCTGCTCAGCGTGCTGACGCTCGGACTCTCCGTACTGTCGCCTGGACCGCATGTGCAACAGATGTTCCTCGGCGCGATCACTATCGGCGCCGTGGCGCTAGACCTCTGGCTCGGCAAAGTCCGCAGGGCCCGTGCCGCATGAGCGAACTCCTCGACAACGGCATATCGCTGCGGGGCGTGACAAAGGCCTATGGACCGACGATTGCCCTTGCCGGGATCGATCTCGATCTGAGGCCGGGCGAGGTCCTCGGGATCGCAGGACCAAACGGTGCCGGAAAGTCGACGCTCGTCCGGATGATTGCGGGCGAAGAGCGGCCGACGCTCGGCAAGCTGACCTTCGACGGGCGGCCGTGGTCGCCCGCCGACGAGTGGCAAGCGGTGGCAGTGGTGCACCAGGAGCCGCAGCTGTTTCCCAATCTCACGATAGCGGAGAACGTGCTGGCGGGACGCGAGGGCACAGTCGTGGGCCGACCGGTTCTGCCATCGGCAGACGCCGACGTGATGGACGCGTTCGGTATCGCGCACCTCAAGTCGGTGCCCCTCGAGGATTGTTCGCTCGCCACGCAGCAACGCACGGAAATCGCCCGCGCGGTGGCGCGCGACTGCAAGGTGTTTCTGTTCGACGAGCCGAACTCGGCGCTGACCAGCGACGAGTCCGACGAGTTGTTCGCCGAGATGCGCAAGCTCGCCGCGTCCGGTCGCATTGTCGTGCTGGTGACGCACCGGCTCGCGGACTTCGTCCAGCACTGCAAGCGTGTCGCGGTGGTGCGCGACGGCAAGATCCGGGTGATCCTCGAAGGCGAAACCCTCACCGAGGACGGCATTGCGCGACAGCTGGTGACCGAGAGTGCGGTGGTCGCGGTTGCGGGCCGTGCCGCGACGCCCGCGGCGAAGGCGAACGACAAGCCGGTGTTCCGCGTTAGCGGCTGGAGCCATCCCACGGAGTTCAAGGACATCGCATTCGAGGGCCGAGCAGGCGAGATAACGGCCCTGTTCGGCGTCGAGGGTTCCGGAGCGCGCGAACTGCTGCGCTCGCTGGCCGGGCTCGAGCGCTGCAGCGGTAGCGTGCAGATCGGCGACCTTACAGGCGAAGCAGCGCTGGACCGTCTCACGGCCTATGTGCCTGCGACGAGACAGCAAAGCCTCTACACGAACTTCTCGGTGGGCGAGAACCTGCTGGTCCGGCTCGGGCCGCCCGATATTGCCACCGGCGGACTTCTGATGCTCAAGGTGCGGCGCATGAAGGCGCTGGCGGAGGAAGCGGTGGTGCGTTTCCTGGTCAAGACGCGAACGACAGGGCAGCCCATACGTTCGCTTTCCGGTGGCAACCAGCAAAAGGTCGCCATCGCGCAGGCACTCAACTGCCGCCCGACGCTGCTGCTGCTCGAGGAGCCGACGCGCGGCGTCGACATTCACAGCAAGGCCGAAATCTATCGCCTGTTACGGGACTATGCCGATGCGGGCCACTCGGTCGTGATTTTCTGCACGGAGGTGCTGGAGGTTTTCGAGGCCGCAGACAGCGTTCGCGTCGCGTCGGACGGTCGGTTGTCAGCACCGTTGGCAATTGCGCAGTACAGCCATGTCGAGCAGCTGGCGAGTGACCTGATCAGCCTAGAAAGCGCGCATCGAACGGCCTCAGCAGCTTAAGGCGAGACATCCTTGCCGCCGATCAGGCAGTCCAGCGGACCTCTCCCGTTTGTCGGGGAATGCCAATTACGTGGCTTGGATTGAACCGATATCGCAGCCTCAAGCTGCGGCTTTGTCTTGTGTTCGAGCGATTTTCGTTTGCGCCTTGACGGTGAATTTAGAAACGTTATCATTTTTCCAGACGTGACGAGCGAGGCTGCCGGAGAGCGGCCCGCGAGGGTTGGGAGGAACGCATGCGAGGTCTCAAAGGCAAAGTCGCCATCGTGTCCGGTTCGGGCTCGGGGATCGGCCAGGCCGCAGCGCTGCGACTCGGCGAGGAGGGCTGCAAGGTCGGCGTCTTCGACGTAAAGGGCGACTGGGCCGAAAAGACCGCACAGATGATCCGCGATGCCGGTGGCGACGCCATCGCCTGCACGGTCGACATTCGGCACGAAGAACAGGTCGAGGCCGCGTACAAGAAGGTGCTCGATCAGTACAAGCAGCTCGATATCGTGTGTTCGAACGCCGCGATCTTTTCCGGAGCGCGCGACCGGCCGGTCGACGAGTTGGCCAAGGAAGTCTGGGACGACATGGTGGGGGTGAACCTCACCGGCATGTATCTCGTGTGCAAGCACGGCGTGCGCGCCATCAAGGCGACGAGCAAGAAGGGCGCCGTGGTGATCACCGGCTCGCCCACCGGCATGTCCGGCTGCACGCCGGCGAACGTCGCCTATGGCTCATCGAAAGGTGGCGTTCACGGGCTGTCACGCGTGATGGCAGTGGACCATGCCAAGGACAATATTCGGGTCAATGTGGTGGTGCCCGGCTTCACGCTCACGCCGATCGTGCGCGAGTTGGTGGAAGACCCCAAGGTTTACGAGTGGCAGATCAACCAGATCCCGCTGCGGCGTGGCGCCGAGCCGCATGAAGTGGCCGGGGCGATCGCTTTTCTTGCATCGGACGATGCCGGCTACATGACCGGCTCTTTCATGTTCGTCGATGGTGGGTTGACCGCCATCTGACAGGAGACTGCCGGTAGACGCCACATTTCGGCGCAACCGGAAAAGACTGAACCCGAGGGAGGAGACCTCTATGACTATCCGTACCAAGACCATCGGCCTTGCCGTTGGCGCCCTGGCGCTGGCGGCGGGCATGTCCGGCGCGATGGCGCAGGACAGCTACGCCTTCGTCACCCACTCGCAGGGCGACCCCTTCGTGCAGCAGATCATCGACGGTGCGCAGGCAGCCGCGAAGGATCTGGGCATCACACTGAACGTTGCGCAGCAGCAGGGCAGCGCGCCGGAAGGCCAGCTGCAGCTGGTGCAGAACTTCGTCAATGCCGGCGCCAAGGGCGTTGCGACTTCGGTCCCGGGCGACTCGATGGCGAGCGCACTCAACGAAATCATCGCGGCCGGTGTGCCGGTGGTGCAGTTCAACCTGCTGAGCCAGACTGTGAACGGCCCGTATGTGGGCGAGAAGTCCGTCGAGTCCGGCCGCGTGCTCGGCAAGATGATCGTCGACAAGCTCGGTGGTGCATCGGCCAGCGGCACGGTGATCCTGGGCAATTGCTTCCCCGGTATCCCGGTGCTCGAGAACCGCGCCAAGGGCGTGACTGAATCGCTCGCCGCGGCCCCTGGCCTCAAGATCGTCGGCCCGTTCGACGTGAAGGTGTCGGCAGTCGAGAACTACAATGCGTGGGAGCAGCTCTACGCAGCCAACCCCGACGCCGTCGCCCTGATCGGCCTCTGCGCTCCCGACATCGCGAGCCTCGGCCAGCTCAACGCGGCGAACGGCGACAAGTTCGTGGCGGGTGGCTACGATCTCACCGAACTGAACCTCAAGGCGATCAAGGAAGGTCATGCCTACGTGTCGATCGGCCAGAGCGCCTACGTGCAGGGCTACCTGCCGATCGCGTTGCTGGTGAACGCAGTGAAGAACGGCAAGACCCTCGGGCCGGGCTTCTACAATGCCGGTGCACAGGTGGTGACTGCCGACAGCGTGGACATGGGCAATGGCCTGCCGCCGATCAGCTTCGACGAAGCGCAGAAACTGGCTGCCGATCCGGCCGCGACTGCCGCCTATTACAAGCCGTGGGCAGACTCGCTGACCGCGGAAGTGCTCAGCGCGCAGCCCGCCCCGATCTCGGCCGAATCCGAGTAAGGTCGCAATCGAGAAGCGAGGGGCGGCCCCGCGAGGGCCGCCCTTTTCGTTGGAGGGCTCAGTGTCACAGGTTCCGCTGATCGAGGTCCGCAATCTCACCAAGCGCTATGGCGGCGTGGTGGCGATGGCCGACATGAACCTGAGCGTCGAGGCAGGCACCATCCATGCGGTAGTAGGCGAGAACGGTGCGGGCAAATCGACACTGATGAAGGTGCTCGCAGGGGCGGTGCACGCCGATAGCGGCGATATCCTGCTCGAAGGCAAACCGATCACCATCGGTACGCCGAATGAGGCGCGGCGCAACGGCATCGGCATCGTCTACCAGGAACTCAGCCTGTTCCCCGAACGATCGGTGCTGGCGAATCTGTTCGTCAATCACGAGCCGACACGCGGCGGATTGATCTCGCTGAGCGCGATGGAAGAACAAGCGCGACCCGTGCTCGACCAGCTCGGTCTCAATGTCGACCTGCGTGGGCCGTTGAACCGGCTCACGATCGGTGAGCAGCAACTCGTCGAACTGTGCCGGGTGTTGCTGGAGCGGCCGCGACTGCTGATCCTCGATGAACCAAATTCGGCGCTCAACGAGCGTGAGACCGAGCGGCTGTTCGCGGTGCTGAACGCGCTGCGCAGCGCGGGCATCACGATGCTCTATGTGTCGCACCGGCTCGAAGAGGTTTTCGCCATCTCCGACCGGATCACGATGACGCGCAATGGACGCGACGTGCGCACGGCGAAGACGAACGAGCTGACGATTCCACAGGTCATCGAGGGGATGATCGGGGCGCAGCGCGAGGCGCTGTTTCCGCCACCGCTGCCCATGATCGAGGGGAAGAACAAGCGCGCGCTCAGCGTGAGCGGGCTGACGGGCGGCAAGCTGCGCGACGTGACGTTCACGGCGCGACCCGGTGAGATCGTGGGTCTTGCCGGACTCGAGGGCTCAGGGGTTGCCGACCTGCTCGAAATGCTGTTCGGCACGCGGCGCGCTACATCGGGGAGCGTGAGCTATCCTGACGACAAAGGTTTGCCGCGCAGCCCGACGGAAGCGGCACGACGCGGGATATGTCTCGTGCCGGCGGACCGGCGCAAGAATGGGCTGATGCTCGACAAGTCGATCCTGTTCAACATCTCCAACGTTGTGGTCGGCGCGCGCAATGACGGCCCCCTCACCTTCCTGCCGGGCAAGGCGCTGGAGCGGGCGCAGCGGCAGATCGAGGCGTTGCGGATCAAGGCGGAGTCGGCCTTCATTGCGGCCAACGCTTTGTCGGGCGGCAACCAGCAGAAGGTGGTGATCGGCAAGTGGCTCGAGATCGGGCCGGATGTGTTTTTGCTCGATGACCCGACGCGCGGCGTCGATGTCGGCGCCAAGCGCGAGATCTACGGGTTGATCCGACGGATGAGTGCCGAAGGCGGCATCGTATTGTTCTCCTCAACCGAGTTGCCCGAACTGATCGGTCTCTGCGACCGCATTCTCATCATCTATCAGGGCAGACTGGCCGGTCAGGTGTCGGGAAGTTCGCTCGACAGCCGCACAATTCTTCACCTCGTCAACACAGGCGAGAGTCCCCAGAAGGTTGCTTCATGACCGACAATGCGATGACCCCTGCCCCCGCCGCGCCGCAGCGTCGCCCATTTCGCCTGCCGGAAGAGATCGGTGTCATCATCGCTCTGCTGGTGATGGTGGCAATCATCGGCGTGGCGCGGCCGAACTTTCTCGGCGCGATGAACCTGTTCAGCCTGCTCGGACATGCGACGTTCCTCGGCATGCTCGCGGTGGGCATGGTGTTCCTACTTGCTATCCGCGAGATCGATCTGTCGGTCGGCTGGATGTTCAATTTCTCGGCGGTGTTTTCCGCGATCCTGATGACGTCGGGCATCGATCCGTGGCTCGCGTTCGGCGGCGGTATCCTGTTCGGCGCGGTGCTCGGGCTGGTGAACGGGGTGATTGCTGTCTCGCTGCGGCTGCCGGCGATCATCGTGACACTGGGCACCTATTCGATGTTCCAGGGGCTGTCATTGGTGATGAACCAGGGACGGGCCATCGTGCCGTCGGATACGTCGAGCCTGTTCTTCAGCTTCTTCAAGATGCGACTGTTCGGGATCGCGCCGGTGGCAGGGCTCGTGTTCATCGCGCTGGCCGTGGTGCTGCACCTCGTGCTGCACCGGACCCGGTTCGGCTATCGCGTACAGGCTGTAGGCTCGAACCCCGATGCCGCCAAGCTGGCCGGTATTCCGACGGGCCTTGTGCGGCTTCAGACGCTGGTCATCATGGGGGCGATCTGCGGGCTGTCGGGGGCGATGTATGTCGGCTATCGCGGCGCGATCGATCCGATTGAAGGATCCAACTATGTGCTTGTGGTCGTCGCCGCGGTGATCATTGGCGGCACGCCGCTGTCGGGCGGGCACGGAACCATCATCGGCGCAGTGATCGGCATGCTGATCATTCAGGTGATCAGTTCGGGGCTGATCTTTTTCGGTATCGACGCCAAGTGGAGCACCTTCGTCACCGGTGCGGTGATCGTGCTGGCGGTGTCGCTCGATCAGTTGATCAAGTACCAGCGGACGCGACGTGCGAACAGGATCAAGACCGACGGCTAGCGCCGACTGCCCTATTTCCGGATGTCGGCGCAGGAGCCGCCGAGGATCAGGCGCGTCGTGAAAAGGATGCGTTGAGCGGGGCGCTCGCCGGGACGCTTGAGGCGGTCGAGCAGAAGCTGTGCGGCGGTGCGGCCGATCTCGTCCACGTCACGATCAATGATGGTGATGGGGCCGGGATAGAGCATCGCCACGTCGGAGCGGTCGCAGCCGATCAACGAGATGTCGCCGGGCACCGAGATGCCCTGCTGCTGGAAGGCGCGGAGCACGCCGACGAGGATGCGGTTACCGGCAGCGATGATCGCTGTCGGCCGGTCCGGACGCTGCAGCATGGCGGTCGCTTCGCGGAAACCGAACTCGGCCGAAAGACTTTGCGAGCCAATGAGATCGGTCGGTACGCTCATGCCGCGCTTGCGGAAAGCCTCGGTGAAGCCTCGCACGCGCTCGCGACCGGGACGGATATCGCCGCCTGCAGTGATGAGTGCGATGCGGCGGTGACCGAGATCGAGCAGGTAGTTCGTCGCCTGCGAGAGTCCGCTGGCGTGATCGGTGAGCACGGCGTCGATCTCGAGCGGGATATCGCGATCGAGCAGCACCGAGGGGATGCGGAGTTCTTCGAGACGCTTGAGCGTGCGTGCATCGCCTTCGTTGTTGATGGTCATGATCAACCCGTCGGCACGGCCGTGCTGAAGCATGTCAACGGCGGCAGCCTCCTCTGCGGCGCGGCCGTTGGTGTTGACCAGGTAGAGCGAGTATCCGGCCTGCCGAAACTCGGCATCGGCGGCCTTGAAGGAGGAAGCGTGCCAGGGGTTGGCGATGTCGTCGACGACGAAGCCCACAGTCAGCGTGTTCCGGCGCCGCATGTTCTGGGCGCGACTATCGGGCTGGAAGCCAAGAGAATGGATGGCGGCCCGCACCTTGGCGAGGGTCGCGGGACGCACCGTTTCGGGCGCGTTCAGGCTGCGTGAAACGGTTCCGACAGACACCCCGGATGTGCTTGCCACGTCGCGGATGGTGACCGACTTGCCGCCGGCTTTACGCATGGTTTCTCCGGGACTCGGTTCTGAAGCGGATAGCCCCAGTCATACTGGGATTTCTTGCGTCCGGCGAGGGCGAAAGCGGCGGATGGACTTGACCGGCGCACGGGGTCATGTTTGGATTTGGAAACGTTTCTATTTCAGGTCCCAACATGCCCCCCAAGATGACGATCGAACGCATCGAGTGCGTTGCGCTGGAAATGCCCCTGCCCAAGACCTTCCGGGGCAGCAACTATTTCATGACGCATCGCTGCACGATCATCACCCGGGTCTACACCTCGGCCGGTGTGATCGGCGAGATTTACAACGGCGACGAATTCGAGACGCAGGGCGAGGTGGTCAAGATCATCCTCGACGAAATCCAGCCGCTGCTGATCGGCATGGATGCGTTCAACATCGAGGGCTGCTGGGAGAAGATGCGCAAGCCCTCCACCAACATCCTGCGCGACCGCAAGCTCGCCATGTGTGCGCAGGCCTGTGTCGACAGTGCGCTGTGGGATGCAGTGGGCAAGGCGCTCGATACCCCGCTCTACAAAATCTGGGGCGGCTTCACCGACAAGCTGCCGGTGACGTGCATCGCCGGCTACTACGAAGAGGGCAAGACGCTCCTCGATTTCTCCAAGGAAATGGAGCAAATCCGTCGCGACGGCTATGCTGGCTGCAAGTTCAAGGTCGGCGGCCGGTCGCCCAAGGAAGATGCCGAGCGGGTGCGTGCCGCGCGTGATGGCGGCGGGCCGGAGTTCCACCTGATGGTTGACGCCAACCAGGGCTGGAGCCTCAGGCAGGCAGTGGAATTCTCGCGGCTGACCGAGGACCTCAACATCCGCTGGTTCGAGGAGCCGGTGCACTGGCAGAACGATCGTCTAGATATGGCCGCGGCTCGCAACATGATGGGCATCCCGGTGTGCGCCGGGCAGAGCGAAATCAGCCGCGCGGGATGCCGTGACCTGATGATGTCGGGCTCGATCGACGTATGCAATTTCGACGCCAGCTGGAGTGGCGGGCCGACCGAATGGCGGCGCGTAGCGGCGCTTGCGCAGAGCTTTTCGGTGCAGATGGGGCACCATGAGGAGCCGCAGGTTTCGGCGCACCTGCTGGCCTCCGTTCCGAACGGCACCTACATGGAAACGTTTCACCGGGACCGCGACCCAATGTTCTATGCGTTGGTCGCCAACCGCTCGAAATTCGACAATGGCTATTACGCCGTTCCGCAAGGTCCGGGCTTCGGCATCGAAATGGACAAGGCTGTCATCGAGAAATACCGCGTCTGAGCGGCCTGACCCCGCTCACACCCGCCGCGGCGGCATCAACTCCCGGGCCGCCGCGGCTATTGCCTTGGCATCGATCTCGAAGTGCCGATAGAGATCGGCCACGCTTCCGGTCTGTCCGAAATGTTCGACGCCCAGCGTGATGGCGCGATGGCCGCGCACGCTACCAAGCCAGGCGAGGGTCGCCGGATGGCCATCGATGGCGGTGACGAGCCCGCAGCGCTCGGGAACTTCTCCCAGCAGCTTTTCGATGTGGCAGGTGGCAGAGTGGTCCCCTGCCCGGCGCGCGCGCTGTGCGGCGTGCCAGCCTGCGTTGAGCCGATCTGCAGAGGTGACTGCAAGCACCGCGACGTTGCGGCGATCGCCACCCACCAATCCCGCAGCTTCGATCGCTTCGCTCGCCAGCACGCCCTGATAGGCGATGACGACTTCGCAGCCGGGCGCGGGCGGCTTGAGCCAATAGGCGCCCTGGAGAATATCCGTGACGGGCAACGAAGTGGTGTCGCGAGGAATCTGGTCGATGGGTCGGGTGGAGAGGCGCAGATAGACCGAGCCGCCCGAGGCTTCGCGCGGCCATGACTTGTGTTCGGTGACGGTCTCGCCATCGCGTTGCATGTAGTCGAAGGCCCAATCCATGATCACCGCCAACTCATCGGCGAATGCAGGCTCGAACGATGCGAGACCATCCTGACTCATGCCGATGAGCGGCGCGGCGATTGACTGGTGCGCGCCGCCTTCGCCCGCCAGCGATACGCCTGACGGGGTGGCGACGAGGAGAAAGCGCGCATCCTGGTAGCAGGCGTAGTTCAGCGCATCGAGGCCGCGCGAGATGAACGGATCGTAGAGCGTACCGACGGGCAGCAGGCGCTCGCCGAAGAGCGAGTGGCTGAGGCCCGCTGCGCCAAGCAACAGGAACAGGTTCATCTCGGCGATGCCGAGTTCGATGTGCTGGCCTTGGGGCGTGAAGGTCCATTTCTGCGCGCTCGGTATTTGTTCCTTTTGAAACGTGTCGGCGAGCTCGCGCCCGGCGAAAAGATGGCGCCGGTTGACCCATGTGCCGAGGTTGGTCGAGACCGTGACAT
>JBEBHC010000250.1:0-3336 GCA_040081185.1 Devosia sp. | reverse complement strand
TGTGCGACCCCAAGGAAAAGGCGGTCATGGTGGCCGCCGTGAACGATTATCTCGGCCGCACTGACCTGATCATGCTCGGCCTCGGCCTGCAGGGCGCCCCGATGCGCCTGCTCGGCGCCGCAACGGGTGACGGCGAAATCAATGCCGGCTCCAGTATCTACGACATGCAGAAGGCCGACACCGTCGCTTTCATGCAGGGCTACCAGAAGCGCGTCGCCTCGGCGCTCCAGAAGCTCGCCCGCGACGGCCTGATGGCGCCGGCCGATTTCGGCACCTTCGTGGGCGTCCCCGAAACCATCACCACCCTGTTCGCCGGCAAGACGGCACAGCGCAACGTCTGCGGCTGATCGCGAAGCAACACGCCGCTTTGCCATGGCCGACTGAACGCGGCGTCGGAATCGTCGGCTGAGTTTCAAAGTCGCCCTGCCTCGGCTAGCGTCGGGGCAGGGGATTCGGATGCCGAGCAAGCCGCCTGTAAAAAAAGCTCCGCCGAAAAAGCGCAACCTGGCAGCCAAGGCCCTGCGCGATCCGCTGTTTCGACCGAAGGTCATCGACAAGCCAAACGCTTACAAGCGCACCAGGAAGATCGCTATTCCTGACGAAGACCAGATTAACTGAATTGCGGTCAATCAGCGCGATTTAACTTAATTCGGATTAATCGAGGTTGGAGCAGCGCTGTCGCCTTGTTCATCCGGTGTTCAACCGATTCCGGCCAGTTGCGGCTCACAAGTGCCGGTGACAAGGTCCGGCATGGTTCGGCGCGCGCGGCCGCGCCCCAAGGGAGCACTTCATGGTCATCTGGATCATTCTCGGCATCATCGTCGCTGCCGCCATCTATGGCGTCACCATCTACAACACGCTGGTCAGCCAGCGGCAGCTGAAGGAAGAGGGCTGGTCCGGCATCGACGTGCAACTCAAGCGGCGCGCCGACCTCATCCCCAACCTGCTCGAATCCGTGAAGGGCTACATGGCCCACGAGCGCGGCACGCTCGAGGCTGTCACCAACGCCCGCGCCGCCGCCCAGGCCGGCCAGAACGCCGGCCCCGCCGAGCGCGCCAGGCTCGAAGGCGCCCTCTCCGGCGCGCTGGGAAAGCTCTTCGCCGTCGCCGAGGCCTACCCGGACCTCAAGGCGTCCGCCAACTTCCTCGAGTTCCAGCAGGCGCTGCAGACCGTCGAGGACGAACTCCAGATGGCCCGCCGCTACTACAACGGCACCGCGCGCAACCTGAACACCAGCGTCGAGTCCTTCCCCTCCAACCTGATCGCCAACAATTTCAAGTTCGAGAAGGCCGAGTACTTCGAGCTCGAAAACGACGCCGATCGCGCCGTCCCCACGGTGAAGTTCTAGGCACTCAGTCGGGTCCTCCCCTATGCGAAGCATGGGGGAGGTGGCGCCGAAGGCGTCGGAGGGGGGCGCCACTTGCGCCGTAGCCAAATTTAGAACTCAGCGGAGAGTTCAATGCGTGTTTCCGATCTCAGCCGTGTGGCCACTTCTCATGTTGGGAAGGACGGGCGGTGGAGCGCGCCGCGCACATCTGTCCGGCTGGTCCTCGGCGCGATCGCGCTTGTGTTCCTGGCGATGCATTTCGCCACGCCCACCCTGGCGCGCGAAACCATCAACTCATTCACCCAGAACGTCATTCTGGCGACGGACGGCAGCATCGATGTCACCGAGACCATCGAGGTCAATGTCGAGCGCATCGAGATCAACCACGGCATCTACCGCGACATCTTCACCACCCTGATCAACGACGACAAATCGCGCCTCCGCTCCAGTCTCAAGGTTCTGTCCGTTCTGCGCGACGGCGTCGCCGAGCCATATTCCATCGAGAACGTCGGCACCAACGCCAAGCGCATCCGTATCGGCGACAAGGACACCTGGCTCGATCGGCGCATCTACACCTACACCATCCACTACACCATGAGCCGCATGGGGCGGACCTTCGCCGACCACGACGAGCTCTACTGGAACGTCACCGGCAATTACTGGGCCTTCCCCATCAACAAGGTCGTCGCCACCATCCAGCTGCCGTCCGCCGCAAAAATCTCCGACGCAATCGGCTACACCGGCGTCCCCGGCTCCACCGAACAGGACGTCACCATCTCGCGCGGCCAGCTCGGCAGCACCGTCACGTTCCGCACCACGCGCCCGCTCGCAGCCTTCGCCAATCAGTCCGAAGGCCTCACGGTCGCCGTCTCGTTCCAGAAGGGCATCCTTACCGCCCCCGAGGGCCTCACCGCGTTCGGCTTCTGGCTGTCCGACCATCGCGACGTGATCTTCCCCTCCATCGCCGTGCTGCTGGTGCTGGCGTACAACTTCTTCGCCTGGAGCGCCGTGGGCCGCGACCCCGCCAAGGGCACCATCATTCCGCGCTTCCACCCGCCCAAGAATTTCTCGCCCGCGCTCGCCCACTATGTCTCCAACATGGGCTTCAAGCAGTCCGGCTGGCAGGCCTTCACCGCCTCCATTTTCGATCTCGGCGTGAAGGGGCTCATCGAGATCTCGAAGCCCGGCAAGAGCCTCGTGATCAAGGTGATCAATCCCAAGCCGGTGAACCTGCCCTCGGGCGAGGCCGCGCTCTTTTCCTACTTCAACACCGAGGGCCGCCTCACCATCGACAAGGAATCCGGCGCCGAGATCAACAAGAAGAAAACCGAGTTCGTCGCCACCATCGAGAAAGAAAACCGCGAGACTTGGTTCAGGAACAATGCCGGTTACTCGCTCGTCGGCATCGCGGTCTCCGTGCTCATGCTCGGCGCGCTCGTCTGGCTCGAAGTGCTGCAGCCCGTCTTCATCATCGTCGCCTTCGTCGCGGCCATCGGTCTCGGCATCCTCATTTCGGTTTTCTCGGGATCGAGCTCCGGCAACTGGATCGGCAAGATCATCTCGGGCATCTGGATCACCGCCATGGGCGTCAACCTGTTCGGTGGCGGTATCGAATTCCTCTCGGGCCTGAGGCTCGATACCGGCCTGCTCGCCGCCATCACCATCATCGCCGTCAACATCGTCTTCGCCTGGCTGATGCGCGCCCCCACCGCGGCGGGCCGCCAAGTCATGGATGAGGTGGAAGGCTTCAAGATGTACATGGACACTGCCGAAAAGAACCGCCTGAACCAGGTCGGCGAGCCGCCCATGTCTATCTCGCGTTTCGAAGCCATCCTGCCCTTCGCCATTGCGCTGGGCGTCGAGAAGCCCTGGTCCGAACATTTTGAAGCCGAGCTCGCCCGCAACGCGGTCGCCGGCGCAGCCGCAGGCACTGCCTATTCGCCCTCCTGGTACCACTCGTCGGACTGGTCTTCCTCCGGCTCGCGCGGCTTCGGCAACACCGTCAGCTC
>JBEBHC010000249.1:0-3360 GCA_040081185.1 Devosia sp. | reverse complement strand
TTCCTCGCGCACGCGGGCCGCAGTGCGGCGGGGACGGGCGGCGCCATTGGCAGCCGCGCGACGCGGCGATTTGGCGGTGGTGGCCCGGTTGGGGGCCATATCTTCGGTATCGGCCATGTGGGTGTGCTCCTGGTTGATCAACGCCCGTAACGGGGCAGGCCGGGCCACGGTTCCATCGCAGCCGGGCCGGGAAACGAAACACCCCGGTTCGCGGGGGGCGAACCGGGGTGGTTTAGCGGACCTAGAAGG
Source organism: Devosia sp. (assembly GCA_040081185.1). Taxonomy (GTDB): domain Bacteria; phylum Pseudomonadota; class Alphaproteobacteria; order Rhizobiales; family Devosiaceae; genus Devosia_A. The sequence continues at coordinate 3,111 of JBEBHC010000249.1, read as the reverse complement.
GGGGCGACCTTAGGTCCGCGTGGCTCAGATCCGACCCATCAACACGAGGATGATGACGATCACGAGCACGACGCCCAAGATACCTGACGGGAACACACCCCAGGAGCGGGAGTATCCCCAGTTCGGCAGGGCGCCGATCAGCAAAAGGATCAAAACAACTATGAGAATGGTGCTGAGCATTTCGCTCTCCGTGTTTGGCGCTTCGCGCTCTTAGAAGGCGGCTAGGAGGAACGTCGCCGCCAGGGCAAGGATGCCGATGGCGGGAACCAACGCACCCAGCACTGCACGGTAGTGGACCTGCCCATCGAAGCCTTCCGGGGACCACGCCATTGCTGTGCGTGCGGAGTGCTCCAGGGTGTGAATGTCCAGCTGTGTCATCGCGTCGATCCTTCTGTCGTTGCGCCGGAGGGAGGGCCGGCGTGAGCTTCTTTCGGATAGGTGCGCATGACCCGCGCTGGCCTGATAACGGGGGCTCAAAGGATTCAGTTCCCGGCTGTACGAAATTGTCTCAGCGGAATGTACTTGCAGCGACTAGTGGTCGCTCCTCCGGGAGCGCGGAGGGGATCAGTCGACGGTGACGACGTCCACCGACTGCTTCGTGTCATGCCCGCCGGAGGTGCGGAGGACGCCGACGATGGGGGAGATGTCGGCGTAGTCGCGGCCGTGACCGATGGTGATGTGGTCGGGGCCGGCGAGCATGGCGTTGGTAGGATCGAATTCGAGCCAGCCCTGATGTTGGCCGCACCAGACGCGAACCCAGGCGTGCATGGCGTCAGCGCCTTCGAGACGAGGCTTGCCCTTGGGTGGGATGGTGCGGAGGAAACCCGAGACATAAGCGGCAGGGATGCCGGCGCCGCGCAGCCCAGCAATCATGACGTGGACGAAATCCTGGCAGACGCCGCGCTTCAGTTCGAAAGCTTCGAGCGGTGTGGTGTCTACCTCGGTGGCTTTCTTGTCGTAGGCGAAATCCCGGTGGATCGAGAGGCAGAGGTCCATCGCCGCGGCGCGGACAGAGGCGGTGCGGGAGACCGATCGCAGGGCATAGGCGGTGATGGAACCGCTCAATGGGACGCGTGGCGACGGCGCAAGGAAGTGGTGCGGCGAGTGGGCGCCCAGACTCCACAACAAAGCCAAATCGCGCTTCAGGCCTTCGAGGTCGGGTGACAGGTCGGCCGGTGGGTTGATGTCTTCGACCTGGACGCGAGCTGCGAGGCGCACGTCAAGCATGTCGTGATAGCCGGTGTAGGAAATGGTTGAGACGGAGTTGCCGAAGAAATCGGTAAACGTGGTCTCGGTGTCGGGTCGTGGGTCGAAGGAGATGGACGAGGCGATCACGCGTTGCACGGCGGGAATGGAGATGGGCGCGACACGCACGAGGTGCCGGTCGCCGTGAACGTAGCCGTCGTAGTCGTAATGGAGCTCGAGGCGGATATCGTAGAGCACGGCGCTACACGAAGTAGGCGTCGGCGATGAGACCGGCGAGGTTAGCGATGTCGTTGCCAAGCTCGGCGAGCCGCTCGGTGGTCATGTCCTCCGGCTCCGCGGTGCACAGCTCGGTGTGGAGGCCGAGCACAGCCTTGGCGCAGCGGGACAGCTGGCCATCCTCGATGCCACCGGGGAGGCGTTCGATCTGTTCGCGCAGTTCGCTGACCTGGAACAGCACGGAGCGCGGGTTGAGCGGATCGAGCACCAGAAGGTCAATGTAGGAGTTGGGGCCAGCTGCGACATTGTAGCGGCGGCGGTGGGTCATCACGCTGTCGCCGATCTCGAGCAGCATATCGAGGGCGCCGTCCGGCGCTTCCTCGCGCGTCAGGTGACGGGTGATGCCGGCGATCTGGATGCCGCGTTCGAGCCGGCGGCCGATCTCAAGGAAGCGCCAGCCGGCGAAGCGGTACATGTTTTCGTGGACGAGGCCGGAGAAGCCGGCGAGCTTGCGCAAAAGCACTGTCATGGCGCGCGTGGCGTCATCGCCGGGCTGCACCCGGGCGGCGAAATTGCGGACAGTCTTGCGCAGATCGACGAGAGCCAGCCAGCCATCGGGCGAGAAGCGGTCGCGGATCTGGCTGGCGGAATGTACGGCGCTGTCGATGGTGGCGAGCAAACCCTTGGGCAGGGCAGCATCCGGGTCGATATCAACGGTTTCGAGGTAATCGCGCGTGTCGGCGAGGATGGGCAGCGCGGTATTGGAGACTTCTGCGAGGCGCGCGTTGTAGGCGCGCAGGATGCGGACCTGGGCCTCGCAGCGTTCGGCGTAGCGACCGAGCCAGATGAGGTTGTCGGCGGCGCGACTGGGGAGGGCACCGGCGGAGTTGCGCACCAGTTTTTCGCCCGCCTGCGGCAGGAGCGAGAAGCGTTCAACCGGCTTGGAGCTCACCACCCAGACGTCGGCGGCCTGGCCGCCGCGCTGCATGGCGATGGCGGTGGCGTCGAGACCGGAGCCGACGCGAGCGAAGCCACCCGGCATGATCGACCAACCCTTGGCGGTGCGCGCGGCGTAAACGCGAAGCGTGATCGGACGCGGTTCGAGCCGGCCATCGACATAAACGGGGGCCGTCGAGAGGCGCACGGGCTCCTGACCAACGAAGCCGGCACCGTCCGCTTGAAGACGGCGGATGAGGGCAGCCTTGGGCTCGGCATCGAGGGTGCCGCCGAGCATGGTCGACTGATGATCGTCGATGGGTAGCGTGGTCGAGAAGGCTGGGCCGATCATCATCTGATCGAGATTGGCGAGGACATGATCGCGTTCGCGCGGTTGGCCGCACCACCAGGTGGCGATCGACGGAAGCTCGAGGTCCTGTCCGAGCAAGGCGTGACTGAGCAGCGGCAGGAAGGCCGCGAGGGCGCGGGTTTCGAGAATGCCGGAGCCGATGGCATTGACCATCGAGATGGAGCCGTGGCGCAGGGCTTCGACCATGCCGGGCGTGCCGATGCGGCTATCGTAGCGGAGTTCCAGTGGATCCGTGAAGCTGGCATCCATGCGCCGCCACAGCACGCTCACCGGCTTCAGACCGGAGACCGTGCGGACCATGACCTGGCCGTTGTCGACGACGAGGTCTTCGCCTTCGAGAAGCATGAAGCCGAGGTAGCGAGCGATATAGGCGTGCTCGAAAT
>JBEBHC010000248.1:0-3371 GCA_040081185.1 Devosia sp. | reverse complement strand
AGCAGCAGCGCCGAGCGGCCTTCGACGTCGCGCAGGTTCACGTCATTGCCCAGCGTCGCACCGACGATCTTGCCTGAGCTTGCCGTGACCATCGCCACTTCCGGCTCTGGGTTGTTCCACTCCGAGATCGGCAGGATGCCCACATCGGCGCCGAACCCCACCGAGGCCATCGGCTGGCATTTTGTGAAAATCTCCGCATCCGGCCCGATGCCCACCTCGAGATACTGGCTCCACACGCCACGCTCGATCAGCGTCTGCTTGACCTTCATCGCCGCATCCGAGCCCGGCACGAGTTGGCTGAGATCGGTGCCGATCAACCCAAGGATATCCTTGCGCAAAGCGTCCGACTTCGCCTTGTCGCCGCGCGCCTGTTCCTCGATGACGCGCTCCAGGAGCGAGACCACGAAGGTCACGCCGGCGGCCTTCACCGCCTGTAGATCGACCGGTGACAGCAGCCGTGGAATTGTCCCTGAACTGGTGCCGGCCCAGCTATTGGCGACGATCGCATCCGCCGCGCCGATGTCGGTACCCTTGGCGTCACGCACATAGGCGGTAGGGTCCGGCTTCTCGCAGACGTCGCGGCTCGTCGGAGCGTCTCGGCTCGTGATATCGAGTACCCGGCCGTCACGGACAGTGACCACACGGGGAAAATCGAAGCCGGGAACGTGGGCGCGGCCCAGCAGGATACCCTCGGTCGGCAGGACGGTTTCAGCCAATCTCGATGCTCCGGTGCTCGGGGAGCGCTACCTAACCACAGGCTGGAAGCCTGTCCAGCGCAGGCGGAGGCACGTGCATCAGCCTTTCGGCGCATTTTCCGCCAAACACCCCAAGGAAACCGAAACGGCTGCCGTCATAATCGTAACCGCATTCACCGGCACTCTCGCCGGACCGACCATGGAGTACCCGATGCGCCTGTCTCACGCCCTCATCCCCCTCTTCCTCACCACGGCGCTCGCCTCCCCCGCCTTTGCGGCGGGCTCCATGCAGATCACCGGCCACGGTGAGGTCAGCGCCAAGCCCGACAGCGCCTATGTGACCTCAGGCGTCACCTCGCAGGGCGCCAGCGCCAAGGAAGCCCTCGACGCCAACACGGCCGACATGGCCAAGTTGATCGAAGTGCTGAAGGCCGCCGGCATCGACGCCGACGACATCCAGACCTCCGGCTTTTCGGTGAACCCCAACTACGTTTACACCGACGCCCGCGACGCCAACGGCTATCAGCTCCCGCCCAAGATCAACGGCTACATGGTCACCAACTCGGTGACCGTCTATGTCCGTGATCTCGGTGTGCTGGGTGCGGTGCTCGACCAGGCCGTGACCGTCGGCGCCAACACCATCAACGGCATCAACTTCACCGTCGATGACCCGGCCGAGCTCTACAACGAAGCCCGCCGCGCCGCCTTCGCCGACGCCCGGTCCAAGGCCGAACTCTATGCCGACGCGGCCGGCGTCGAACTCGGCGCCCTCGCCCTTGTCAGCGAGCAGCAGACCTACAACGCGCCCCAGCCCTACTTCATCAAGGCCGAAGCCGCCGCCTCGCGCGACGTGAGCGCCGTCCCAATCGAGGCCGGCAACCTGACCTTCACCATCGACGTGAACGTCAACTGGGACCTCGAGCCGTAAGCTCGTCCGATGGGCGCCTCGTTCGCGGGGCGCCCTACAGCAGCGCCCGCCAGATCATGTTGATCCCGACCAGCACGTTGAACCCTGCGAAGACGTAGCGCAGGGTTTGCTGTTGCAGGCGATGCGCCAGAGCTGCGCCGAGCGGTGCCGTCAGCGCCGAAAGGCCGCCCACGAAGACGAACGCGACCAGGTTGACGTAGCCGAGGCTAAGCGGCGGCAACCCCGCTTCTCCCCAGCCCGACACCACGAAGCCGATCGTGCCGCCCAGCGCGATGAACACGCCTATCGCCGATCCCGTCCCCACCGCACGGTGCATGGTCTCGCCGAAAGCGGCGATGGTGGGAACACTGAACGAGCCCCCGCCGATTCCCATCAGCGCCGATATGTAGCCGGTGATCGAAGCCGCCACCCGATGCGCCAGTGCCGACGCATGCAGATGCCCCATCAATCGCTTCTGGATCGGCGAAATGGTGTTGATCGCGATCAGGATCGCCATGACACCGAACACCAGCCTCAGGATATCGCCCGAGAACAGGCCGGCCATAAGCCCGCCGATCAGCGTGCCGCCAAATACGAACGGTGCCCAGAGCTTCAGGATGTCGAGGTTTACCGCTCCGCGCTTGTAGTGCGCCTGCGCGCTGCGCAACCCTGTCGGGATGATGATGGCCAGCGACGTCGCCACCGCGACATGCTGGACGATGTTGTTGCCGAAGCCCATCAGGTCGAGCGTGAAGGCCAGCGCCGGCACCATGATCGAGCCGCCGCCAACACCGAGCAAGCCAGCAAAGATCCCCGACACCGCGCCGATCCCCGCCAGCGCCAGCACGAGCGGTATGTAACTGACCCAGTCCATCACGCCTCGCCGATCAGGTGGAGAAACACCTCGCGCCGGTGCGGCCGGGCGCGATGCTCGAACAGGTAGATGCCCTGCCAGGTCCCCAACACTGCCTCACCGCGTACGACTGGAATGCCGATCGACGTCTGCGTGAGCGCGGTCTTGATATGCGCCGGCATGTCGTCCGGACCTTCGGTGTCGTGCACGATCCAGTCCATCCCTTCCGGCGCCAGTCGGCGGAAGAAACCGAGCAGGTCCGTCCGCACATCCGGATCGGCATTCTCCTGGATCAGCAGCGATGCCGAGGTATGCCGGCAGAACGCCGTTACGAGCCCTGTCGCGATGTCTGAACGCGCGATGAACGCATTGAGATCGCTGGTAAATTCATGGAGGCCGGGACCCCGTGTCTGGATCGCAAGACTGTGTTGCTGCTGCTGCATTTTCTTGGTTCGGCGCCCTAGCACGGCCTATCTCTACAGGCCATATCGGGGTCGCGGCAAAGCCTCATTGGTGGGCTTTGCTGGGGTGCTTGGGAACCGCTGCCGCTTCGGTGCGTTGCGACTTCCAAGCGGGGACTGTTCACCTGAGCAAGGTCTTCCGGCTCGTCCGGTTCAGCAGGACTGCGTCACTTCTCAAACCAACTGACTCCAAAAGAACAAGGAAACCATCATGAGCTTCCGAACCTGGCTGCTTACGAGTACCAGCATCGGCTTCTTCGCCCTTGCGCCCATCGGCGCCGTGCAGGCCCAGGATGCGGCGCTCGTCGCGGCATACCAGGCCTACGTGTCTGCACAGGCCTCCGGCGATTCCGCATCCGTTGAAACGGCTCGCGCCGCGCTCGAGACCGAGTGCATCGTTGCGGGCTTTGCAAGCTTCGACGATTGCGTCGCAGCGCTCTCGGCCCAGACCACTG
>JBEBHC010000092.1:0-12682 GCA_040081185.1 Devosia sp. | reverse complement strand
GCCGCATTGATGCCGTCGATCGTGATGCTGCCCGAATAGTCACGATCGACTCCCGCGATCATGCGCAACAGGCTCGACTTGCCGACGCCCGATGGACCAACGAGCGCCACAACCGTCGAGGGCTCGACCGTGAGGTGAAAATCGGCAAGCAGCGGCGCCGGCAGCACGATGAAGCGCTTCTCGACGATGTCGATGTTTACGCGAGGTCCGTTCGCCATCTCAGTACCGGGTGCTCCAGCGGTCGCATGATCCAGTATTCGAATACGATCACCACTAGAATGAAAGCCGTCGTGTAGGCGAGAATGCCCTTGATGTCGAAAAATTGAAACATGGTGCTGATGCGAAAGCCCACACCGCCATCGCTGCCAATGACTTCGAACACCAGAACGATCTTCCAGATCAAAGATAGCCCTGTCCGTGCCGCTGCAAACACATAGGGTGCGAGTTGGGGGACGAAGATCAGGCGCAGGCGCCGAGCCAGCGGCATGCGGAAGGCGCGCGCCAGTTCGTCGAACTCGGACGCAAAGCTTCGGACGCCCTCGCGGATCGTCGTAATGACCAGCGGCACCTTGTTGACGATCACTGCCAGAATGAGCGCAAATTCGGTCAATCCGAGCCAGATATACAGCACGATGGCAATAACCACCGCTGGAAGGTTCAGGCCCACCAGCACCCAGGTCGAGAACAGGCGATCCACCGCACGAACGCGGCCAAACAGGATGCCGAGTGCGATGCCGATCCCCATCGAAACGAAGAAAGCGATGGCCGCCCGGCCCAGCGTCTTGCCCATGTCCGGCAGCAGCTTGCCGTTAAAGGTCACCTTCCACAGCTGTTCCGCCACTTCGATCGGGGTGGGAAAGAGTCGTGCCGGAAAGATCATCGCAAGCAACTGCCAGGCCAGCAGAAGCAGGATCGGGCTCAGCAGTTCGAGGGGAAACGCAATGCGACCCGCCGGGGCTGCGGTTTTCGGCTTGTCGGGTACTGCAGCCACATGACCGGCCAAGGGCCGGCCATCGGGAGAGCTGCTTATTTCCGGTACCCCTTGTAGAACGTGCCGTCAGCGAGTTCCGTCGCATCGCCTACGACGTCCGGGCCGCCGAACTTGGCCATGACTGCGAAGGACTCTGCAGCAGGCCCCATGTCCGACGCGGTGTAATGCTGCACAATTCCCGCCCGGTAGTCGTCACGGAGTTGCTTGAACAGGGCATCGTTGTCGCCGACATTCATCACGTCGCGGATCTTGTCCCACACCGCGTCGTCGGTCAGCAGCGCGGCTTTGGTTTCGAACGAAGCATTGAGGAACGCCTTGAGGCTATCCTTGTGATCCTTGGCGAAGTCTTCGAAGAAGGTCCAGCCGAGCAGGGGCGGGGTCTTCGAAACTCCAAGGTCCGCCAGCATCTCGCCGACCGAAGTCAGTTGCGCCTTGCCCGCGACTTTCGCTTTCGCGTTCCAGTTCCACAAGTTGAGCGCGGCCTGTGCCTGGCCGCCGGTGAAGACCTCGTTGACCAGCGGCGGTGCGCCGAACTTGATGGTCGCGTCATTGCTGAGATTCCCACCGGTCAGCTTGTTGTAGTCGGCGCTGAGGATGACGAAGCTTTTGTCGCTCGGGCTGCCCGACACGGCGAGCGTCTTGCCCTTGAGGTCGCCGATCGTCGCGATGCCGGCAGCCGGGTCGACCATCAGTCCGCCTACCGTGAGGGAGTGCGGCACCATGGTGACCATGTTGCCCTGGTGACGCTGCAGCGAAACCCACACGAAGTCGGACAGAATGAGATCGGCGCCGTGGGCCTGGAGGGCAATTTGCCCGGCCGGGCTGTCGGCAACGTCGTTGATGGTCAGTTCGAGCTTGTTCTTCTTGTCGATGCCGAGTGCCGACATCGCCGCAAGCTCCCACTTCACGGTGCCGGTCGCCTGCACAGCCAGGGTCAGCTTGTGCATCTCGGGGCTGAACCCCGTGAGGGCGACCGCGGCCCCCAGAACGAGACCGAGTTGCAGCAGGCGAGTTAGACCGCGCATGGCTTCTCCCCCAGCAAATGCTGGATTTTCGTGTTGTTTCTCAAGCGCTAACACCACGCCTCATTGAGGATGGCAATACTGATCATTGAGATCAGGTCCTTGTTGGTCCGATAGGTAAACCAGATCATCCCCATAGGCAAAACCTTCGGAGGCCTCGATGTCCAGATTCTCTACCTCAATCGCAGTCGCCGCAGTCACTATCGCGATGTTCGCCGCGCCGGCGATGGCAGCTGGCAACCTCGCCAGTGGCGGCGAAGAGCTTGAACTCAAGGTCGACACCGACAACCTGAAGTTCTCGCAGGACACGATCGAACTAGAGACGGGCAAGTACTATCGCATGGACATCAGCGTCGAGGACGCGGACGACACGGCGTTCGTGGCGCCCGATTTCTTCCGCAACGTTTGGATCAACCAGATCGTTGTCAACGATCTCGAGCTCAAAGTGCAGAACCCCTATAGCCTCGAATGGGACGCAGCCGGTACGTTCAACGTCAGCTTCGTGCCGATCCGCCCAGGCGAATACGAGTTCTGGATCGACGGCTACGAAGACAGGGGTCTCAAGGGTAAGTTCGTGGTGAAGTGATGGAATTGAAGCGCAGGACTGTTCTTGCGGGTGGTGCGGCACTGCTGGCGATGTCAGCAGGGCGGCCGGCTTTCGCTGCGAGCACGGGCAACATCTTCGTGTCGACCGAAAAGGGCAACGAGATCGTCGTTCTCGATCCCGCCTATAACGTCATCAAGCGCATCGCGACCAGCAAGCGGCCGCGCGACATGCAGATGACGAGGGCAAAAGATTTGCTCTACGTGGCCTGCGGCGACGATGATGCGATTGACGTCATCGACGTAGCCAAGCTCGAAGTCATAGACACGATACCGACCGGGCCGAGCCCGGAGATGTTCAGGCTCTCCGACGACGAGAAGTCGGTGTACGTCTCGGACGAAGAGAATTCGACGGTCGAACGCATTGAACTCGAATCGATGGTGGCCACGCAGACCATCCCAAGCGGCGCCGAGCCTGAAGGCATCCTGATCATGCCGGGCGGCGCAATTGCCTTCGCGACGTCGGAAGTGGCCGATATGGTCCACGTCATCGACACCGCGCAGGGCGCCGTGATCAAGAACATCCTCGTGGGCACGCGCCCGCGGCGCTTCATCTACCTGTCGACGCTCAACGAATTGTGGGTGAGCTGCGAACTCAGCTCTGAAATCTTCATCATCGACGCCACGACCTACGAGATCAAAGGCGACAGCCTGATCATCGTGCCGCCGGGGTTCAAGGAAGAGGACGTGACGCCCGTGGGCATGGCCTCGACCAAGGACGACAGCCTTGTGCTGCTCAGCTTGGGCCGCGCCAACCACATCGCTATCCTGGACGCCAAGACGCACGACGTGATCAAGTTCGTTCTCACCGGCAAGCGCTGTTGGTCGATCGACTTCAGCCGTGACGAGAAGACGGCAATCGTCGCCAACGGTTTGTCCGACGACATCACGGTCATCGACATGACAACGATGGAGGCAGTGCAGTCGATCCCGATCGGCCGCGTGCCGCACACGGTGCTCATCGATGACTAGAACAGCGCTTCTGGGTGTTGTGCTGGCGGCTGGCCTCGCTTTCGCGGGGCCGGCCTATCCCCAGGATGATGGGGATGCGCCTCGTACCGATGCCCAGACGGCGACGCCGGGACCTGCCGTTGAGATCACCGAAACCGCGAAAATCGGTTACCTGGGCCTCGAGAACGACGTGCGGTATCATCCGCAGGTTGCGTACACCCGAATCGAGATTTCGCCGGCAATCCAACCGGTCGAAGGCGCCCGCCTCGGTCTGTCGGACTCCAAAATCATCACGGACGCCGCCGGTGTCGCGCTCTCTCTCGACGAGCAGCAGGCCGCAAATGCCGACGACGCCATCGCCAGGCTGAAGTCCATGGCCGCCGCGGGCGAACGTTTCGCCATAGTCGATCTGCCCGGCGACGTTTTTGCCCAAGTCGCCCCGGCCCTGGTCGATACCAAGCTGACGCTGATCAATGCCACGGCTCCCCAGGATGCGTTACGCGAACTGTGCCTCCCCAATGTTCTGCATGTGGCGGCCTCGGATCGCATGATTGGCGATTCTTACGGTCAGTTTCTGCGCCATCGCAATTGGCTGAGAGTCCTGATGCTCGTCGGCGACCAGCCGCGCGACACGGAAATGGCCGACGCGTTCCAGGCCTCAGCCGATCGCCTTGCGATCCAGATCGTGGCGCGCAAACAATTCACGCTATCGACCAACCCCGCCGACCGCGAGAACCACGATACGCTGCTCATCACCGGCGGCATGGACTACGATGTCGTTTATGTCGCTGACTCGCTGGGCGAGTATTCGCGTGCGCTCAACTACGCGACACTCCTGCCGCGGCCGGTGATCGGTTCGACGGGCCTTGTCGCGTCCGAATGGCATTGGTCCTGGGATCAGGACAGCGCAACGCAGGTGACGTTGCGCTTCCAGCGCGCAGCCGAAGGCAATCGAGTCATGTCGGGTCCCGATTGGGACGCGTGGATGGCCGTTCGCGCTGTTGCCGGGGCCTACGCCAAGTCACGCTCGAAGGACCCCGAAAAGATTGATGCATACCTCAAGGGCAAACGTCTGTTCCTCGATGGATCAAAGGGTGTGCGGATGGACTTCCGGCCGTGGGACAGGCAGCTTCGGATGCCGATCATCCTGGCGACGAGCAACGCAGTAATCGGCTCCGCGCCGTTCTCGGAGTTCCTTCACGAAGTCAACGACCTCGATACCCTCGGGGTGGATCAACCGGAGTCCAAGTGTCCAGTAGCGCAGCAATAGCCGATACCTACATCGGACCAGCTACGATGATGCTCCGATATTGGTATGGCTTTCGGGCCATCGTCTGGCGCGAGATCGCAAAGTTTCTGCGCCAGACGGAGCGCTTGCTCTCCGCGCTGGTCCGCCCGTTGCTCTGGCTGATAGTCTTTGCGGCGGGCCTGCATGACCTGCTTGGCGTGTCGATCATTCCGCCCTATCGCACCTATGTGCAGTATCAAGAATACGTCATGCCGGGCCTCATCGGCATCGTCATCCTGTTCCAGTGCATGCAGTCCGCATTGTCGATGGTCTATGACCGCGAGGCCGGGGTGATGCGCGTCATGCTGGTGACACCGCTGCCGCGCAACTTCCTGCTGTTCTCCAAGATCGCGGCGGCGACCGTACTCTCGATCCTTCAGGTGTATGCCTTCCTCCTCGTCGCGAGACTCTGCGGCTTCGGTTTCCCCGGGCTCGGATGGATCTATGTACTACCTGCGGTGATCTTCGTGGGGCTGCTGCTCGGGTCGATCGGTCTTCTCGTCTCGGTCTACACTCCCAAGATCGAGAACTTCGCGGGCATGATGAATTTCGTCGTGTTCCCGATGTTCTTCCTTTCGGGGGCGCTCTATCCGCTGTGGAAGCTGCGCGAGGCGGGGGCGTTTGCCATCTTCTGGCTGGCTAGCGCGAACCCGTTCACTTACGCCGTCGAACTCGTCCGCTTCGCGGCGTACGGCCAGGTCCAGTGGCTGTCCCTCGCAGTCGTCGTCGGCTGCACGATCGTCGCGTTCCTGCTCGCCGCATGGGGCTATAACCCGCAGGCGGGAGCGATCCGCAACATTCGCCGGGCCTGATCATCGCGGATTGGGCTTCCAACGAATTTCCCGTGGCGCTAGGGATTGCGTCACGCCGCGTGCGTGCCGGCCCGGCGCGCGGATGGGGAGGTTGGGGCATGAATGTGCGCAGACGGATCCTGGCGCTGCAGATCGCCGGCCTCGCCTCGCTTGTCATTGCGCTTCTCGTGGGCTGGGCAGCCCTGTGGATCGGCGACCACGCAACGCGCCGCGTCACTGCCGTAGTCGACCGGCTGGAAGTGCTCAACCAGCTCGACGGCGAGACCGGGCACTACGCTCAATATGTCGTCGAGGTCCTCGCGATGGGGCGCAACAAGGCGGACGACCTTGCCGCCTCTCGTATCATGGTCGAGCGTCTGCTGGCACAGCTCACGCTCACGACGCGGGCCGAGATAAGCACCCTCGCCGGCATGGCAGAGATCGAGCAGCAACTACCAGAACTCGAAGGCGCGCGGCGCATCATCGAGGTCTATCACGCCATCGACGCCTCGGTGAATCGCATGCTCGCGGACCAGCGCTCGGGCCAGCCGGCCTCCGCGGCCGAAATCTATAAGGTCGAAATATCGTTCCGCATCGCCAACGAGTTGCGTCCGCTGATCGAGTCTGCCGCGAGCGGTGAGCGCGCGGAACTCACGGCCCAGCTCAAGGATCTCGGAACCGCCGAGGTTTGGGTGGCCGGCCTCGCCGCGGCCTTCTGCGTCGTCGCGCTTGTTATTGTCATCGTGCTCGCGGTGGGATTGCGCCGCGCGATCGTGGAGCCACTGGCCGGCCTGACCGGCCGCGCCCGAATTCTAGCCGCAGGCGGCATGGACGAGCCTTGTGCTGTGCCTCAGGACAGCGAATTTAGCTCGCTTGCCATGAGTCTCGACCGGCTTGCCGAGGCAATGACCGAACAGAGACAGCGCTTCGCAACTGCTGGCGAAAGGCTCGGGGCACAGGTCGACGAACGCACGGCCGAGCTTCGTGCTGCCAATGCGCGGTTGCGCGAGATCGATCACAAACGCGGGCAGTTCCTTGCCGACATCAGCCACGAGTTGCGAACACCCCTCACGATCCTCCGTGGGGAGGCCGATGTCGGCTTGCGCGGTCGCGACGATCCCGCGTTGTTGCGTCAGGCGCTCGAACGCATTCAGGGCGAGGCCGGTGAACTGGGAAAGCTGCTCGAGGACTTGATCAACTACGCGCGCACCGAGGCCGAGGATCAGCCGTACGTAATCGCCGACACGCGCCTCGACGAGGTTATCATTGCTGCTGCGGAGGAGGGCGAAACGCTCGCCGCCCCGCGCGAGGTCAGTGTGCTGGTCAAGCTTGGCGACAAGGGCCGCCACGTTAGCGCCGACTTCAGGCGCCTCAAGCAAGCTCTGCTCATCGGGCTCGACAACGCAATAAAGAACTCACCACCTGGTGGAGAGGTCGAGATCCATACGGCCTTCGAGGGCGACGCGATCGTCATTCGGATCGCCGATCAGGGGCCGGGCGTTGCCGAGACCGACCTGCCGCACGTGTTCGAGCGCTTCTTCCGCGGCCGCGGCAACGGCGAACCGGCGAGCGATGGGGTGGGGATTGGCCTGGCGATTGCCAAGGACATCGTCGACCGTCACGCGGGGAGTGTTGCGCTCGACAACCGGGCGGAGGGCGGTGCCGTGCTGACGATCCGGTTGCCGCGCGAGCGGGCGGAGGTCGCATGAAGATTCTCGTCGTCGAAGACGACCGCCGCATCGCGTCGTTCCTTGAGAGGGGATTGGCCGCGGAGGGTCACCAGGTCACCGTCGAGCAGGACGGCCGCGACGGGCTCGAGCGGGCGCGCAACGACGCGTTCGAACTGATCATTCTCGACCGCATGCTGCCTTATATCGATGGGCTCGAGATCGTCCGGCTGCTTCGCGAAGAGCGGCGCAATGTCCTTGTCCTGATGCTCACGGCGCGAGACAGCCTGCAGGACAAGATAGAGGGCCTCAAGGGCGGTGCCGACGACTACATCACCAAGCCTTTCGCCTTCGACGAGTTGCTGGCGCGCATCGTCGCGCTGCGCCGGCGAGGCACGGCACCTGACGCCGAGCGGGAACTGCGGATAGCCGGGTTGGTGCTCGACCCGCAATCTCACCGCGTCACCAAGGACGGCGAGGTCATCACACTTACAGTGCGCGAATTCGAACTGTTGAGCTACTTGATGGCAAACGCCGATCGCGTCGTCAGCCGGGAGCGGCTGCTCAACAGCGTCTGGGAGTATGGCTACGACCCGGGGACCAAGATCGTCGACGTGTACGTTCGCTACCTCCGCAAGAAGATCGACCGCGAGGGCGAACCCTCGCTGATCCAGACCGTTCGCGGCATCGGCTACATGGTCTCCAAACAGCCGCAGTCCGCCGCTCTCTCCAAATTCTAACCGAACCCTCAACCCCGCCTAACCTCGCTACGCCAATCTCCACCCTCAGCACGAGGCGAGGAGCGGGAAAATGGAAGCGAGTGGTTGGCCGAGGATTGTGCCGGAGCGGTTCGAAGGGGAGGGCATCCAATCCTATCGTACCCGGGCTGCCCGCATCGAAGAACTCATGACCGGCTTCCGCATGGGGCGGTTCGGACGCGACGTCGCCGAGCAAAGGGAGCGCGAGCTGGTCCGCCTGCAGGAATACGGGCTGGAGCGGCTCTCGGCTTAGCTGGGCAGGCTCGGGTCGCCCTGAAGCGCCGCAGACAACTCTCTAGAAAGAAAAAGCCCCGACCTCGCGAGAGGCTGGGGTTTTTTGCCGGAGTAGACTGATTTTCCGGACCAGAGCGCCATGGACGGACAGCGCAAATCTCACCTTGTTCCGCTAACGCTCCTGCCGAGCAAGAGACTGAGGCGAGTGATCGCTAAGATAGTTCCTCGTCCCGAAAAGCAGACCGAGACTTCAAAAACTGTCCACAGGTCGAGAGCATCTCGACAATGCGAGTGGGACAGTCAACCACAAAAATCATCGTGACCTCGTCCCGTAGGCGTCGGTGAAATTCGAGTCCACGATCAGAACACTCGCCTGAGCCCGCCGTCGGAGTTGGTCACTGACAGCGGAAAGGCGCATTGATGTGCTGATCGCTGTTTCGGGTGACTTCGCGTCAACATCCACCGGAAGCAGGTACGGGACACCTTCAATCGAAACCCCGTTACCAGCGTAGAAGAATAGCTCGAGTGAGTTAGGCTCGATGGCTTTCGATGAGAGCGGGGCGGTCTGGGCACCAACGGAGATGCCCGCCTTCACAATCTTCACCTCGGAAGAGTCTCGCATGTCTGGTGCAGAGGCTTCGTCAATCGACGTGACTGGAAACATGCTCTGCAGAGTCTCCAATGTGGGATCGAAAACGTCGACCGTCGCAAACCCAAGGCCCTTCAAGAAGCTGGACCAGGCGGCGGCGTCATTTCGCGGGTTCTTCAGCTGGCTGATATTGATGTAATTGGAGACCCCGACCACAGTGGCCTTAAGCTTGCGATCCGACGGGCGCGACAAGAAGATTTCGCCGTTGAAGTCGGTCGAAATGTACGGTCGCTGAAGACCGGATGTCTGGGCAAGTATTTCAGCCTGGGCGCTGACGATAGCGTCGAACAGTGAGGTGTCGCGATCGGCCAGGTGGTTCAGCACCGCCGACGTAAAAGGCGAGTTGTCGCCGTCACCATCATATGCCGCTTCGCCGGCCAAAGTTGAGAAGACCGTGAGCTGGCCTGTGAGGTCTTTCCTGTCAACTTGCCGCTGTATCTCCTCGTCACGGGCAACTTTGACGGCCTCCTCAGAGCGCCGCCGAGCTTCCTGAAAGCGGGCCTCGGCGTTCACTCCCCAGTAGGCGAGTCCCGACGCGGCGACAGCGAGGGTACCCGAGGCGCCGAGCCCCAATATGGTCCGTCGTGACAAGTTCCGCAGGGCCTCCTCTTTCGCCCCTTGGGCGGCTGCCATGCTCTCTAGTCTCTCGCGCTCGACACGAAGTTGGCTCGTATCGTAGGCGATGCTCGACTCGATGAAGTCGCGCTGCAGCAGAGTTGGCGCAGCGGTCTCGTTGTCCGGCGTCTCGGCAAGCCACGCGCGAGCGGCATCAAGTTCCGCGCCACGGAGGAGCAGAAGTTCCGACTTATTGCGGTCGCGCCAACGGCGGGCGATGTCCGTAAGCCGCGTGTGTTCTCTCAGCCACTTGACGTCTGTGCGAAGCGCACTTGCCAGTTGAAAGAGAGCCTTCGCGAACGATGCGTCCCGACTGAAGAAGATGAAGTTTCGTCGCGAAAGGGCAGACGGTAATTGGTCGTCCGCGACGTCTATGGCGACGACGGGCAGCACACGTTTGCCAAGAAAGTCCGCCTTCGCGACCTCCCAGGCACAGCGCTCGGATTGCACCGCGGCGGGTGTGACAACGAAGACGACCGTGTCGGCTTGAGCGATAAGGCCCTCAAGCCGCGCTTCCCAATCTTCGCCGGCTGCTATGTCATGGCGATCGAGGGATGCTTCGAAGCCGGCTGCTCCCAGGCCCGCCAATAGGTCTTCCGCAAACGCGTCGGCGTCACGTCGAGCGTAGGAAATGAACACCTTCAACGATGGCTGAGCCACTCGGGCAACTCCGGCGGGACTGGTCGGAGTCGACGATATTCACGGTGTAGGGAATTTACATCCCCATTTGCGCTTTTCGCCAAGGCGCAGCAGCACCCAGCTTGGACTTTGCCGACGGCCCTGTCGGCGTGAAAAAGCCGGGCCTCGCGAAAGGCCCGGCTTGATTGGTCGGAGTAGAGTGATTCGAACACTCGACCCCCTGCTCCCGAAGCAGGTGCGCTACCAGGCTGCGCTATACTCCGATAAGGGTCCGCTGCGCGCTGGCGCCAGCAGGATCGGCGGCGTTATAGCCGCGCCCCCCCGCCACTTCAAGCACTCCCGGCGCCCTTTGGTGAACGTTTGCGCGGCCCCGGCGAACCGTGTAGGAAGCCCGCCGATTGGGGCGTCGCCAAGTGGTAAGGCAGCGGTTTTTGGTACCGCCATTCCTAGGTTCGAATCCTAGCGCCCCAGCCATCGCCACATGCCGGCCACACCCGGTTTTCGCCCGCCATCCGGGCTGCTGGCGCGCGAAGTGAGATGCGACGGCCTCCTATAGCGGGAGCACCCGCGAATATTTGAGCTGCCCCAGCGCAAAACTGGACTCGATCGAGCGGACCCCATCGAGCTGCGTGAGGTTGTCGCGCAGGAACGCTTCGTAGGCCCGCAGGTCCGCGCACACCACGCGCAGCAGGAAGTCGTACTGCCCCGTCATCAGGTAGCACTCCATCACCTCCGGCCAGCCACGGATCGCCGCACCGAACTCGTCGAGTTCGGTCGAGCGCTGCCGCTCGAGCTTGATCGAGATGAACACCGAAACCGGCAGTCCCACCTTCTCCTGATCCACCAGCGCACAATAGGCGCCGATGATCCCGGCCTCCTCCATCTGGCGAATGCGCCGCAGGCAGGGCGACGACGACAGCCCGACGCGGTCGGCAATCGCCTGAATCGTCATTCGCCCATCTTCCTGCAGGGCTCGCAGGATTCGCCGGTCGATCTCCGAAAGCTCGAAATTGGCTGTTTTAGTCTCAGATCGTCGTGCCATTGGCAGAATCCTGCGCAAGAACGTTTCAAACAAGCAACATAGGCAAGAAATGCTCATCTCGCCAGCGCATCTTGGCGCCGGAGGGCAAAGATGGACAATCCCGAAAAAACAGACGCCGTCGGTGCAGGACGAGATCCCCGCGTTCCGGCCATTGAAGCGCTGATGCGCAAGACTCTGTGGCTTTCCAACTGGATGATCCACCACGCCAACCACATCCGACCCAATGACAGCGGCGTGAAGGTCGGCGGGCACCAGGCCTCCTCCGCCTCCATGACAGCCATCATGTCGGCGCTCTACTTCGCCGTGCTGAAGCCGGAGGACCGCGTGGCCGTGAAGCCGCACGCCGCGCCGGTTTTTCACGCCATCCAGTATCTGTTCGGCCGCCAGAGCCTCGACAAGCTCAAGGCCTTCCGCGCCCACGGCGGCGCGCAGTCCTACCCCTCGCGCACCAAGGATACCGACGACGTCGACATCTCGACCGGCTCCGTCGGCCTCGGTGTCGCCTTCACAGCCTTCGCCTCGATCATCCAGGACTACATCCGCGCCAAGCCATGGGCGAAACCGGGCAGGGAAGGGCGCATGGTCGCGCTGGTTGGCGATGCCGAACTCGACGAGGGCAACGTCTACGAATGCCTTCTCGAAGGCTGGAAACAGGGTCTCCGCAACACCTGGTGGATCATCGACTACAACCGCCAGAGCCTCGACGGCGTTGTCCGCGAGGGCCTCTATGATCGCATCGAAGCGATCTTCAAGGCATTCGACTGGAACGTCGTCACGCTGAAGTATGGCGCCCTGCAGCGCCGCGCCTTCGCCGAGCCGGGTGGCGACAAGCTGAAGGCATGGATCGACGCCTGTCCCAACGCCCTCTATTCGGCCCTCATGTTCCGCGGTGGCGGTGCCTGGCGTGAGCGCCTCGACGACGAGATCGGCGATCAATCGGCGGTCTCGGCGCTCATCGCCCGCCGCAATGATGCTGAACTTGCGCAACTCATGGGAAATCTCGGCGGCCATTGCATCGAGACCCTGCTCGAGCAGTTCGAAGCCGTTGGCAACGACCGTCCCACGGCCTTTATCGCCTACACCGTCAAGGGTTGGGGCACACCGCTCGCGGGCCACAAGGACAATCACGCCGGCCAGATGACCGGTGCCCAGATCGACAGTCTGCGCGAGACGATGAACGTTCGCGAAGGCTACGAGTGGGAGCCGTTCGAAGGGCTCGGCAAAGAACCTGACACCGTCCGGCACTTCCTCCGCGACGTCCCTTTCAACCAGTCCGCCGATCGACGGAAATCATCGCCACGTTTGCCCGGCCTGGGTCCGCAATTTGTCACCGAGAAAGTCACCTCGACGCAGACCGCGTTCGGCAAAATCCTGGATGCCATCGCCAAGACCGATAGCCCGCTCGCGCAGCGCATTGTCACCACCTCACCTG
>JBEBHC010000247.1:0-3394 GCA_040081185.1 Devosia sp. | reverse complement strand
GCCCTCGGCTTCGTTCCACTGCGCGGGGAAGGCGTGGAGGTTGTCGGGGTCGGCGTCCGTCGGAATGTCGAGCACAGTCACCTGCGGGAGCGTCGCGGTGCGCCGGATCTGCTTGCGGGTGCGGGAGAGGTGGCCTTCGCCTTCCATCTCCTTGAGCAGGACCTTGAAGGGGGTCCGCATGTCACCCTTGATGCCGAAATGCTTGGCGAGGTCCCGCTTGCCGTCGAGATCGGAGTGCTGGGCCATCGCTTCGAGGATGGCTTCGCGGGAGGGGAGCGTGCCGACCTGAAATTGGCGGGACGGCCTGGATTTTTTGGTTTTTGTGGTTGGCGCTTTGGCCATCGATGTCTTTCTTAGGCGGATGCCTCCGCCTTCTTCTGTGTCTTTGGTGCGGCCTTCTTGGCGGGAGCCTTCTTGGCCGCGGGTTTCTTTGCTGCCGCCTTTTTCGCAGGAGCTTTCTTGGCTGGGGCCTTCCTGGCGGCTGCCTTGCGAGCCGGCTTGCGACCACCGGATTTGGCGGCGCGCTCGGCGAGCAGTTCGAGCGCCTGCTCGAGCGTCACATCCTCGGGCTTGGTGCTCTTGGGCAGGGTCGCGTTGACCTTGCCCTGATTGACGTAGGGGCCATAGCGGCCGTCGCGGACCGAGATTGCGCCATCGGCATGCTCGAAGGTCTTGAGCGCGACGATGGGTGTCGAGGAGCGGCCGAACCGATTTCCGCCACCCGCCGCCTTCTGGGCGATCAGGTCGACGGCGCGGTTGATGCCGACCGTGAACACCTCTTCGACGTCCGGGAGGTTGGCGTATTTGCCATCGTGCAGGATGAACGGGCCGTAGCGCCCAAGTCCCGCGCTGATCGGCATCCCCGTTTCCGGGTGAAGGCCGACCGCGCGGGGTAGCGCCAGCAACTGCAGCGCTCTCTCAAGCGTCAGACTGTCTGGAGTCCAGCCCTTGGGGAGGGACGAGCGCTTAGGGGTGTCGCCGTCGCCGAGTTGCACATATGGGCCGAAGCGTCCGGACTTCAAGTACACGGTCTCGCCGCTCTCGGGGTCGACGCCGATGTTGCCGTCGCCGGTAGCGACTTCGGCACCGGTGGCGGCGTCCGAAAGCTGCATGGTGTGTCGGCATTCCGGATAGTTCGAGCAGCCGATGAAGGCGCCGAACTTGCCGAGCTTGAGCGAGAGTTGGCCGGTCCCGCAAGTGGGGCAGCGGCGCGGATCGGAGCCGTCTGCCTTTTCCGGAAAGATGTGCGAGGCGAGTGCGTCGTTGAGGGCATCGAGCACCTCCGAAACGCGTAGATCTTTGATCTCTTCGGTCTGCTTGGTGAAGTCGGTCCAGAAGTCGCGCAGAACGACTTTCCAGTTGAGATTGCCAGCCGAAATCTCGTCGAGCTTTTCTTCGAGCCCTGCGGTAAAACCGTATTCTACCAGCTTGGCGAAGAAGTTCTCGAGAAACGCAGTAACGATGCGGCCGCGATCCTCGGGGATCAGCGAGCGCTTTTCGAGCCGGACATACTGGCGGTCCTGCAGCACCGAGATTGTCGCTGCGTAGGTGGACGGCCGCCCAATGCCGAGCTCTTCCATCTTCTTGATGAGGCTGGCTTCGGTATAGCGGGCCGGCGGCTGAGTGAAATGCTGCTCGATGACGGCTTCATCCAGCTTCGGCGTGTCGCCGACGGCGAGCGGCGGCAGTTCGCGCGAATCCTCGTCGTCCTCGCTGTCGTCACGGTCCGACTTCGCCTCGACGCCGTAAACGGCGAGGAAGCCCGGGAACGTGACGACCGACCCGACGGCACGCATAACGATGTTGCGCGGCGAGCCGCCGACTTCGATATCCGCCGTCGTGCGCTCGATCTCTGCCGGGCGCATCTGGCAGGCCATGGTGCGGCGCCAGATGAGGCCGTACAGCTTCTTCTGATCCGGATCGCCGACAGTCTCGGGGTGCCGCGACATATCGGTGGGGCGAATGGCCTCATGCGCTTCCTGCGCGTTCTTGGCTTTGTTCTGGTAGATGCGCGGTGTCGGCGGGAGGTAGGCCGTCCCGAATTCTTTTTCGATAGCGCTACGCGTTGCGGAGATGGCTTCGGGCGCCATGTCGATGCCGTCGGTTCTCATGTAGGTGATGACGCCGTCTTCGTAGAGACGCTGCGCGATCTGCATCGTGCGGCTGGGGGAGAAGCCGAGGCGTGACGAGGCGTCCTGCTGCAGCGAAGACGTGGTGAAGGGGGCGTAGGGATTGCGCTTGGTCGGCTTTTTGTCGACCGACTTCACTATGAAGCGGCCAGCCTGCAGGGCCGCTTTCAGGACTTCGGCGTCCGCGCCGGTCTTGACGTCGAGCTTGTCGGACACCTTGCCATCGACCGAGTAAAGCCGCGCCTCGAAGGTCTTGCCCTTCTCGATGAGTTTGGCGAGGACGGACCAGTATTCGACCGCTTTGAATTTTTCGATCTCGGCTTCGCGATCGGAAACGATGCGTAGCGCGACCGACTGCACACGGCCCGCCGAACGCGAACCAGGGAGCTTGCGCCAGAGGATCGGCGACAGGGTAAAGCCGACGAGATAGTCGAGAGCGCGGCGCGCCAGATAGGCATCGACCAGCGGAATATCGATCTGCCGCGGATGCAGCATCGCTTCGGTGATCGAGTTCTTGGTGATTGCGTTGAAGACGACGCGGCTGACCGGCTTGTCCTTGATCAGCTTTTTCTGCTGCAGCACGTCGAGTACGTGCCAGGAGATGGCTTCACCCTCGCGATCGGGGTCGGTTGCCAGAATGAGTTCGTCGGCCTCTTTCAAGGCATTGCCGATGTCGGTGAGGCGCTTCTTGCTGGCCGTATCGACTTCCCAGGACATGGAGAAGTCGTCATCGGGCAGCACCGAGCCGTCTTTGGCGGGCAGGTCGCGCACATGGCCATAGCTGGCGAGGACCTCGTAGTCCTTGCCCAGATACTTGTTGATTGTCTTTGCCTTGGCCGGGCTTTCGACGACGACCAGTTTCATACGCACTGCTTTCGGAGGGGTCTTGATCGCGGCGGAAAATGGTGGAGCGACCCCTGCCTGTCAACCTTCGCAAAAGTGAAGGTTTTCCCTTCCCCTAAAGGGGAAGAAAAATGTGCATCAGCTTTTGAGGGCGACGAGCTGCCCGCTGGACCACTCGATCCGGCCGCCGATATCGAGCTCAAGCAGCAGGGTCTGGATGGCCGGGACCGACAGCCCGGTGGTCGCAATAAGTGCGTCCACCTGAATGGGTGTCACGGACAACGCCTCGATAAGACGCGACCGTTCGTCGGTGCTGGGCTCGCTTTCGGCAAACGGCGCGATATCCGGTTCCCAATCCGGCTCGAGCAGCGCGCCGCGCGATGGATCGGCGGTACTGAGCGACTCGATGATGTCGCCGGCAG
>JBEBHC010000246.1:0-3414 GCA_040081185.1 Devosia sp. | reverse complement strand
GATCGTGATACCGACAGCGAGATAATCCATCCACGAATTGTGACGTATCGCGGCGACGATCCCGAGCGCCACGCCGATCACGGTCGCGACGATGAAGGCAAAGAACCCGTACTTCACCGTGACGGGAAAGCCCTGCGCGATGATGTCATTCACCGAGCGGTCGCGATACTTGAACGAGGGTCCGAAATCGAAACGGAAAACGATGTTGTAGATGTACTCGAGCAGTTGCTGCCACTGCGGCTTGTCGAGGCCGTAGCGCGCCAGGATGTTCTTCATCACCGCTTCAGGGATCGCCTTCTCGCCGGAGAACGGCGAGCCGGGCGCTACCTTCATAAGGATGAAGGAAAGGATGATCAGAACGAGCAGCGTCGGGATAGCGACAGCCAGACGTTTGAGGATGAATGCGATCATGTCGGGCTGTCCGATCGGCCAGCGGGCCGTGCCTTATGGCTGAAGCCCCGCGCTGAGCGCGGGGCCTCTTTGGTGGACATCACGCGAGATTACTCGGTGATGTACATGTCCTTGGCGTACCAGATTTGCTCGACGTTGTCGTAGGGCCAGCCCTTCACGGTCGGCTTCTGCAGGAACACCTTCGAGTAGAAGTAGATCGGCATGATCGGAACTTCGTCCGCGGCGATCTCTTCGATCTTGGTGTACATCGGGTTCGGATCGGACGCGACCTTCGCGTCGGCCAGGAGCTTGTCCACATCCGGGTTCGACCAGCCGGAGTCGTTCTGCTCCGACTTGGAATCGTGTAGCGACAGGAAGGTCGAGGCTTCGTTGTAGTCGCCGCACCACGCGTTGCGGGCCAGCTCATAGTCCTGCGTATGACGGCGGTCGGAGAGAACCGCGAACTCCATATCGGACATGTTGACGTTCACGCCCAGCTTCTCGTTCCACATCTGGCTGATGGCAACGATGATCGCCTTGTGCGCTTCCGACGTGTTGTAGATATAGTCGAGCGTCAGCGGATTGTCCGGACCGTAGCCGGCGGCCGTGAGCAGTTCCTTCGCCTTGGCGTCGCGCTCTTCCTGGCTCATGCCCTGGATCGGAACGGTCGGCGAGGTGAAGCCCGAGGTGTTCGGGTTTGTGAAGATGTAGGCCGGCTGCTGGCCGCCCTGCAGAACGGCGTTGACGATGATGTCGCGATCGATCGCGAGGTTCAGCGCCTGCCGCACTTCCTTCTTCTTCAGTGCTTCCGGAGCCGAGTCCGTCATGTTGACCGACAGGTAGTAGGTGCAGAACTGCGGCACCGAATAGACCTCGTCGGGCATCTCGGCTTCGAGCGCCGGGTACTGGCCGGCGGGAACGTCGGTCTGGTCAACTTCGCCGGCGCGCCAGCGGGTGAGACCCTGGTTCTCGTCGTTGATGGTGAGGAACTGGATTTCCTCGATCACCGTCTTGGCATTGTCCCAGTAGTTCGGGTTGCGCTTCAGCACGACGCGCTCGCCCGGCGAATTCTCGGCCAGGATGTAGGAGCCGTTCGAAACGATGTTCTCCGGCTTGGTCCAGTCGGCGCCGAACTTGTCGATCGTCGCCTTGGGCGCTGCGAACAGCGTCGAGTGCGCCAGCGTCTTGACGAACCACGGCGTCGACGCCTTGAGCGTGACTTCGAGGGTCTTGTCGTCGATGGCCTTCACGCCCAGGTCGGTGGCGGGCTTGGTGCCGGCAACGACTTCATCGGCGTTGAGCACGTTCACGAGGCCGAGGTAATAGGCGTAGGTCGAGGCGAGTGCCGGATCCACCGCGCGCTGCCAGCCATAGACAAAATCGCCGGCCGTGACCGGGTCGCCGTTGGACCACTTCGCGTCGCGCAGATGGAACGTGTAAACCGTGTTGTCGGCGTTCACGTCATAGCTCTCGGCGGCGCCCGGAACCGGGTTGCCGCTCGCATCTTCGTTGTAGAGGCCTTCGAAGAGCTGGTTGACGACGTACGCGGTGTCGACGTCTTCGGCGAGCTGCGGATCAAGCGCGCGGATATTGTCCAGCACGCGATAGCGGAACACCTGGCTGGCGGCGAGCTTGGTGCCATCGGGCACCTCCGCCGCAAGCGCCACGCTGGTAAACGCTGTGCTGCTAAGCGCCAGCGCTACGGCGGTCGCTTTCAAAAGAGTGTTGAATTTCATTGCGGTCCCATCTCCTTGTTTTTGACTTTTTCCCGACTGCCGGGGTTCTTGCCCCGGTTTTGATCTTGTGGACCGGCGGTTTTTCCGACGGCCAAGATTGCAGAACCGTATATGGCAAAACCGTCCACTGACAAGCAAAAGCATGACGTAAACGTCAACACACGCACGAAAGAGGAACGTACCGGACGTTACGCGCCGGCACCCTCGACGATCGCCGTGACACCTTGTCCGCCAGCAGTGCAGACGGACACCAGCGCGCGCTTGTTGGTTCCCGCTACCAGCTTTGCCGTCAGTCCCAGAATGCGGCCCCCGGTCGCAGCGAACGGATGCCCGTAGGCGAGGCTCGAGCCCTTCACGTTAAGCTTGTTGCGATCGATGCTGCCGAGCGGCGCCGGCCGCCCCAGCATTTCGCTGCAATACTCGGCATCCTCCCACGCCTTGAGCGTGCACAGCACCTGCGCGGCGAAGGCTTCGTGGATTTCGTAATAGTCGAAATCCTGCAAGCTCAGCCCGGCCCGCGTGAGCATCTTCGACACTGCGATGGTGGGCGCCATCAGCAGCCCCTCGCCATGCGCGAAATCGTTCGCCGCGACCTGCCCGTAGGCGATCGTCGCCAGTACCGGCAGACCGCGTTCACGCGCCCACTCCTCGCTGGCGAGCAGCACCGCCGAAGCGCCATCGGTGAGCGGCGTCGAATTGGCCGCCGTCCGCGTGCCCTTACCCGAACTCTTGTCGAAGGCCGGCCTCATCGCCGCCATCTTCTCGAGGCTGGTGTCGGCCCGCACATTGTTGTCCTTGAGCACCCCGGCGAACGGCACCACGAGATCGTCGTGGAACCCCTCATCATAGGCCCGGCTCGCGTTCTGGTGGCTGAGCAGTGCCAGCTCGTCCTGCGCCTGCCGCGTGATGCCCCATTGCCTGGCCATCAGCTCGCAATGCTCGCCCATCGACAGCCCGGTCCGTGGCTCCTGCGTCGAGGGCGCTACCGGCGCCAGCTCGCCGAACGAGAACCCCTTGAACGCCGACGCGGCCTTTTCCTGCAGCGTGCGCCCGCGGTTGATCTCGACCAGCCGGTGCTGGAACTTCGAGCCGAACACGATCGGGCTGTCCGACACCGTATCGCTACCACAGGCAATCGCACTGTCGATCTCGCCCGTCGCAATCTTTGCGCCCAGGTTGAGCGCTGCCTGCAGCGAGGTGCCACACGCGATCTGCAGGCTCGTGCCCGGCGTGCGCGGCGAAAACCCGGCATCGAGCGCCGCCTCGCGTGCCACGTTGAAATCGCGGC
>JBEBHC010000245.1:0-3417 GCA_040081185.1 Devosia sp. | reverse complement strand
TAATGGCCCCCCGTAGATGGAATTTGAAATTGTTAAGCGCGTCCGTCGAAGCAACATCTAACTGATTTGTAAAAACAGTGCCTTCGAAATGGACTTGACGGTAGTAACGTCGAAACCTCCGGCGCAAGCGTATTTCAATATTTTCTTTGATGAGGGCGCATCTCAGAATCGTTGGAAGTATGAGAAAACCAAAGGATGAAAGCAATCTGTGGGGAGCAGACCCACAACGCGGGGCCGGCGGAGTCGGGCGAGAGTGTCGCGCGGTTTGCGTATCGCGCGGAGGAATACCTCGGTGATCGAAGACCAAGCTCGCGGCGTAAGCTCAAGGTTGATCGTTTTGGATCCAATGCACTTGGCCAAAAATAGAGAGACGGCCTGCCGGTAGAATGCAACCTTCGTTGCTACAAACCCGCAGTCCCTCGCAAGTAGTGGCCGGCACGGGATTCTGGTTTGGCCTCATAAGGTCGGGCAGGAGGAGCAAAGGAAACGCAGGGCGGCGGCAGGGCGGGAGGCGTAGTGTTGGGAGAGGGCGGACAAGTTGATGGGACCGTTGTGCAAGAGCGCGCCGAGGAGGGCGGAACGCAGGAGCGCGAGGTTGCAGGCGCGGCGGGGCTGACGGCCGAGTTCGGCATCTTCGCGCCAGGTGACATCGCGGCGGTAGTGATTGGCACTTTCCACGCGCCAATGACCGCGGACACGGGCGAGCCACTGGCGCGGGGTCAGGGCACCGCGTTCGAGCGAGGAGACAAAGTGGCGGATCTCGCCGCTGGTGGCGCCGGTCTGCTTATTGGTCACCGCGCTGGTCACTGCGACGACGGTGGCGGCGTGGGGAAAGCCGAGTTGCTGCGGGGTGACGGTGGCGAGCGTCAGCGCGCGGTGCTCGGCGCGGCCGTGGTCGCAGTCGTCGGTCGAAAAAGGGGGGCGGCGCCGAGGAGCGCGTGCGCGGCGGCGGCGTGGACGGTGGGGGCGTTGCCTTTGAGTTGGATCAGATACTCGCCGCCGGCCGACACGATGGTGCGGGCGGTGGCGTGGTTGGCATGGCCGGCGTCGAGACTCACCAGTGTATCGGTCAGGTCGGTCGCGGCGAGGAGCGCGCGGGCGGAGGGCACTTCGTGCTCCTTCTCGGCGGAGAGGACGGGGGCGAGGGCGACGGTGGCGCCGGTCTCCTGCGCGACGAGGCTGACGACTTGGGCGAGCCGGTCGGTGACGGCCTTGCCGTCGAGGGCGAGCGCCTGGGGCAGTTGGCCGTGCTGGGCTTGTAACCAATCATTGAGGACGGCGGCCAACGCGGCCGGATCGACGCGGCCGAGCAGCGTGTAGAACACGTCGCTGCCGGGCGCGACGCCGAGTTTCTTGCCCGGCGGCCGGTAGTAGCCGAGGGCCTGACGCTGGCGAGCGTTGAGCTGCTGGGCCAGGCGCACGAAGTCGGCCGGACGCTGGCGGCCCATCAGGATCGCCAGGGCGGTGATTGTCAGAACGGTGGCGAGGCGGTGGTGGCTGTTGCGGGCGCGCGGATCGGGCACCCGGCCGAAGGCGGCGAAGAGAGACTCGGCCTGCGCCAGTTTGACCGGCAGGACCCCCATCGCGGCCACTGGTTGCGCCGCGCGGCACTCCGGCGGCAGCAGCGCGAGGGGGCCGCGCAAGCGCACCGCCGCGTCCGGCCGCAAGGCTTTTAGCCAGACGCTCTTGAGCCCGGCGCCGGGCTCGTAGTAATCGCGGCCGGCGCGGCGGTGGCCCGCGCTGGCACCGGCCTCCGCCCAGCCGGCAGCTCGGTAGCAGGTGCCCTCGAAGCGCTGCGGATCGACGAAGGTCTCGGCGAGGAGCGGCGTGTAGCCGTGGAGCTGCTGCCACCAGTCCGGCAGGTGCCGGACCGCCTCGCCAAGGACGCGGCTGGCGAGGTTGGGCTGCGTCGTCAGCAGGCAGAAGCGGGCTTGTTGCACCACGAGTTTCAAACGTTCGGCGCGCGTGCGCGGGTCCCAACCGATCCACGCCTCGCGAGCCTTGAGGCGCTTGGCTGCGGCACACCACAGCAGGACGGCCACCCACTGGCCGTCGCACTCGGCGATCTGCCAGCCGCGGTCCCCGGCCACCTGCGCCACCGGCAAGTAATGATGCGCCGCGAGCTCCTGCTCGCAGCGCGCGGTTTCGTCGGCCCGCGCGGCGCGAACCTGCACCCGCGCGAGGTTGAGATAAGTCGTCGAGGCTGACATGCCACCGTCCACCCTGCACCTCTCCGCGGATTTAGCCAGAAAATAATGCCGGCTTTGTCCCATAACACTTTACCTAGCTTCAGCGGATTACCGTGTTCTTTGGGGTGGGGGCGTAAGTATCGGAGTGCATGGCCGAGTGGGGTTGCTTCACTATCACACTACGCGCGAAAGCAGGAATTGTTAGGGTGGGTTTCGCCTGAGAATTTGTCTGACACTCCGTATGCGCAGGGGAGCGGGAGATCGACTCCGAGGTCAGTGATTTTTTTGGCGTTGCGTGGGCGGCGCGGCGCTTCGGATAATTCAGGCGCGTCCCCCGTCCCTTTTTTCGAACGCTGCCATCCCTCCTTGGGTCGCGGCGCATTTCCACCCCTAACCTGATTTGTGCCGACAGCTTCCCGTCTGCGAACCGTGTAGCCCTCTATGAAAACCTGCCCCTTGTCCACTTCGGTGCCCACGATGCGCCGTTCTTCGCTGGTCCTGCTCTCCATAGTGAGTTTGCTCTCGTTCGCGTTGCCGTCATCCCGCGCAGCAGAAAACGGTGTAATCAGCGGGTCCGTCAGTAATGCCGCGACGCGCAATCAGCTCGAGGGTGCGCTCGTCGCCGTGCCAGTTTTGAGTGTCACGACGCTGACCGACAACTCGGGTCGCTACACGTTTTCCGGCGTGCCGGCCGGCACCTACGAAATGGTCGTCAGCTACATCGGTCTCGATACGATCAGGCAGGTCGTCAACGTGAGCGCCGGGCAACGCGCGGTGCGCGATTTCGAACTCACCACGGGTATCTACAAGCTCGAGGCGTTTAAGGTTTCCGGAGAGCGCGAGGGCAATGCGGCCATGATCACCGAGAAGAGAAATGCCGACAACGTGAAGGACGTGATCGCGATGGATTCGTTCGGCTACCTGCCCAACATGAGTGCGGGCGAAGTGGTGATGCGCCTGCCTGGCGTCGCCGGCAGCCCGACCGACGAAGGTCTCGCCTACAATTTTAACATCCGCGGCATGGGTGCCGCGCTCAACAACGTCACCGTCGACGGCGGCTCGCTCACGACGCTCGGCAATACCCGCTCCTTTGAACTGCAGTCGATCACCGGCGGCATGTTCGAGGGCGTCGAGCACATCAAGGGTCAGACGCCCGACAAGGGCGCCGATTCGCTCGGCGGCACGATCAATTTCAAATCGCGCTCCACCTTCAGCATGAAGGAAGACA
>JBEBHC010000244.1:0-3418 GCA_040081185.1 Devosia sp. | reverse complement strand
CGTAACCTGGTGCGCCCCGCTGGCAAAGGTGAGGACGCCCGTCAATCGTGCACTCGTGCGCGTCGTGCCGACGAGCGGGATGTCCGTCTGAAGCACGGCCCCGGTGAGCCGTGCGATGGCCCGGCTCGGTGTCGCCGTCGACACCAAGACCAATCCCGTTGAGAAGAGCCGCGATCCGCTCCGACTGGTGCCGGACAGTCCGGCGGTGATCGAGAACGGAGATCCATCGAGGCGTGCGAAACTCCGCACGGTGCCGGTCAGGGCCACATCGCCAGCCACTGTTGATCCAGACAATCGAGAGACCGACCGGCTGGTACCTGTCAGGGCCGTGAGTCCATCCAGTTCAGCAGGCGTCAACCGGGCTGTCGATCGCTGCGTGCCTGTCAGCGCAGTGTCGCTCGCGAGCGGCGCACCAATCATCCGATCGAGCGTCCGGGTCGTCCCATTCAGGGCCACGTCACTTGCCAGGGGTGCCCCTAGCAATCGCTCAGTGGTCCGGACCGTCCCAGCCAGGGCCACCGTGCTCCCGGCGAACGAGAGCGTCCCGCCGGTGAGCCGCTCACTCGCGCGCAGGGTCCCGGTCAGCGGCAGGTCTGCTTGCAGCGTGGCCCCCGGCAGCCGTTCGACCGCCCGCACCGGCGTGGCAAACGACACCAGTAGCAGCCCGGTGGCCAGCAGGCGGACGCAGGTCCGCAGGGTGCCCGCGAGCGACACCGTAGACCCGCCCGACTCCAGCGGCAGATACGGAATCGCCGGATCGACCGCCGGGCGCGACGGCGACCAGAATCCCTGGACCGGCGGCAGATTGGTGATTTGACTCAGCGGCATCGTCTGAAATTCCTAGGAACTCGTACTCGTCATATAGAGCGCCCCGGTATACGTCGTCGCCGTCGCCGACGGTTTACAGATCTCCAGCAACGCGAGATAGGCGTCCGCGAAGATGCGCGGCGCCTGATTGCGATTCGTGAGCCAGTCAAACGGGAACAGGGTATTCGCCAGCGGCATCGAGAGAAACCCGAGCGGATGCCCGATCACGAAATTGATCAGGCCGGTGGCCACCGACGCGCTGCACTGCATCTGCGTCCAGTCTTTGATACCGACATCGCCGGAGGCGAGCGGCGCAAACCATTGGCTCGTAGGATGATCCAGCCGATGCACAATCGCGCCGGAATTGCCCGTGAGTGAGGGCAGCGTCGAGGAGGCGTTGGCTTGATCGGTATAGAGGCAGGTGGTCCAATTGTGCGCCGTGGCCGCGAGGACGGTCAGGCCCACTTCGACGAACCCGAAATTCCCGCCGATGTAATCCTCGGCGGTGTCCGTGGTCGATTGATAGCGCGAGGGCACGCCGGTGACGGCTTGCGTCGCCGTGCTGGCCATCGTCTTCGCCACATCGAACAGCCGGTCATAGAGCAGGAGCGTATTCCCCAGCACCGACGCGCTGACATCGGCCCCGGTCAGGCGATACGACCCCGCCGCCGGATTATCGAAGAGAAAACCGCCCGTGTCGGAATCGACCAAGGCCCGACCGCCCGGCGCATCCGAGCCCGCCGTCCCGGCAATCGGTTGCGGCCCCAGCTTGTGCAGGCTGTTGGTGACCGCGGTGACGCCGGTGGCCCCGACTTTGTTGAACGGCAGTTGCCGGCTGAACCCACCCGAGGCGCGGGACAGCGCATCGCTGATGCTGGTAAAACCGGTATGCGTCGAATATTTCGGCACGCGCGCGGCTCGACGACAGGCCTGCTCCAGCGAGTCGAGCGCGGTCATAAACACTCCGCGCTCAAACGGGCCGGTGAAGTCGCCGTCCTTGCCGATGCGGACACTGCCGGGCAGATCGAGGATATGAATCGGCGGCCCATACCAGCCGACGCCGGCCGTGGCTTGCACCAGGTTGTCGATGCGATCTTTTCCAAGCCAGCGCTCCAGCCGGCCGGAATGCGTACTCCGATGTGTGAGAATCGCGGACATGTTCGCCCTCCGTTAAAACGTCCACCCGGCGTAATCGCGAATGCGATGGCCTCGACGAGCCTGAAACGTACTGCCGTCCGGGGTCATGCGGACCTCGACCCCGAACTCGGCGAGCCGCGCCCGCTCACGATCGGCCGCGGCGTACTGGCCG
Source organism: Devosia sp. (assembly GCA_040081185.1). Classification (GTDB taxonomy): domain Bacteria; phylum Pseudomonadota; class Alphaproteobacteria; order Rhizobiales; family Devosiaceae; genus Devosia_A. Next base: position 1,302 of record JBEBHC010000244.1, on the reverse strand, counting down.
GCCGCTCGATACTGATCGAGCACGCGCAGGCGCGCACTGACCTGTTCGAGACTGATCGTGGAGACGCCGGCATCCACAAGGCCCGTGATGCGCTGCACGGCCCATCGGCGCGACTGCTCCGCCTGGTCGAGGGTGAAGCTGCAATCGCATGACAGGGAATGGACCCCGCGAGTGCGCCAGCTGACTTGCATACAGAGAGGCAGATGTGGTCCCATCGCACACCTCCGCTACAGTTGGACGACCAGCGCCCCGATGGCAAACTCCGGCGTCGCGTTCGTCGCAATGGTCTGCGCCTTGTAGGGCATGAAGAGGCTCGCCCCGCCAGCGGTAATGTTCACCGCCGCGCCGCCAGAGGTCGTCGAGAGGCTGAACACATCCGCCGTCAAGCCGGCTGCCAACACAAAATAAGCAGTGTTCTCTGCGAGGCCGGTGGGGATCGGGGCCCCCGGCGCCGCCAGCACAAAGACTCGCTGATCGGTTTGCAGCCCGTGCCCGAAGGCCTCAATGAGATCGCTCGTCAACCCCGTACCGACGATGGGCGGATCGCTATCGAGAAAGCCGATCGCCTGCAACGTCCCGGCGGTCGCTGCCGACCAAATGCCCCAGGCGATTTGATCTTCATTCGCCCCGGTATTTTGCGGAAAGGTGACGGCCGCCGAGTTGGCTTTCTGCCGTCCACCAGTCGGGGTCGTGTTCCCGGCGGCGCCGTAGGAGATGGCCGGGCGCGTGCCGTAGCCGGTGTAGGCGGCTTCAGTGACGGTGCCCGCCCGGAAATCGGTGATGGCTTTGATCAGCCCGACAAACCCGCCCAGGGTGCCGAGGACCGTGTCGCGGAATGACGTGGTAAACATGCTGGGTCTCCTCCTCTGGTTAAGCTGCTCGAAATTGCAGCCGTTGGAACGCCTCGAACAGCGCCCCGGCATAGAACGAATCGAAATTGATTCCGTTGTCGCCGTCCCCCGTGCGCAGACAGATGTAGCCGCCCCGGAGAAACGTCGTATCTGCCCGCGTGTCCTGCACCACATCGTTGAGCAGCACGCTGATCGTCGGGCCGACGATGCGCGCCCCGACTTTGCTTCCGATGGCCAGCGCCGAGCCAAAGACGATCGTCGCCCCCAGTTGCGTATAGCCACCCTGCACACGATAGACATCCGCCAGGCCCAGGCCGCCCGAATTGCCGAAGCGCACCTCGATATGATTGCTGGTGAAATCGTGCGGCGTCGCCATCCGCAGGCCGATGGCTTGCGAGAACGCGCCGTCTGGTGGGTGGGTCGTCGCAATCACGAACGAGGCCTCTTGATC
>JBEBHC010000243.1:0-3474 GCA_040081185.1 Devosia sp. | reverse complement strand
CGACCTCGCACCCTATCGACCGATCAACGGGGTCGGCGGATGGGCGCGGGAAGGCGCGCCGGGACCGCAGGCCGCCATCCCCGGCTTCATGCCCGGCGTCGGCGAAATGCATCGCCGCTTCGGCCGGCTGCCATGGGCGCGACTTTGTGCAGACGCGATCCGGTGGGCGGAAGAGGGGCACCCGGTCTCGTCGTTCGAGTATGGGGTCAATGTCTTCGCCGCCCCGTTCTCGACCTTCTTTCCAGAGGGCCGCGAGGTTTTCATGCCGAGCGGCTACCTGACGCCGGTCGGCAGCGTCACCCGCAATCCCAAGCTGGCAAAGACGCTGCGTACTCTCGCCGTCGAGGGGCCGGACCTCTTCACGACAGGCCAGTGGGCGCGCGACTTCGTCGCCGCCGGCAACGCCCTCGGCTGGCCCGTCCGCATGGATCACATGACGGCCAATCCACCGCGCTGGCAGGAGCCGTTGAGCTTCGCTCATCGTGGCCACGAGATCGTCAGCCTTGCGCCGCCGGAGAGACAGGCGGCCTTTTGCTGCCTGGTGCTCGGTGTGCTCGATGCGGCCGGCATCAAGGAGATGGAGCCGTTCGGAGCGGACTACCTGTTCGTCATGAGCCACGCGTTGCGGTTGGCCGAACAGGCGTGCGGTTTCCTGCACGATCCGCTGTATTTCGGCGACGGCGGGTCGGCGTTGATGGACCCGTCCTATCATGCCTCGCTGGCGCGGCTGATCCTCGCCAGCCGCCCGAAGGTCGACCTGACCAACCATGTTCGCCTCACTACCGGCGCCGCGGCTTTTGCCGCTTCCGGCTGGAACAACGCGAAGTCCAAGGCGCCGGTGGGCAGTTGCGAGATTTCCATCGTCGATGCCGAGGGCAACTGGGTGCAGATGATGAACACCGTGCAGTCGGGCGGCATTCCCGGAATGGCGGTGGGCGGCGTCGCCATGATGGGTTCGCACGAACAGACGGCGATGTCGGCGCATTTTTCCAACTGGCGCACGCCGGGCGCGCGCATGCGCAACATCCTCGGCAATACGTTCGTGCTGAAGGATGGCGCCCCGTGGTTGGCCCTCGGCACACCGGGCAACGTCTATGCGACCGTTGTGCAGATGCTGGTCAACATTCTCGATTTCGGAATGACGCCCGACGCCGCTTCCGACGCGCCACGAATGCTGCCGCTGGAAGACGATTACGGGCTCACCGTCGAAAGCCGTCTCAGTCCGGAGGCCGTCCTCGGCGTTACCGCGCTGGGCCTTCATCTCACCCCCATGCCCGCCTGGGACTGGAACCAGGGCTCGTTCCAGATGTGCTGGCGCGATCCGGTGCACGGGCTCACAGCCGGCGCCGATTTCCGCCGTACAGGCACTGCCGCGGCACTGCCGTGAGGCACGGCAAACTGGCCGGGGTCGTGCTTGTGTGCGGTTGGCGGCGGCGCTAAGCATCGGGCTCCCGACGCAGAGGCCGCCATGATCGATTTCGCCCAAGCCCGCAAAGCCATGGTGGACAACCAGTTGCGGACGCTCAGCGTCACCGACCGGCGCTTGCTGCTCGCCATCGGCGAAGTGCCGCGCGAGCGCTTCGTCAGCGAGGCGCGACGGCCCCTGGCCTATATCGACGAGGCGCATCCGCTCGCAGGCGCACCCGGACGCTTCTTGCCGGCGCCGGCGCCATTCGCGCGGCTGTTGCAGTTGGCGGAAATAAAGCACAGCGACCACGTGCTCGATGTGGGGACCGGCAACGGTTACTCCGCCGCGGTGCTTTCGCATCTCGCCACGAGCGTCGTGGCAGTAGAAGGGCACTCTACTCTCGCTGGAGATGCCCGGCAGGCGCTGGCTGGCCTTGGCGCAGGCAATGTCAGCGTCATCGAGGGTAGTCCAGAGGCCGGAGCCAAAGGGCAGGGGCCTTTCGATGTCATTGTCATCGAGGGGACGGTGCGCGAAGTGCCGCAGGCGCTTTTGGGCCAGCTCAAGGATGATGGCAGGCTGGTAGCGCTGGTCGCCGAGCCCGGGCGGCCAGCCGTCGCCCATGTTTTTGCGCGTTCCGGCAAGGGCATAGCCGCACGTGCCGAGTTCGATGCGACGCTGCCGCCGCTTCCGGGCAGCGCAAACAAGCCCGACGCCTTCGTATTCTGAGGCGCAAATCCCGTAACTGACCGGAGGATCTCAAGTGTTGCCGTGGCGTCACGCCGCGCCGATTCCTGTGGTCAAGAAACTGTTCTATGGCGGCCGTAAGTTGTGCGGCACAGGGCGCGAGCCTAGGTTAACGGCTGGAGGCCGTATTATGGTGTACTTTCGTTCCTTGCGTGCGATCGCCTTGGCGTGTGCGCTGTGTATAGCGCCTGCTGCGGCGCAGGCGGAATCCCTGCGTGAAGCGCTGACGCAGGCCTATCTGAACAATCCGACCATCATGTCGGCCCTGCTCAGCGTCTATTCGGCGGCCGAGAATATCGTGCTTGCGAAGTCGGCGAAGCTGCCGACCGTGTCCGGCAGCGCCACCACCAATCTTGGCAGTTTCCAGGTTTCCGGGGGCGCTTTCACCACCGGCGATCCGAGTTTCTCGCTCGGGCTGACCTACGCCCAGAACCTTTATGACGGCGGCGCGTCCGATGCTGACATCGAGGCCGCGCGGGCCCTGACAGAGCTGTCGCGCTACACGCTGCAGAATTCCGAGCAGAACGTACTGCTCGCGGTTGTGCAGGCCTATATGGGCGTGATCCGCGATACGCAGCTGGTGCAGCTGCGCCAGGAAAACGTGAAATTCTATCAAGCGCAGGTCGACTCCGCGAACGAGCGGCTGAAGATCGGCGAGGGCACCAAGATCGATGTTTCGCAGGCCGAAGCGCGCCTCGCACAAGCCACCGCGTCTTATCAGTCGGCCATCGCCAGCCTCCAAACCAGCCGGGCGTCCTACGAGCGCTATGTCGGCCACAAGCCGAGCAACCTGAACAACGGCTTCGACGTCGCCAAGATGCTCCCCAGGAACCTCGAAGCAGCCATCGCCGAGGCGGTTGCGTCGCATCCGGCAATTCGCAGCGCCAAGGCAGGGATCCGGGCCGCGCAGGCGAGTTCTGAATCCGCCGAAGCCGCTTTCGGCCCGACGCTCGATCTCATCGGATCGCTCTGTGCCATCGACTGCATCCAGGGTGGCGGACAGGGTGTCACGGGCTCGCTTCGTCTGTCGCTGTCGGTGCCGATCTATTCGGGCGGCCGCAACGGCGCAAACTTCCGCAAAGCGAACATCGCCCAGATCAAGAGCGAGGTCGACGCCCTCGCGGCCCGCGACCAGATCAAGGAAGCGGTGATTTCGGCCTGGAGCCAGATGCAGTCGGCAGCGGCGACCATTACCTCGGCGGAGACCGCGGTCAGCGCCGGCGAGCTGTCGCTGAACGGCGTCATCGAGCAGCGCGATGTGGGTCAGTTGACGACGCTCGACGTGCTCAATGCGCAGTCAGAGCTCAGCTCTGTAAGAGAGG
>JBEBHC010000242.1:0-3486 GCA_040081185.1 Devosia sp. | reverse complement strand
ATCGACGCCGAAGGCGTCAACCAGGGCGCGGTCAAGACGCGCGACGCCATCGCCCAGGCGCAGGAACTCGGACTGGACCTCGTCATCATTGCCGCCAATTCCGCCCCGCCCGTTGCCAAGATGCTCGATCTTGGCCGCTTCAAATATGCTGCGCAGAAGAAAGCCAACGAGGCGCGCAAGAAGCAGAAGGTGATCGAGGTCAAGGAAATCCAGCTGCGGCCGAACATCGACACGCACGATTACGAGACCAAGATGAAGGCGGTTCACCGCTTTCTCGACGACGGCGACCGGGTCAAGGTGACGATGCGCTTCCGCGGTCGCGAAATGGCGCACCAGGAACTTGGCATGAACCTCCTGGTCAAGGTGCAGACCGAACTGGCCGAGAAAGCCAAGATCGAATCCTCCCCGCGCTCCGAGGGCCGGCAGATGGTCATGGTGCTGGCGCCCAAGTGAGGGCAGCAACAGCGGCGCAATAAAAAAAGGGCGGCCCGCGAGCCGCCCTTTGCTTTTCGTTGCGACGGGATCAGGCCGCCACTTTGACCCAGGCAGGTGCAATCCCCGCGCCACGGCCAAGTCCGTAGGCGAAGCGGATATTGAGCATGCCCACCGGCTCGATCAGGCGCGCGGCGTCGAGCTTGCCGGCGTTCTCGCTTGCAAAGCCTGCCGCCTTGGCAAGCTCGGCCACCTTCTGCACGGAGGCCTCGTCATTTCCGGCAACAAAGACCGGCACATTCGCTGTCTCGTTGGCCGGCGCCGCGAACAGGCCCGCAAAGATCGTGTTGAATCCCTTGACCACGTGCGCCTTCGGCGCCGCTGCCTGGATTTCCTCTGCGGCGGATGTCGTATGGCCCATGCGCAAGCCGGAGTAGTCGGCTGTGATGGGGTTGGTCATGTCCACCACGACCTTGCCGGCTAGGTCGAGCGACTTGGCCGCTTCGAGCGCGGCGTCATACGGCAGAGCCAGCACCACAATATCGGCCTTCGCTACGGCCTCGGCATAGCTCAATTCCCCAGCCTTTGGCTCGCGCGCGCCCAGCACGACCTTGGTTCCTGCGAGGCGGCTGGCAAGGCCCTTGCCCATATTGCCCTGGCCCAGAATTGCAACGGTCATCTTTCGATCCATTCCTGATTGGCGTGGGCTCACGGCCCGCTGTCGTCAAATGGCACTCCAATCGGTGCGCACCAAGAACGTTATAGCGAACGATGCGGCCGCTATTCCGGGACACCTTCTGATCTCTCTTTGAAAAAGGGCCAGTTTCAGCTACATAACACCTTATGGGGGAGTTCGATCAGAGGCAGACACTTGGCTTCCAGGCTGCGCAATTGGCGCGCTTGCTGTCTCTGCGCATGCGCGACGCTCTCGCACCCCTCGGATTGATGCCCGCGCAGTTTGCGGCATTGGTGGAGATCGGCAGAGCAGAGGGGCTGACTCAGAAGGACCTGGTCGAGCGCCTCGATGTCGAGCAGCCCGGAGTGGCGCGGACGCTGACCGGCCTCGAGGCTGATGGCTGGATCCGCCGCGAAGCGATCGCCGGCCGCTCGCAGGGGCTCCACCTCACCGACAAGGCCAGGGACATCCTGCCGCACGCTGCCGAAACCGCTGAACGGGTCAACCGCCGGGCACTGGCCGAGTTGAGCCGGACCGAACGCGATTTGTTGCTCGACCAGCTTGATGAATTGGTCGCAGGGCTGAAGGCTGGCTGAACCCCTTGCGCCCCGCGGCGCTTGCCCCTATACACCGCGCTTCCAACCGGACCGCCCGGCCAAATGGCATGCCGTGGCGATCCAGAATGCGTGCTCCGCAAGGAGCCTATCAAGGACCGCAAAATGCCGAAAATGAAGACCAAGTCGGGCGCTAAGAAGCGCTTCAAAATGACTGCGTCCGGCCGTGTGAAGGCCGGTGTCGCAGGCAAACGTCACCGTCTCTCCAGCCACAACGCCGACTACATCCGCCGCAACCGGGGCACCAAGCTCTTGAAGAAGGGCGATGAAGGTCTGGTCAAGTGGTACATGCCCTATAACCGGTAAGGAGAGCTGAGATGTCCCGAGTTAAACGTGGCGTAACCGCTCACGCCCGCCACAAGAAGGTTCTGAAGGCCGCCGAAGGTTTCTACGGCCGCCGCAAGAATACCATCCGCACCGCCAAGGCGGCCGTCGACAAGGCCGGCCAGTACGCCTACCGCGATCGCCGTGTGAAGAAGCGCAATTTCCGCGCGCTCTGGATCCAGCGCATCAATGCCGCGGTGCGCGAGCACGGCCTGACCTACGGCCGATTTATCGACGGCCTCGTGAAGGCCGAGATCGCGGTGGACCGCAAGGTCCTCTCCGACATCGCCATCACCGAACCCGCAGCCTTCGCCGCGCTTGTCGCGCAGTCGAAAGCCGCACTCGGTTATCTGGGCGAGATCGAAAAGACCACCGCGGCGCGGGTTGCCTAAAGGGCTGTAAGCCCGGCAAGCTCGCCTAGCCTTTTACGAGGCCTCAAGTTAAGCCTTGCGCCGCCCCGGACGGGGAGGGCGCGGGGCTTTTTGCTTTGCGCCATGCGACTGGGAAAATCCGATGAGCCTCACCGACGATATCGCCCGCCTCCGCACCGAACTCGGTACCGCAATCGCTGCAGCAGGCGACGAGCCGGCGCTTGAAGCCGTGCGCGTTGCCGCATTGGGCAAGAAGGGTTCCGTCTCGGCGCTGCTCGCTTCGCTCGGCGCAATGGCGCCCGAGGAGCGCAAGCCCGCCGGCGCCGCCATCAACGGTCTCAAGGACGAGATCGCCGCACTCATCGAGACCAAGGGCACGACGCTGCGCGGCGCCGCCCTCGAGGCGCGCCTCGCCTCCGAGCGCGTCGACGTCACCCTGCCGGTGCGGCCGGCCCCGACGGCCACGGGCCGCATCCACCCCATCAGCCAGGTGTGGGACGAGATCACCGCGATCTTCTCCGACATGGGATTCAAGATCGCCGAGGGACCGGACATCGAATCCGACTGGTACAATTTCACTGCGCTCAACTTCCCTGAGGGGCATCCGGCGCGCGAGATGCACGACACCTTCTTCCTCGAGCCGGGACCGGACGGAACACGCAAGGTGCTGCGCACGCACACTTCGCCGGTGCAGATCCGCGTCATGAAGCAGACCAACGAGAAACCGGCCGCGCCCTACCTCACGGCGGCGATGGAGCCGCCGATCCGCGTCGTCATGCCGGGTCGCACCTACCGCCACGATTCCGATCAGACCCATACCCCGATGTTCCATCAGGTCGAGGGGCTGGTCATCGACAAGCAAAGCCATATCGGCCAGTTGCGCTGGGTGCTGGAGGAGTTCCTCAAGACCTTCTTTGAAGTCCCCAACGTCACGCTGCGCTTCCGACCGAGTTTCTTCCCGTTCACCGAGCCCTCGATGGAAGTGGATGTGCAATGCGACCGCTCCGGCCCCGAGGTGAAGATCGGCGAGGGCTCCGACTGGCTCGAGATTCTCGGCTGCGGCATGGTG
>JBEBHC010000008.1:0-44074 GCA_040081185.1 Devosia sp. | reverse complement strand
ATGGTCAAAGTGGGCAGCAGCGCGTTCTTCAGGACATGACGCCACAGAACCCAGCTCAGCGAGGCGCCCTTGGCGCGCGCCACCGCCACGAAGGGGAGCGTCGAGACCTCATCAATATTGCGAATGAGAATCTGTGCGAGTGGAGCCGAGATGGGCACGGCCAAGGTGATGACGGGAAGTATGAGACCTTCCCACTCGCCCGGATTGATCACCGAGATCCACTTGAGGCGGAACGAGAATATCTGGATCAACATGATGCCGAGCCAAAACACCGGCAACGAGATGAACAAGGCCGGGACCGACTGTACCGCAGCCCTGAGCCACGCAAAAGGCGCGCGCGTCGAGAGATACGCGAGACCCAGGGCGACGAGCACGGAAAGCGTGAGACCCAGGCTCGCCAGGCGGGCCGTTGCCGGAAGGTTCGTGAGCAGCTCGTGCGCTACGGGGACGCTACCCACAACAGAGTAGCCGAAGTCACCGGTCAGGAAATTGCCCAGGGCAAGCAGGTATTGCTGCAGCAAGGGCGCGTCGACGCCGTAAGCATCTCGTAGTGCAGCGATCTGGTCGGGGCTCAGCCCAAGCTCGGGGTTCTGGAACTTGATGATGATGGCGTCGCCCGGCAGAGCCTGCAGCAGGAAGAAGGCAACCGTGAAGGCAATCCAGACGACAAGCAGCGCCTGCCCCAACCGTCCGATGATGTATCGCGTCATGTGCCGCACTCCACGAAAAGGAAGGGCGCTACGGGGCAAGGAGTCCGGAGCGCCCAGAGGCTCAATGATCGAGCCAGACGTTGTAGAAACTCGGACGGCCCACGGCCTCGAATGCGAAGCCCTTCACATAAGGCGCCGCCGCAAAAGCCTGAGGCTCTTCGAAGATCGGGATGATGTAGGCTTGGTCGAGAACGTAGGACTGGATTTCACCGGCGATGGCGAGCCGCTTGTCGCGATTTGTTTCGGAGGCAAGGCCCTCGAGCAGGCCGTTGAGCTTGTCATCGACGAAGCCCTGTACCTTGTCGCTCGAGCCGCCTTTCTGCAGCAGCCAGTCGCGGTTCTTGGGGTAGAAGCCGGACTTGATCACGTCTGGATCGGCGCGCCCGACCATGGCCACGAACACGGGGGTCTTGGCCGGATCGAGGTTATCGAGAACACGGCTACCTGCATCACCAGGCAGGACGTTCAGCTTGACGCCGATCTGGGCCCATTGCTGGGCGATCAGTTGCAGCGCCGCTTCATTCTGCGGCTGTGGCAGCGAGACATAGACCGTCAGGTCGAGCGGCTTGCCGTCCTTCTCTAGAATACCGTTCGCACCTGGGGTCCAACCGGCTTCGGCGAGCAGAGCCTTGGCCTTCGTCTGGTCGAACACGAGCTTGGAGGAGTTGTCGACGTAACCCGCGGCCTTGGATGAGATCACCGAGGTCGCGACCGGATAATTTGTCGAGAACAGCGTGTCGACGATTTCCTGACGGTTGACCGCCAGAGACAGTGCCTGCCTCACCTTGAGATCGGCGACAAGCGGATTGTCGGGCCGGAAGGCGATGGAGTTGTTCACGCCCCGTGTGCCGGGTGCGAAGAGCTGGAAGCCGGCGTCGTTCACCTGCGGCTCGTCATAAGCCTGAATCTGTCGGATCACATCAGCCTGACCGGCGAGCAGGCCGCCGATCCGAACACTATCCTCGGGCGTGATGATGTATTTTATGCCATCGAGATAGGCGCGGCCCTGGTGGTCGAACTTGCCTGGTCCCCAGTTGTACTCAGCGCGGGCAGTGAGGTTGAGTTCCTTGCCCAAAGTCTCGCTGGCAACCGCGAACGGACCGGACCCGATGATCTTGGTGGCGTCGCCCAACTCGTCGAAGGGGCGTGCCAGCGTTGCCGGCGATACGATGCCTGAGCCGATCACCGACGTGCCCTGCAGGAAGCCCGGCGAAGGCGCCTTGAACACGAATTTGATCGTCAGGTCGTCAACGACCTCGGCATGGTCATAGTTGTTGATGACCTCGGAGACCGGATATTTCAGCTCCTTGTTGCCGCGCCCGAAGATGTCGTAGTTCGCGGCCACTGCCTTGGCGTCGAGCGGAGTGCCGTCCGAGAATGTAATGCCGGGCTTCAGCTTGAATGTGTACTCGGTCGCGGTGTCGTTGACCTCCCATGACGTTGCGAGCCAGGGCTCGATCTCGAGAGTTTCAGGATTCTGGTAGGTCAGCTTGTCGGTGAGCTGATTGAGCACGCCGCCGTTGGGGTAGAACCCACCAGCCGGCGGGTAGAGGTTGGTGTGCGCCTGCTGCTCGAGGTAGATCAGCGTGCCACCCTGCTTGGGTGTCTCCTGCGCCATCGCCGGAATCACCAGCGCCGTAGCCAGCATCAGGCCGGCAAGGCCTTTCAAGACTGTACGTTTGGTGAGCGGGCTGGCGATGGCTGACATGACTGATCCTTGGCGCTTGCCGGCTGAACTGCCGGGAATGCGTGGATCATAGACGGCCCCTGCTTTTACTCAATTATCTCTATAGAAATAGTCGACTAAGACTCTGTTCCGAGCGTGAAAGGATTTTCCACGTAGTCGTCGAGCGTGAGGCCCATGGGCAGAAATGGACACGGGCATCGAGAGCGAGTCCGAATTGGATGTAGCTGTCGACATGCAAGAGGGCGGTGGCTGGCGGCTTGCGAATGCACAATCGCAAACGAGATGTCGGCCGAAGCACCATCCGGTGGTTTATTCTTATGATCATGGTCGGAAGACCTAGAGTGGCGACAAAGGTCCCCATTGGTCGTGCGCAAATTGGGCTCTAGCGTCAGCTTCGGGCGGGACGCGAACGAGCATGATACTGGTAGTGGCGGCGCTCTGCTTTGTCGTCATTGGAATAGCGTGGCTCGCAATCGGCTTATGGGGAGCTACCTCGCTGCTGGCTTTGGTTGCGATTGCGACGGCTCTAGTCAGATTGGCGCAGCGACGGCGAGGGCCGCGCGATTTGTAGATGAATCCTCCGAGGACACGCGGCCACGGCGTGGCAGACCGCATCTCTCTACACTTCAGAGCGTAAACGCGGTCACGTCTCCCACGGCAACCCACTATGGTGGAACAGGCTACACCCCGGCCGCGCCAGTTTCCTAAAGCTTTGAGATGTAGTCGTCGATCAGTCCCTGAGCGTCACCCACACCAAGTTCCTGCTTCGCCCAAGCGAGCAGTTGCGGATCGACATATCCATCGCCGTACTGGGCCAGACGGGAGTCATTGGCGGCCGACATCAGCGCTTCAATCAGCATCTCGTCACTGGTAGCAGCAAGGCCAGCTGCAACCTCGCTGTTGATTTCGTCGAGTGCCGTTTGCGCTGTTAGCAAGTTGGATAGTTCGTTGCTCGCCTGGACTGCGTTAATCGCTGCAGCCAGCGACGCGGCCTCGCCTGCGGCGCCAACGTTTGTGGGGTCCGTTGCGAGGGTGTCGTTGAGAACGACGAGCCGTGCCTGCAGGGCAGCGAGGGATGTTTCGGCGTATGCGTCGGGATCAGCGTCGTAGGCGGCCAAACCGAAACCGGCGACGAAACTGTCGTAGGCGTCGGTAGCGGTGCCGACAGCGGTCTCTGCGCCGGGCACCGCTGCCTCAGCTGCTGCTAGATCGGCACTTGCAACGATGAACGTGCGAACGCTCTCCATACGTGGGTCGGAACTGTTCATCAGTCCGTTGATGTTGCGCCCGAGTGAATTCAGTCCGCCGAGCTTGGCGTGGAGTTGACCGTTTCCGTGAACCGCGACATCGCCTTCGCCGCTCGACGCCGCGACAGCGGCCTTGGCTGGCTCGCCTGCCTCTTTGCTTTTGCCGTGCCCCTTCGCCTTGTCAGGTTTCGCGTGGGAATCGGCCTTGCCGGCGGCATGAGCGGCTGTGGCACCCAAACTCAGTCCAGGCATTGAAAGCGAGACCGGCGAAACGACAGATGAGAGCGCTATGGCTCCGGCAGCGAAAATGCGGGCAAGGTTCTGAGACATGAGATGGCTCCCGTTGTGTCTCAAAGGCTAGCGGCGCGTTTGTTAACGTCGAATTGGTCCGTGGATGAGAAGTGTAACGGCCGACTTCGGTCGCCATTGTGTCATGCTGCTCAACGATGGCGGAGAGTGCGTCGACTGTGTGCGCCGCTTGCTCCCCGGACTCTTGCAGTAACTGGGCAGTCCGCGGTGAGAATCGCCAGCCTCGGGCGCGCCCTTGCCGCGTGTTGGCGACTTAGGTCGCCAGCAACCTCCGATATGCTCGCTGTGTTTTCGCTTCGCTACCGCCCACTAGCGGTCGGTAGAAATGACTTGGTGCCGGGCGTGCGGTCCCCGCCGCGACCCGGCACCAACTTTTTCAGGGGGACGAACAGTGGCCAGCAAGAGCGAAAGCAAAGAGGAAGCCGGGGCCGAAGTCCGCGCGCGCTTGCCTCGAGAATTGATCGTCATGGTGGATGCCTGGCGTTCCGCACAGCCGCACAAGCCCTCGCGGCCCGAGGCCGTGCGGACACTGCTAACGAACCATTTCTGGCCGCCCATAGTGTGAATAGGCAGGCAAAGTGAAAAGCCCCACAGGCGCTCCGGTTGGGCCGAGGCGGATGCGGGGCTCTCTCCAAACGAGCATAGGTGTGAAACCCGTTTGGTCGGCGCATCGTTGGGTCTGAGGCGCGCAGTGGAAGTTTGGTTACCTGCAGTCGCTATGCAATGGGGGCTAAGGTCGGTGTTAATTCGGGTATTTGTTCTTTGATCGTGCGGACTTGCGAACGATGATGTGCGTCAAACTGTGGATCGACCCAATCTTCGAGGCTTCGATTTGATTCGAATACCTCCCTGCCAGCTGCCGTTGCCCAACTGGTTTCGCAATTGGGTGTTCGCGGCCGCATTGGTTGTGTCAGCACTCGTCGGTGGGGCGATGCCGGTCCACGCGCAAGCCACGGTCTGGACGATCGGCGCTGTCGACGGCATCGTTGTTCATCTCGTCGCGGGCGAGTGGCGGGAAGTTGCGCCGGGCGACAGCATTGTGTCGCTGACTGCTCTGCGAACGTTGAAGAATAGCGGAATCCAACTGCGCTGGGGCGATACCGTCGTTAACATTGGTAGTGAGGCAGCCCTCACGGTCGTGAGCGCGACGCGCACGGCTCCCACTTACATCGAGCAGTATGCAGGCGTTGTTCAAATAACTGCAGGCAAGACAACCGTTATGCTTCGCACTGAGGACCTGCAGGTCGCCAGTGCCCTTGGCGGCGACTTCACCGTCTCGGTCGCCGATGGCGACACCACCCTACTTGTGAGAGCAGGCGCCGCAAGCGTCGTAAGTGCACGCACCGGAAAGCATCTCGAGGTTCAAAGTGGCAAAACCGTTTCGGGCAGCGGTGTGGTGACGGCTACGAGTGGCGCCACCGCGGGTGCGGCGGTTGTCGAACCCAGCGGGAACAACGGCAACGCTGAGAGCAATGGGAACGGCAACGGCGGAAAGAAGGGAAACGGAGGCGGCGGCTCTGGTAACAATGGCAATGGGAACGGCAGCTCGGGCAACAATGGCAAGGGGAACGGAAATCCGAAAAAGCCTTAGGCCTGCGCGACTGACGTTAACCGGGCCCGTGCAGCCCCATTGCCGGCCACACCCGAACGTATAACTCTATTCGTATGACTGGAGCGTCCATCCGCATTGCGATCGTCGACGATCACCCTACGCTGCTGATGGGACTTGCTGCCGTGCTTGCAGCCGACCCGATCTACCGCGTGATCGGCACCGGAACCACGGCGGACGAGGCTGTAGACCTCGCCACTGCTCACAGCCCAGATGTGTTGCTGCTAGACCTCAGCATGCCCGGCGACGCTTTCGGAGCAATCAGGCAGATCGTCGAAGCGTCACCCGATGCAAAGGTGGTCGTCTTCACGGCATACGATGAAATCGGTCTTGTAGCCCGGGCAATGGACGCTGGTGCACGCGGCTTCGTTCTCAAGGGCAGACCGATCGAGGATCTGCACGGCGCCATTGTCGCCGCTTTCGAGGGGAGGATCTATCTTTCTCCAGATATAGCCGCCAAGCTCGACGCGGTCCCTGCCTCGGGATCCACGAAGCTCAGTCCCCGTGAAGAGCAGTTGGTCGCCTGTCTCCTGGAGGCGAAGTCCAACAAAGAAATCGAGCGTCAGCTGGGGCTGACCGAGAAGACCGTCAAGCACTATATGACCAATCTCATGAACAAGCTCAATGTGAGGAGCCGTCTCGAGGTTGTTATTGCGGCGCGCAGTCTCCGCACTGGACCGGCACATCAACAACTCCGACCAGAGCTTACGCGCGAACCGGGCTGATCGGCAGTCGGGCCCGGACAGCGACCGTTTCTCCGGCCTCAATCGATAGTGTTCCGCCGAGTACCTCGACGCGCAGCCGCATCCCGGCGAGGCCAAGCGGCTGACCACTGGTGTCCCGCGAGACAAATTCTCTACCGGACGATGGTGTTTCAACCGTCAGCAGCAGGACTTCGTCGGTCACCTCGGCAGTCACGAGTGGCTTACCTTTCCCGCCGTGGCGATAGCCGTTGGTGAGGCTCTCCTGCACGATACGATAGGCACAGATCTTCAGCGCCATCGGCTCACGCTGGGGCATGGTTGACAGCGTCAGAGTCACGTCGTTGCCGGTCGACCGAATGTGTCGCTCGACCGCGAGGCGGAGGGTCGCTTCGACATCGAGACCGGAAAGCTCGGGCAGCACAAGTCCGGTCGAGATGTTGCGCAGTTCGTCGATCGCGTCCTGCGCCAGGACGACGGATGGCGTCATTCCGGGGGCATCGCTTGTCTTGCCGGAAAGCCGCAGAACAAGCAGCGTCAGCAATTGCAAGGGGCCGTCATGCAGGTCCGACCCTACGCGTGCGAGCAGATTTTCATTTTGCCGTGCTCGCCGCGAGACGAAGCTGCCGGTTGTCATCGGTAAGCTGTCGCGATGTGCCGAGATTTGACGCGAGATGCTCGCGTTGGCGGACGATTATCCGGCTCGCCCGAGCTACCATGGCGTACAGAGCCGCGATCACTAGTAAGCCGATGATCAGAACTACCATCGACACAAGTTGCTGGGCGCGGGCGGTGGTTTCGAGCAGTGCGCGGGTCGAGAAATAAAGCGTCGCGACTGCAATGACCGATCGGTCCGCAGGTCTGGTAACCGGCGTTGTGATGCGCAGGACCTGGAGGCCGGCACCGCCGAGGGTTCCGACAGAATCCAATGCGATTTCAACCAGGGAAGCGTACTCGCCACCGGCGATTGCTGCATCGACATCAACAGGCTGGGTATCTTTCAACCCCGCGTCCGCAAGATATAACGTCGTTCCGTCGGTCCGACGCAGGTCGAACTGCAGCAAGCGCGTCGAGTCCGCCTCGCTTCCAAGAGCAATACCTCGTCCAATGACGTGCGCTGTTCGGCACTCAGACTACCGTCGGGCGGCAAGTCCTTTACGTGGTGGTAGATGAGAGCCTCGACGCTGGAGCTCGCAGTCCTTGCAACACCTTCGAGAACGCCGGCACGAAGAACCTCGTTGACCAGCAGACCAAGCACCAAGGATGCCACGGCGATAACGAACGGTGCGACGATGAGGAAACGCTGAGACAAGTCCAGCGACCGGACAAGTCGCCGCTGCGCAAACCGGGCGCGACGCAGCCATCCGGTTCCTGCCAACGGTCTGCGGTTTCTCTTGGTGTTCCCCATCAGCAAGAGCCTAGCCCATAGACCCCATCCTGCACCATCGTACCGGAATGCCGTGTTAATCGGAGAGGAAGCCGGTGATACTAGATTGAACCCATCCATACTGGCAGTACGGCTGCTGCGACGCACAGCAGCATCAGGAGCATCGCCGCTCCAATCCAACGCCAGTTTATCACTCTGCTCCGCCTCTTAAGTCGCTTCAGACGGTCATTTCCAGGATACCTGCTCCAGCTGACCGACCTGCTCGAGGTGAGCAACGATTTCCTGTGCTCGCTTTGCGCAATCAAGTTCGTGAAGGTCGGAGATGCATCGATCGGCGACCGTGATACAGAGCGACTCGGCCTCCGATGAGGCAAAGTGCCCTTGCCTGATCTGGGAACCAAGCCAACGAGCGAGAATGTAAGGCTCGATCAGGCGCCGCGCTGCTGGAGATGCTCCAGCAATTTGCGCTTCGAACCTGGCGATGTCGAGGATCTCGAGAGCGTTGCTGCGCAGTTGCGGAGGGACGTATGCAAGCAACTCTTTGGTGTACGGTCCGGGCATCATCAACCTTCAAAGGGAAATTGAAGGTGCGGGTGACGCTTGCGGAGGCTTCCCGCACCTTCGAGTCCGATACAACGCTGCGTTCTTCCGGACGACAGCACAACCGGATCAGGCAGAAGTTGTTGCTAGCGACTGAAGTCGCCAGTGGGAGGCACAGACCGTTGGTTCTGCTGCGACCTAGAAGACAACTGCGTTCGGAAGAAGGTCACGGATAAGGCGCCCGGGACTGGACAATCCCTCTCCGCCACGATGGCCGGCACTATGACGCACGCTACCTTTTGTTCGGTGCGTTCGGCTCAAGATACTTGCCGAAGGCCCAACCGACCTGGCCCGCCGTGGAGCGCACCAGCATCCAACTGCCTTGCTTGCTTATCGGCACCACCTGCTCGCCCTGCAGCAAAGCAGCGACGAGGGCAGAGCCTTTTTCCGGCCGTTCACGGATAGCAAGTGAACTCACACTGACGGTCATTAACGGCTCTGACGGGAGATCTGCGGCCGCCGGAGCCACTTGGTTCGTGGCAACCTGGGTCGCACTCTGCTGCTGCTCGGCGAGAACTGGACCAGGCATGGTCCAGCGTTCGGCATAAGTCAGCTGCTTTGCTGCCGTTGCAGCACTTGAGCTGTTTTCGGCGATCAGGCTGAGCGTTCCGTTGGCACTGAAGCCGAACAGGACGATCCCCGTGCCGAGTGTTGCTACCCATTTCGAAACCGCAAGAATTGCCGGGGTAGCGTCCATGGTGAAGTCCTTTGACCGCGCGATAGCAACAAATCTTGTCGCAAGCTGCAGGTTCCGGCTGGGAAGTGGCGACTGAAGTCGCCAGCAACGCCTCGGCGGCGAAACGATTGTCCGAACACCGTGCGACCGTATCCAGAGGAGTACGGCGAAGCAGACCCCGGCTTCGTGCACCAAAACACAAGGACAAGAAGATGCAGAAATTCATGCTCGGAACTGCGGTATCCGTCGTCGCCGGCCTCGGCCTGGCGACAGCCGCACAAGCCCTCGACGCCGAAGCCACAACTTCCGTCAACGTTCGTTCCGGCCCTGGCACCGGGTATGCCGTAGTCGACACCCTATACGCCGGCGAGAGCGTCGACGTGGAGGATTGCCGCTCGAGCGGCTGGTGTCACGTCAGCCATTCCGGACCCGACGGCTGGGTCTCGTCACATTATCTTTCGATCAGTGACGACGGCAGTGACGATGGTAGCGGGCAGGTCGTGATCAAGCAGAACCCGTCCGTCTCGCTGAGCTTCTCGTTCGGCCGCGGCAACGGTTTCTCCTACGGCGGTGGCCCGCGGGGCAACAACCGCGATCTCGTGTGCCTCGTGACCTTCTTCAAGCGCAGCCAGGTCGAGGCCGGTGCCGACGTGAACGTCCAGAGCGCTCAGGTCATGACTCGCTCACAGGCGGAAGCAATGGATCGACCGAACGATCGCCGCGCCATCTTCGATTACGGCACTAACAAGCAGACGCGCGATACCTGCCGGTACCTTGACGAACTCAACTAGCAGCCCCGGCGGCGGGGACCTTTTGGCTCCCCGCCGCGGCATGCTCGACAGACTGCAAAACATTGCCCGGCTATTGGCGACCAAGGTCCCTATTCAGTTCGCCGAGCAAATCGCCCAGGGCTTTCCGGAATGGTATTGGCGACTTGAACACTGACCACGAGAAGAGGCGGGACAACCGCCGCAAAGTTCTGAAGGGCGCTTTCATCAGTTTCAACGCGGGCCGCTCGACTTTGAACTGCGTGGTGCGAAACGTCAGCGACAGCGGCGCGCTTTTGACCATGGCGAACTCGATCGGCGTGCCCGACCAGTTCGACTTGCTCTTCGGCGACGAAAAACGTCACTGCGTGGTGGTCCGCCGCTCCCTCCAATCTCTTGCGGTGTCCTTCGCGGACTGACTCCAGTCCGGTCCGCCCTGCCCCATCGATCCTCGAGAATGCCGGCTGGGCCACCCGAGCTTCCAAGGCTGCGGTCGCTTCAAGACGCCCGTCCCCTTTCTCGGAAGAGTCCGCCTCCGCACGTTCGCTAGGCATTCTAAGACTACATTCCAGAGATATGGCGGAACCTCTCACTTCTGGGCGACTTAACCTCTGCGGCATCCAGTCCGCGGGAGCAGCGTCATGGGAATACTACTGACAATTATCATTGGGTTTGTGGCCGGGCTGATCGCAAGATTAATCGTGCCGGGAAATCGAGAGCCGAGTGGCTTCATCATGACGACTCTGCTGGGCGTCGTCGGAGCATTCGTTGCGACGTATCTTGGGCAAGCTCTCAATCTCTATGCGCCAGGCGAGGGTGCGGGATTGGTCGGCGCGATCGTGGGCGCCGTGATCGTCCTTATTGTTTGGGGCATGTTCGCGCGGCGTCGCGCCTAACTCGGAGACAACCAAATGGCAAAAGGCATGCCTTCACTGCTCGCATTGCTCGGCCTGGTGGCCGTAGCGGGCTACCAAAATCGCGACAAGATCGGTGCCGCGCTTGGCGGCCTTCAGAGGGACGCGGCCGACCCCAACACCAAGGTCGGGGGTATGGTCAGTGGCCTTGATGGTCTGCTCGCCAACGGCACCGGCCGGCCACCCGGCGACATATCGAACATCTTGTCGGGGCTGGGCGGTGCTGGGCTCAGTGGCGCACTCGGTGACCTGCTGAATACTTTTAAGGGAGCCGGCAAGCAGGATGTAGCCGACTCTTGGCTCAATCCCGCTGTTCCCACGCAGAGTCTGACGCCTGCTCAGGTGGAGCAGGCCATCGGTGAAGAAACCGTGGTCGAACTGACACAGCGCACCGGCTTGTCACGTGAGGACCTGCTGAATCGTCTCGCGACGGCCATCCCTTCTACAGTCGATAAGCTGACGCCGGGTGGAGAAATGCCGACTGAGGAGGCGATGCGGGCGCACCTGATCCGCGGGTGAAACCAACCCAACCATGATCATGGGCTCGCGAAGCGCCGCGACGTGGATAGTCCTGATGCTAGCCGCGTAGAATACCAGCGGAATACATATTGAGTGCGCGAAACACCACCGAATGCCCTGGTGTCGAGATGCCTAACGCAAGCCCGAGCGAATGCATACGGCCCGACGGCCAATGCAATTCAATCGGTTTGCCTGACGCCAGGTCGCCAGCCATGGATGAGCGAGTGTGCGGCGGAAGAATTGTCCAGCGAGACATAGCTTGGGCAGCAAAATCAGCGCCCAGGGCATGGTTGGCGGCGGCCGCAACCGCTGCGCCTTCGTCTCGCAACTGTTCGATGAAGTGCCTAGCTTCGAGGTCGGGCGAGTATCGGACCAATCCCTGATCGAAGGAGGCTTGTCTCGCCAGAAAATGCTGCCAGGACAACGAACTTTTCCCAGAGGATCGCTTCGATGTCGTCGACGATTTCCGCGTCAATTCCACGCTTGTTGCAAGCATGTTGAAAGGCTTCGACGCGACGATTACCTCTTCCGCCGATTGTCATGCGAGTTGCTCCCGCGTGAACAATGAGGCCAGGCGCTTCCAGCACCGCCGATATGTAGGTCGCACCGCCGATCACCTCGCAGTCCGGAACGATCCGCGAAATTGCCTCGACGCTGTCGATGCCGTTCTGGAACGTTATTACAACAGTGTCGGGGCCTACAATTGGAGAGATGGCTTTGGCCGCGCGTTCGGTATCGTAAGCTTTTACGGCGAAGACGATGACGTCCATCTTGCCGATCCGGGATGGATCATCTGTGGCTACGACGCTGCCCAGCTGCACATCCCCATAAGGGCTTCTTACGGCGAGGCCGCTGGAACGAAGCGCAGCGAGATGCGCCCCCCCTCGCCACAAACGTCACATCCTCACCGGCTTCGCAGAGCCTTGCTCCAACATAACCGCCGATGCCTCCGGCGCCCATCATTGCAATTCGCACGACCTGCCTCCACGGATGCAAGCAAAAAGCTTGAGCGTTGGACGATGCGGCAATTCCATCGGAAGAGTCCATCGCCTCGCCCGTGCGAAAAGGGCGTTTAGCAAGATTTAGGAACATTTGTCGGCGTCCTCCAAGACACTAATCAGGCTTTCGGCGACCGTCTCCGCACGGTGCAAGGGTGCGCCACAAAACGGAGACGGACCATGACCACGCTGCAGATCAGCACGTTGAATACCCTCACCTACAATGAAGAAGAGGCTACAAAGGCTCTGGCCATCACAACGGGTGTCATGTCGATTGTCTGCTCTGTACTGCAAATCGTCCGGCGGTGGGCTGCGGCGGTGATCCTCAGGTGTTTGCCAAAGACTCAGAGGGAAGTACGTGACGGGTTCAGGAATGACTAAATAGGCCCCCGACGATATACAACGCCGCCTCCTCGTCACCGATCGCTCCTCCCTTCACAAGCACTCGAAATCGGCGCTAGAAAAGCGCATGGGGGAAGTCTTGAGCTTTGGCCCTTTCGTGGTCGACCCGCAGCGGCAGACGGTGCTGCGTGACGGACTTGCCGTGCCACTGGGGCAGCGAGCCGTCGCACTCCTTGCGGCGCTGGCAGCTGCCGCAGGTGCGGTCGACAAATCCACACTGATGGACGCGGCTTGGCCGAACACTATCGTCGAAGAGAACAATCTCACTGTTCAGATCGCAGCTCTACGCAGGGCGTTGGGACAACGTGCAGACGGCAATGAATGGATAGTGACCGTTCCGCGGGTCGGCTATCGGCTAATCAAAGACGCCACGCCATCCAGCGAGAAAGCTGAAAACGGTAGTTCGAAACTCCCATCCATCATCGTCCTGCCGTTTCCAAATTTGAGTGGCGACACTTCACAGGATTACTTCGCCGATGGTGTCGTCGAAGACCTCATAATGGCGCTCAGTCGCTTTAGCTCCTTTGTCGTCCTCGCTCGAAACAGCTCCTTTGCCTACAAGGGACGCGATGTGGACGTGCGCGACTTGCAGCGCGACTTGGGCGTTCGCTACGCGGTCGAGGGGAGCATGCGACGAGCCGGGAACCGTATGAGAGTCACTGCACAGCTTGTTGACACACAGAGCGGAGCTCAACTGTGGAGTGATACGTTTGACGGCGTCGTGGCTGACGTTTTCGACGTGCAGGAACGCATCGCGAAGCGGAGATGGAGCGTTCGCGTCGGGCTCGTCCGGAGCATATGGATGCCTACGATCTCACGCTGAAGGCAGCGAGATATTTCTATGTGAACCCTGGTCACTTGGTCGATCTGCTCGAGGCCTTGAAGTTGGCGACACTCGCAGTCGAACGTGAGCCGACTTATGCCTACGGTCTCCACATCGCAGCGTGGCTACACTTTACCCGCATCCTCCTGGGGTTCTCGGTAGTCGGCGAGGTTGAGCGGCGGATGTGCGAAACACTGGCCCGTCGCGCCATCGCGGCAGCGCGCGGAGACCCAGAGATCCTTTGCCGGGGAGCGCTCATCCTTATCCACATGCGAAAAGACTACGACCAGAACCTGGCGCTGGCGCGAAGCGCCGTTGAAGACGGTCCTAACAATATTGATGTGCTCACCGAAGCTGCGGTGGTCGAACTTCACTGTGGAAGCGTCGAGGAGGCTATTCGGCTCGCGATGCGATCGATTGCATTGAGTCCGAAAGACTCGATGAGCGGCTTTCCCACGGCGACGGTAGCGCATGCCAACATGATCCTCGGCGACTACGCGCCTGCGGTTGAGTGGGCACATCGGTCCGTTGTATCAAGTCCCACGTTCATTCCTGCATACTGGATGCTGGTAGCAGGCAATTCGCATCTGGGCCGCTTGGATATTGCCAAAGAGTGGCTCGCTAAGTGGTTGTTGCTTCAACCGCATGCAAACCTCTCGCACATCAGGCGTGTACAACCTGGCAAAGACCCGCTGCGACTGGCTGCCATCTACTCCGGCTTGGCCTTGGGGGGCCTACCCGATACCGGTCCGACGCCTATTTGAGCAGCGCCTCCACTGCGTTCAAACTCTTTGCCCAGGACGAGAAAGTACAGCCACCAGCGCATCGACCATGTCATCGGTGGAATGCACCATCGGATCGCCGAGCGCGTCGGCGGCGGCGAACATGGTTACAAGACCGACGGCTGCCATGTGGACTGCGACCGCTGCTCGTCGTGGACTGACCTTTGTGTAGTTGCTCGCATCAGCGGTGATCCGGTCTTCAAGGGCCTTGTACACCAAAGAGGTGATTGCATGGACCGGGGCAAGTGCCGCTTGTTGCGCCGCCGAATTGGGTCGGCTTACGCCAAGCCGTTCCGGAAGATAGAGCATACGGAACTGCGGGAGACGGTTCTCGTAGTGCGCAACGAACGTCCGAACGAGTGCGTTGATGGCCCCCTGCGCGCTGCCCGCTTCGGCGAGAACAGGCAACAATGCATCCGCCTCTTCCCGCATGAAGGGCAGGCAGATGTCGGCAACCAGCGCCCACTTGGTTGGGTACCAATAGATGATCGCCTGCTTGGAAACACCTAAGGCGGTGGCGACAGATTGGAATGTCACTGCTGAGGTCCCCTTCCGGCCAATGATCTTGATCGCCTGCTTGACGATGGCCTCACGTGTGACCGGCCGCACAATCGGCATGTCCGTCCCCTTGACAGCTTACCAGTGGTAAGTAGATAACTTACCTACGGTAAGCAAGGAGTAGATTTTTGGACCTCGAGGTGTTCACGTTCTCTCCGGCCTGGGGACTTCCGACCTCAGGTCCGTTTCCCTTAAAGCTGGTCAAATGGCTGGACCTGTCTGGCTTGCCCTACCGGCATAGTCATGAAGACAACGCCATGAAGGGACCGAAGGGGAAAAGTCCGTGGATTGTGATCGATGGTCAGGCCATGGCGGACAGCGAGATCATCATCGATGTCTTAGCGAAGCGATCTGCGTTCGACATCGAACGCGGTCTTAGTCCCGAGCAGAAGGCGACGTCTCACGCGCTCCGGCGGATGCTTGAGGAGCATTTTCATATGATCTTCGAGTACGAATTGTTCGTGCATCCCGCCGGCGTTGTGCAGGCGGCGTCTCTGTTAGGAACGATCCCGAGGCCCCTCAAGGGAGCGGCCCTGCGGTATTTTCTGGGCCACATGAAGCGCCAGCTTCACGCACGAGGCATCGCCCGTCACGATCCGGAGACCATCGCGAGTAAAGGGCGGGCTGACATCGATGCCCTGGAGTCGATCTTAGGAGACACGCCCTATTTGTTTGGTGAGCAGCCTAGCATGGCAGACGTCACCGCCTTCGGCTTAGTTCGCCCGATGTCGGTGTGGCCCATGAAGACCCCCGTGGCCGAATACGTGAAGTCGCGCCGGCGATTGGTCGCGTATCTCGAACGGCTGGAAAGAGTGAAGGCACACGCGAGGTTGGCGGCGTAAGGCGAGCTCCTCGAAGACCGACCCAACACAATTGCACATAGGGACTCGGCCCTTGTCCGCGACAGGCCGCTCCGCGAAAAGGTCGCCCCGGTGTTACCTAGTGAAAGCGCTGGCCAAACTCAGGGCCAGAACACCGGCCTTTGAGCTACGATAGCCTGCTCGGAAGCGGTGGGCGGGTTTGGCGAGGAAGTCGCCATGGAAACAGCCATCAAGGTTCGTCGGCCCTGGAACAAGGGGCTTATTGTCGGGCAGAAGCGCCCGCTCCTTCCAAGACAGGTTTGGTCGATCCGCGTTCGACTGGAGATGTCGGGCTCTGCCCGGAATCTCGCCTTGTTCAACCTTGCGATCGACAGCAAGCTAAGGGCCTCAGACTTGGTCCGGCTCGAAGTTAAGGACGTATGCTCAGGGAGCCTCGTGCGCGACCGCGGGGTCGTCATTCAGCGAAAGACCGGTCGCCCAGTTCAGTTCGAGATCACGGAGGTGACCCGGCAATCGGTCGAGCGTTTGTTGGCTAGCCAACCATCAGAAAAGGGCTACCTGTTCCGGAGCCGTACTCGCGGGTGCCCTCACATCTCTGCCCGGCAATACGCTCGCATCGTCCACCGGTGGATCAGCAACATCGGGCCTGATGACCGGGGGTTGGCACTCACTCGCTGCGTAGAACCAAGGTCGCGCAACTTTACCGGAAGACTGGGAACCTCAGGGCGGTACAGCTTCTGCTCGGGCACGCAAGGATCGAGACCACCGTTCGCTATCTTGGCGTTGAAGTAGATGACGCACTTCGGCGTGCGGGCAGATTGAACTCTGAAAGCTGGCGCGAAACTAAGGGTCGTTTCGCGCCACAAGCAGTCGCGTGTCAGGCTCCCAATCCGTCGGGCGCTTCATTCCATCGGCGCCACATGGCCAGCTGTGCTAGCGGACACGTCAGCCGCTGCCGCTCTACACATACATCAGGGCTACTTGTGTACCGTTGAGCTTCAGGCAGTGGAGTCCTGTTTTACTGTGACGGCCCGCTTCCACCGTGCACGTCGGTTCTGGCGTCCGAGGACAGTGCGAGGCGGTCCTTTTTACCCCGCACCGACAGAGCAAGCATCGGTTGTCTATCTCAGTCGTTCTGCGCCATATTTTGCTTTTGTAGCGACTTGGCAACCGGTTGCCAGATGATTGTCGATTGGATACTCATATTTCAATGGGTGGAGGGTGCGATATGGAACGTCACTGGGAGGATTACGCGGTCGGCGAACAATGGACGACCTCCGGCCGTACGCTGAGCGACGCTGACATAAAGCTCTTTATCGGGGCGACTGACGCCACACACCCTGCGCATGTCGACAGTGAGTACGCCAAGAAACACCCATTTGGCGCGATCGTGGTGCCGGGCAGTCTCACCGTGGGGGTAGTGGACGGCTTGGTCGTTCAGAACCTCGTGGGCCGGAAAGTGCAGATCGGTCACTACGGCTACGACAGAATCCGGTTTCTCGCTCCCGTATTTCTCGGCGACACAATCTCAGTGATCGCCGAGGTGGTCGAAACTCGAGAGCGCAATGCTGAGTTCGGGCTGGTCGTGTTCGACTTGCGAGTGATGAACCAGCACGGCAAGCAAGTGGCTGCCATCCGGGACATCCAGATGGTCGAACGGGTACGGACATGAACCACGTGGACGGTCCGCTGGATGGAATCCGCGTCCTAGATTTCACGCTGGCGATGGCCGGTCCGTTCGGGGCGCAGAAGTTGGGTGACATGGGCGCTGATGTCATCAAGATCGAGCCCGGTGGAGATGGCGAGTGGCATCGCACCAGAGCTGCAGCCAATGCCTGGGCCAACAGGCACAATTCTTCCTTTCTAGCCTTCAATCGCAACAAGCGAAGCCTGGCCATCGATCTCAAGCACCCGGAGTCGAAGGCTGTCGTCAGGCGGCTCGTCGAAGGAGCTGACGTGGTCATGACCAATTTTCGACCCGGCGTGGCCGAGCGGTTGGGCATCGACTACGCAACGTTGAGCACGATCAATCCGCGGCTAGTGGTCTGCTCGATGAGCGGCTACGGCGCAACCGGTCCCCATGCCAGGCGGCCGGGACAGGATCTCATCTTGCAGGGCATCAGCGGAAGCATGTGGAACTCCGGCAAGGTCGGCGATCCTCCCGCCCCTTCACCACTATATGTGGCGGACGCTACGGCGGCACATGTCGCAGTCGAGGGCGTGCTCGCCGCGCTGCTTTGGCGAGACCGCAGTGGCAAGGGGCAGCACGTTCAGATCAACATGCTGGACGCGATGATAGACCTCCAGTCGCAGGAGCTTTCGGTCTATCTCACCGGAGGGATCAGACCGGAGCGGACGAGCGAACCATTCGCCCATGTGCTGCTGACCGCGCCCTACGGCGTTTACGAGACCAGCGATGGCTACATCACGGTTTCAATCGGACCGCTGCCGCTTCTGGGCGACGTTCTCGATGACGATGTGCTGCGCTCTTTCGTTGAGTGGGGCGATGGGATGACACACAGGGACGAGATCTATCGGCGTGTGGCTGCTGCTATAAAGACCCGAAGCACTGCCGACTGGCTCGAGCGTTTTGCGGCTGCCGACTATTGGGCCGGACCAGTCTACACCTACGAGGACCTGCTCGCCGATCCGCAGGTCGCGCACAACGGCACATTCGTTACGCTGGAACATCCCACTGAGGGCACGCTGAAACTGGCGGGTATTCCGATCAGGTTCTCCGAGACACCGGGCACGATCAGGCGGCATCAACCGGAAGTCGGAGAGCAGACCGCCGAAATCCTCTCCGAGGCCGGCTTTTCCGATGCGGAGATAGCGGGGCTCGAAGAGGCTGGAGCTGTGCAGTCGTTCAAGTCTCCGCCGCCCGCCGACTAATCTCGCGGCGAGCGAGTCGACTGGCGTACGACCAGTTCGGGAGGCTTGGCAATGAGCGTGTGACGAGGGACCACACGCCCCTCGATCACATCATGCAGCAAGTCAACCGCATGCAGTCCCATCTCGTTGTCGGGCATGCGCACCGCCGTAAACGGCACCACCAGGTGCCTGAGCAACGGAGAGTCGTCGAACGAAACGATCGACAGTTGATCCGGAACCGAGAACCTCAGTTCGCGCGCCGCCTCCGCACCGCCGAGTGCGAGCGACACAGTCGAATAGAAAATCGCGGTTGGCCGCTTCTCATCGTCGAGTGCCAGCAATTGCCGGGTGGCGGCTCCACCGTCCTGCTCGGTCACTCCGGTCTCGACGGTCCATTGTGGATCGATCGCAAGACGGGCGAGACGCATCGCCTCATGGTACCCCGCAAGCCGCCGAACGAGGGTGTCAAGATCATGCGGCCCGTTGACGTAGCCGATGCGGCGATGGCCGAGTGAGATCAGGTGGGCAGTGGCAAGCCGCGCGCCTTCGGCGTCATCACCAACTACGCTGACGTGTTCGTCGCTTCCCGCTCGATTGACGAGCAAAAACGGAATTCTCGACGCCTCCAGCGCGAGCATCGCCTGGCTGCCGCGACGAGCGCTCGCCGTGATGATGCCGTCCACCCGGCCCTCGAAGCGCGCGATCTGCTTGAGCATGGCGGCATCATCGTCATGCGTACTCGCGTGGAGCAGCACATAGTCATATTTCGCAGCGCCCCGTTCGATCCCGGCAAGCATCTCGGTATAGCCGGGATTGGTGAGGCTTGGAGCAAGGACACCAAGTGTAAGGGTGCGACCCATGCTCAGCCCGCGGGCAAGTGCATTAGGGCGATATTCCAGTTTCTCGGCGGCTGCGTAGATGCGATCGCGGGTCTCTTCACGGACCCGGCGAGGTTCGCCGTTCAAGACGCGGGAGACAATCGAAGGGTCGACCCCGGCTTCGCGCGCAACATCGCGAACCGTGGACCGTCGTGCGGTCGAAGTGTCGGTCTTGGTCATGATCTGACGCTTAGGTGTGCGCATCTAGATGCGATAGAACTTCTCCGCCGTGCCGTGGAACAGAGCGTGCTTTTCGTCGATGCTGAGGTCTGCCGTGATGCGCGCAAAAGCTTCCCATATCGCGGGGTACGTATTGTAGAGACGATCGACGGGAAAGTTCGATGCAAACATGGCGCGATCGGTTCCAAATATTTCGAGCGTCTCAAGGACAAACCGGCGCAGCCGCTCCTCGGTCCAGTTGTTGTCGACCATACCCCAGCCCGAAATCTTTACCGAGACGTGGTCGAGCGACGCTAGGGTGGCCATGCCGGTTCTCCACCGCTGCCATCCCTCCGGGTCGCGGTCGATCGGCATGCCGGCGTGCAGCAAGGCCACCGGCGTCTCCTTGTGCCGGGCCAGCAATTGCGCAGCGTCTGCCAT
This sequence comes from Devosia sp., assembly GCA_040081185.1. Taxonomy (GTDB): domain Bacteria; phylum Pseudomonadota; class Alphaproteobacteria; order Rhizobiales; family Devosiaceae; genus Devosia_A. The sequence goes on along the minus strand of JBEBHC010000008.1, from coordinate 24,215 downwards.
CTGGTTGGCGTAGACGGCGAGGTCAAAGGAGAGGCCGAGCCGCTTGAGCAGCCCATAGCCCTTGCGCCAATCGTGACTGCGAACCAGGTCGCTCTCGAAAAAGGTCTTTGCCGGGTCGGGATGCCAGAGCAACATCTGCCGGACGCCACGCGTATTCTTGTAGCGGACCTGCTCCTCGAGGATCGCCTGCGCTTCCGGCTTGTGAAGCGGTGCCCACACGACAAAGCCATGCGGAAATCCATCGGGGTCCGCGTCCGCGACGCTTTGCAGCCAGCGCGTCTCCCCCACTGTGTCGCGCGGATCGTAGTCGGTCTGGACGTGCACAGACTTGATGACGCCTACACCGGCCATGTCGCGCTTCAAGTCTTCAACGAGGTACGTCTTGGAGAGTGATCTCGTGTCACCGATGACGCTGTCGGCCGACGTCTCCATCAGCCAAGGGTAGAGGTTCGTCTCGAGGTCCCAGAGGTGGTGATGCGGGTCAACGACAGGCACTTCGATCATGAGATTTCTCCTCCTTCGACACCAATTTCAGGTGCACCGGCGTGTGACCTGCGGCTCTGCGCGATCGCTGCACCGACAGCCACTGCAAACTTTTCCGCGTCGGCAAACTGGTCCGGACGCATCTCACAGACGGCAGCACCACGGTCGATGATGCGGACGCTGTCGGCCAGCTCGAAGGCTTCAGTCTCTTCGGCACAAAAGCCGATGACGACATGGCCCGAGCCGGCAAACTTTCGCAATTGGGCGTGGATTTCGCGGCGACTGCCGACGTCGACGCCGCGCGTGGGTTCTTCGATCGCAAGGATGCGAGGACTCGCTGCCAGGGCCGAAGCGACGACCATCTTCTGCTGGTTACCGCCGCTCAACGAGGCTGCAGGATCCTTCACCGACCGGCAAACAATGTTGTGCTCGCGCTGCAGCGCCACCGCGTCGGCCGTGAGCCGGGCACGGCGGACCATGCCGAACCAGGACGGGACGGAAAACAGCCGGCGGCGCAACATCAGATTGTCTGCCACGCTCAGGTGGCCAAAAGCCGTGCTGCGCCGGTCGCCAAGCAGGTAAATCGCGTCGGCGGACGCAATGGCCGGGCCGCCCCGCTTGCCACCGAGCGTGGCAAGCCCCGAGGCTGCAACAGCGCCCGAAATAGAGGCCAGCACCTGCCGGGCCCCGGAACCCTCGACGCCCAGCAGCACCGTGACTTCGCCGCTCGGGAAGTGCATCGCATCGATGTCGAACTGCTCCGAGTTCCAATCGCTGATCGAAAGTCCATCGGTCCCGGTCGGACGTGCAGTCTCGAGCGCGGCGACAGTCGTTCCACCTCCCTCGAGGAGCAGCTCGGTGAGAGCCGTCGCGGTGATCTTGCTGCGGACTTCATTGCGCAACCGGCCATTGCGCAGCAGCGCGATGCCATCGCAATTGTCCGCAACTTCGTCGAGCCGATGCGAAACGAGGATGACGACCTTGCCGCTATCGGCAAGCGCCCGCATGCGAACGAACAGATACTCGGACTCGGCGACGGTAAGGGCCGAATTGGGCTCGTCGAAAAGGAATATGTCGCTGTCCCAGGCCAAGGCCCGCGCAATCTCAACGCGCTGCTGCACGGCAAGCGATAGCGATTTGACGCGTTCGTCGAGCACGTCCACGAGGTCGAGACGTCGCAGCACGTTCCGTTCCGCTTCGCCCGCTGCCGGTCGGCTCAAGCGTGTGCCTTCTCGCCCAACCAGCAGGTTCTCGCCAACGGTCATATTGCCGAACAGTTTGGGGTCCTGATGCACGATGCCAACGCGCGCGCCACGCTCGGGCGACCAGGGATGGCCATCGAGCCGGATCGCGCCATCGTCGGCGTGATCTTCTCCAGCCAGCAGCCTTATGAGCGTGCTCTTACCCGCACCGTTGTGACCGACGATGCCGGTGATCTGACCGCGAGGCAGACGAAGGCTGAGGTCTTGCAGCGCCTGGTTGCTGCCATAGCGCTTACTGAGGCGCTCGATCTCGATCATTGACCGACCGGAGAATTGCCGGGTGCCGCCATTCGCGCATCGTTGGGGGGCTGAACCGCGGTCCGGCGCCGCCGGCGAACTGCCGAACGGACCGCACTCGATATGTCGCTCCATCGATCAATGCCGACTGCGATCACGGTGATCGCTCCGGTGAAGATCTGTTGGACCCCGCTTCCAGCGCCGATCAAGGACAACCCGTTGGCCAATGTCTGCAGCAGCAGCGCACCAGTCAGCGTGCCGATCACGGTGCCGGAGCCACCCGCCAGGCTGGCGCCACCAATGATCACCGCTGCGAAGACTGGGAAGGTGAGGCCGCTGCCCGACGCAGGCTGGGTCGCTTGGAGGAAAGAAAAGTCAATGATGCCAGCGAGCCCGGCTAGACCGGCTGACAGAGAGAAAACGATTATGCGATAGCGCGCGACCGGCAGTCTCGAGAGCCTCGCAGCCGTCTCATTGCCGCCGACAGCACGGAGCCGGAAGCCAAAGAGCGACAGGTGCAGCAGCACAAAAACCACAAGTGATACTGCAACGAGCCAGACTATCTGTGCCGGAACCCCCGCTACCGAGGCACCGCCGAAATGCACGAAGAAATCGAGCTCGGCGGGAGAGACCGGACGAAATGACGAGGCCGGCGTGAAGTACTGTCCACGGCCGATCAACAGACCAATTCCAGCGATGAGTGTGAACGTTCCGAGCGTGACGACAAAGCTCGGGATCTTGGCGTAAACTGTCAGAACGCCGTTCAACACGCCGGCGAGGATCACGCAAATGAGGCCAGCAGGCAAGGCGATCGACAGGGGCCATCCCTGCTCCATCCAAAGCACCGCAACCACGGTGGGCGCCAGCGCGTAAGTACTTCCGACTGAAAGGTCGAGTTCGCCGGCGATGACGACGAGCGTAACGCCCATGGCGACGATGCCCAGCGTTGATGCGGCGCGGACCAGATCGAGAAGGTTGCCTTGGGTGAGAAAAGCCGAGTTCTGGCTCTGGAAGAACGCCGCCACGATGATCGTGACCAACCAAAGTGCTACGACGCGCGTTACCTGCGGTCTTGATGATAGCCCCGCAAACCAGCGGACCAAGGGACCGCGCACGTTCGATACCTCAGCGGGCATCACATCCTCCCAGTGTGCTCGTCCTTACTGCAAGGAAGGGCCCATTCCGATGGAAAGATCGCAATGGGCCACAGACCCTTAGCGTCCCGTGGTCAACTTCAGATTGGCCAGGGATTCGTCGGCGTTGGCGGCAGTCACCAGAACCGGTTCGTTGGTGTTGGGCAAGATGTCGCCGGTCGTCAGGTAGGTTGAGCACACAGTTGCCGCCCACTCGCTCTGCGAGGGGTAGTTCTGGTCGATGGTGCCGATCTGAACGCCGCTCTTGATGGCCGCCAGAACCTCGTCACTGACGTTGTGACCGATCGCGAACATCTTCCCCTTCGCCCCGGTGTCCGTGATGATCTTGTCCACAACGCCTGAATTGATGTCTGTGTGGTAGACGACCTGCACAGCCGCGTGCCCAGTGAGGAATGCCTTGATCGCCGAGTAGGTGGCGGCTGGATCAAAAGTGCCGTTGATCGCATTGGCGGGTTCGTTTTCGAAAGTCGCCGTCGGGACCAGTGCCTTGATCTCGTCGCGGAACGCCGTCATGCGAGTTCTGGCAAAGGGCTGGTCGGGCACGGAACTCGCAAGCGCGAGGCTCTTGAGTTCAATATTGTTCGCCTTGAAGTACTCGACGACTGCACCAGCGGCCATGCGGCCTTCAAGCGCCCAGTCGGTATGGAATGTGCCCAGCCGCTGCGAGCCTTCGATGTCCTCGCCGACAGTGAACACCGGAATGCCCTTATCAGTCAGATCCTTGATGATCGGGATCCAGGTCGGTGCGCCGCCGCCTTCAAGCGACAGACAATCGAGCTGGTTTGCGGCTGCAAGTGAGCGCACCTGTGCGATTTGCTCGTTCATATTTGGCGGCGTCGGGCCAATGAATTTGCCTTCGATTGGAACGCCCGAGAGTTTCTCGGCAACCTTCACCCCTTCCCCGAACCCGAACATGTACTGCGGACCGAAGACGGGGATCGCAGGGCCCTCCATAGACAAAACAACCCTCAGCGGCTGACCAGAAGTCACACGCTCGGCGATCGCCGGCGACAGGGTGAATGTCCCCCATTCAAGGTCAGTGGTTGTCGGTGGTTTTGGCTGTGCTTGAGCGGCGCTTGTCACGGCAAGAAGCGCGATGATGGAGCAAGCGGCGACGAGCGTTGGCGCGGCAAAGCGCTTAGTGTGGTTATGCATCTTAATCCCTCCCACGGCCAGGGTTTGCTGGTCCGATACAGAAGATTAAGCAACCGCTTGCCTAAGTCAATCCACCCATCGACTAGGCTGTCTATGGACGCGCAGCAAGCCCGTGCCAACAAAGCGGGCAATCGGTTGTCAGGAGGAAGCTAGTGGCTGCTTCCTAATGAAGTCAGCCATGAGTTGCGGCCAGCCGGCTGCTTCACGGTTAAGAAAACGGCCACCGACATCAGTGGTTACGTCCCCCAGCGCAATGCCATGCACTCCGCCAGGAAAGAGATGAAGCTCGTGGGCGACACCGTTCGCCTCGAGAGCAGCGGCAAGTTGAATGCTGTTCCGGGCTGGCACCAATTCATCTTCAGCCGTGTGCCAGATGAACATGGGAGGCGCGTCCTTGGTCACGAGAAGATCAGGACGAAAAGCATCTATCGAGCGCTCATAGTCAGGCCCGAGAGTTACCCGCAGCATGGCTTCCGGCAGATTAACCTCGTTGCTGCCGATGGCGATCTTGCCGCTTGCGAGCGACGAAAGGTCCACGACAGGATATCCGAGAACAACAGAGTCAGGACGCAAAAGGTGTTGCGGCAGTCCAATTTCCCCGACCCACTTGGCAGTCTGCCACGATGCGGCGTAGTAGGCAGCGAGATGCCCTCCCGCCGAGAAGCCGCATATCGCGATGGCACTTATCGACCAAATTTCGGCATTCTGCCGAATCGTTGCAATCGCCGCCGCCAACTGGATCATTGGCGCGGGAAACCGAACTCCTGCGGAATAGCGCAGCACGAACGGCTGGAAGCCCAGTTGCATGAAGCGATGCGCGATAGGCTCCGCTTCTCTTTCCGCAATTCTTAGATACGCACCTCCCGGACAGATAAGGATAGCAGTGCGTTTCTCCGCGATTGGAACTAACGATTGGAACGCTTGAAGCGTGCCGCCCGCGGCCGGTCCTTGAAGAGGAATGATTGTCAACCGGCAGTTCCAAACCGACACTGAGCTGATCGCTCATGATATTATCCGAGACTCGGCCTGCCTAGCCAACTGATCACCACATCGAGCACTCCACCCTCGATCCAGGCGCGACCATTCCACTACCGCTTTGGGCCAGAAGAGGCCGCTCGCTCACGTCCGCTTTGCGCCAAAAGCGGACATTGAGCGGATGAACTTTCTGCCTGCTGCCCTCTTGGGGCGAATGGCACCGCACCGACATCGCGCGCACCAAGCGCCCCTGATGTCGCTCCGGAGACACCGCACTAGTCCTTGAACAAGGACTCCTTGTCGTTGGAGTACTTGACTAGGAGCGGGATGCTGGCACCGCCGATGGCCGGAGCGTAATGCCCGAACTTGCCCTCGAGCACCGAGAACGGCTCTGGTCGGTCGGCAAGGGTGCGAGCGAGGTTGCGCCTGGTCGCCTTGGCGATTTCCTTGCGCACGTCGACGGGAATGGCGCCGTCGATCACGATGTTGTCGACATCGAGCAGGGCGACGGCCGAGCGCGTTGCCTGCGCGAGGCTGTCGGCAACTTCGGCGACCCATTCTCCGACTGCGCCACCGAGATCGCCCCAGTCCTCGGGTGACGACCATACGCGGTCGTCGCCCGCCTTCAGCCGGCCGGCGAGCGACTGCAGCGACGCGACTTCGCGCAGCGCCGAGACCTGATCGCCGCGCTTGCCGGAGAGGCGCACCGGCAGCTCGCCGATGGCGGCGGCCATGCGGTTGCGGCCGGGGAAGAGGTGATGGTCGAGCACGAGGCCGCCGCCGAGCGAGTGCCCGACATAGGCATAGATGAAATCGGCGCAGGAGGTACCGGCGCCGAACATCAGCTCGGCCGCAGCGCAGACGGTGGCGTCGCTGAACAGATAGACCGGGAAGTCGAAGGCTCGATCGAGATCGGCGCGAATGTCGATCTGGTTCCAGGCATCGAGCTTGCCTTTGGGCACTTGCGCGTCGTGCGCGAGGCTCCAGTGATGGAACGGCGAGGCGATGCCGAGGCCGGCGATGCGGTCGGCGGGGATCGCCTTGTGCTTGCGCCGCATCCGTCCGATCGCGGCTTTGGCGAAGATCATGATCTCGCTGGGCGTGGGATAGTCGAAGTCGACGCGCTCGAAGGCGACGACATCGCCGACGAAATTGACCAGCGCAAGGTCGGCGCTGCGGTGATCGACCTTGAGGCCGAAGGCGAAGGCGGCCTCGGGATTAAGCGCGAACGGCACCGAGGGCTGGCCGAGCCGGCCGCGTAGCGGCTCGCGGCGCAGCAACAGCTGGTTCTCCGCGGCGCGGTTGACGATGGTGGTGATGGTCTGCGGCGCGAGGCTGGTGAGGCGGGCGAGATCGCTCTTCGACAGTTGCCCGTGTCGACGCACCAGAGCGACGACGAGTCGCTCGTTGTAGACGCGGGTTTCGGCCTGGGTGGTGCCGCCACTGCGGCCGTCCGGTATCTTCTCCAAGCTGTAGAAACTCGTACCGGTCACGACGCGCCCCAAGCCGCTCCACGACCCATGATCAATAGCGGCGGGTGTGGGCGTAGCAAGCGCCCGCGCGGGTGGCAATCCAGAATAATACTTCCACTGGAGAGCGATAGTATGTGAAATGGAGGGCAGCAAGTAAGCTGTGTGGGCGAGGGAAACGTGCGACGATGAGCAAGGTGCGGACGGTTTTGTGCTTCGGCGATTCCAACACCTATGGGGCGGTGCCGACGCTGGCGCGCACCGGCCGCCACCGCTTTGCGCCGGATCGGCGCTGGCCGGGCGTGATGCGCAAGCAGCTCGGCGGCAGCTGGATCGTGCTCGAGGAAGGCCAGCCCAGCCGCACGACGCTGCGCGAAGATCCAATCGAGGGGGCGCACAAGAGCGGGCTGCGGGCGCTGCCGGTCTGCCTCGAATCCCACATGCCGCTCGACCTTGTGGTCGTCATGCTGGGCACCAACGACCTTAAGCATCGGTTCGCGGCAATGCCCGGGGACATTGCCGATTCCGTGGAGATTCTGGTGCAAGCGATCCTGCACAGCGAGGCTGGCGCCGGCGGCGAGCCGCCAGCCGTGCTGTTGGTCGCGCCGCCAGCGATGCAGGAGGTCGACTGGCTGGGTGAGATGTTCAGTGGCGGCGCGACGAAGTCCGCAGCGCTGGGTGGACTGCTGCGCGCCGTGGCGGAACGCTGCGGCGTGCCGTTCGTCGATGCCGGTGCGATCGTCGAGTCGAGCGCGGTGGACGGCATCCACCTCGACAGCGACTCGCACCGGGCGCTGGGTTTGGCGCTGGCGAAGGCGGTGGACGAGGCGATGAAAGCGTGATCGGGACGCCGCGAATAACTACATCCACTGGAAAAAGTTTTGACTTGGCTCGCCGAAGGTGGCTAACTTCGGCGGTGGAGAACCCGAACCCACGGGAGGTTTCGGGCCGGCGCGGGAGAACGCCGGGACGACGATCAACAAACGGGAGGACATCACATGAGACTTTCAACGCGCGCCCTGGGCTGGAGCAGCACCGCGCTGCCGGTCATCGTGCTGGCCGGGGCCATGATGCTCGGCGGCACGGCGATCGCCACCGCGCAGGACGGTCCGCCGGGCATCACCGAGCAGACCAAGTTTGCGCCGTTCGACCCCAACGCCGCCGCCTGCACGGTGCCGCCCGAATTGAGCAAGGTGCTGGCCTTCGCGCAGGACAATGAGCGCGAGTTCATGCAAGGCGTGGACCACGGGCTCGAGATGGCGGCCAAGGATCGCGGCCTCGAATATCGCCGCGCCACGGCCAACAACGACGCGGCTAAGATGGTCGCCGACGTGCAGTTGTTCCTGAGCTCGAAGGTGGGCGCGGTGGTTGCCGCGCCGGTCGATCCGGCATCGCTCAGCCATAGCCTGCAGGAAGTTATGTGGGCGGGCGGCTATGTCGCGACCATCGTGCCGCCGCCCGCGACGGAACTGCTCAACGCACCGCAATACGCTACCGGCAAGGCGCTGACCGACGCGGCGATCGCCTATATCAACGACAAGCTCGGCGGCAAGGCGAACGTCGTTCTGCTGACGCAGGACCAGATCGAGTTTCTCGCGCCGCGCTTCACGGCGATGCGCGACGGTCTCAAGGCCCTGCCCGGCGTCACCATCGTTGCCGACGTGACGCCCGATCCGGTGAACAAGGAAGGCGGTTTCGCGACCGTCAGCACCATCCTCCAGGCCCATCCCGATGTCGATGTGATCCTCGGCGCCGACACGGTGGTGCTCGGGGCGCTGGCGGCGCTCGAAGCGGCCGGCAAGGCGCGGCCCGACCAGTTCTTGGGCGGTATCGACGGCGAGCCGGAAGCGGTGGCCGAGATCAAGAAGGGCAACGGCCCTTACAAGGCGAGCATCTCGCTGGCGTCGCCGGTGTTCGGCTATGCGCTCGGCCAGCACGCGGCCGACTGGCTCGAGGGCAAGAGCATTCCGCAGGCGATGGACATCCTGCCGAGCGCGCTGACCAGCGACAACCTCGCGCAATACGAAGCCGATCTCGCCGACCCCGCGGCGGTCTACAAGGACCCGGCGCGGCGCGACTCCTACCTCAAGATGTACGGCAACATTTGCTACGACACGCGCGACCAGTATGTGAATTTCCCCTGGTCGTCGGAAGCGAAGTAGAACACTAGTCCTCCCCTGCACCGGCGGCTCCGGGTACCGGGGCTGCCGGTGGTGTTTTTGACAAGGCGATGCCAGATGAAGTCGGAAGCAAGCTTGTTCGACAGGCCGGTGAGTAGTGAAGCGATGAGCCCGTTCCGGCTCGGGACGCGCGCGCCGGGCGAAGCCTCCGGCCGCATCGGGCTGGCACTGGTCGCGGTGGCGCTGGTGGTGCTGTTCTCGGTGCTGAACTCGACATTCTTCCGGGCGGAGAACTTCATCACCATCGGTGTCAATTCGACCTCGATCCTGATTGCCGTGCTGGGCACGTCGGCGTTGCTCATCGCAGGCTACGTCGATCTGTCGATCGGCAGCATGGTGGCACTGATCGGCATCATCGTCGCCAAGGTCGCGGTGGCGACGCAGAACTCGGCGCTCGCCATCCTGACCGGCCTTGCCCTTGGCTTCCTGCTCGGGCTGATCAACGGCCTGCTGGTGCGGCGGCTGTCGATCTCCCCGCTGATCGTCACGCTCGCGATGCTTGCGCTCTACGGCGGGCTCGCTTACGTCATCAGCAGTACGGCGGTTTATGGCTTCCCGCAGGCGCTGCTAGACCTTGGTCGCGGCAAGATCTTCGGGGTCCAGTACACCGTGATCATCGCTGTCGTCGTGTTTATCGTCGGTGCGTTCATCCTGACGCGGACCATCACCGGGCTGCGCGTTTATGCCATCGGCGGCGATCCACGCGCAGCTGAACTCTGCGGTATCCCGGTGGGCCGCACAGTGGTTGGCCTCTACGCCATAAACGGACTGTTGATCGGGCTGGTCGCAGTGCTCACCGCCGGCCGGCTCGGAAGCATCACGCCGACGATCGGCGCGGGCTTCGAGCTCGACGTGCTGACGGCGGCGATCCTCGGTGGTGTGGCGTTCTCGGGCGGCTCGGGTCGGCCGCTGGGCATCGCCATCGGCGTCGCGACCATCGGCATCCTCAACGCCGGGCTGATCTTCGTCGGCCTGCAGTCGTGGTGGCAGTCGATCGCGGTGGGCTGCATGCTGCTGATCGCGCTGTTCGCTGACCAGATGGCGATCGGCATGCGCAGCGCTCGCGCCCGCACGGCGCAACCGGCTTTCTCGTCGGTCGAGGGCGCTGGCGTCGCGACCGAAATCGTGGCGCCGACCGGCACCGCGAACGACGCCGGGCTCGCCTTTACAGTGAGCGGGGCCAGCAAATCGTACGGCGCGCTGACCGCACTCGAGGAAGCAACCTTCTCCGTCGGCAAGGGCGAGATCGTCTGCCTGCTCGGCGACAACGGGGCCGGCAAGAGCACGCTGGTCAAGATCATCTCCGGCGCGATTCAGCCCGACGCGGGGTCGATGACCCTCGATGGCGCGGCGGTGCAGTTCCACAGCCCGCACGACGCGCGCCTGCTGGGGCTGGAGACCGTGTATCAGGACCTGGCGCTCTGCCCCAATCTTAGTGTCACGCACAACATGATGCTGGGCCGCGAACGCACGCGTCGCTGGCTGGGGGTCATCCCGGTGCGCGACGATGGCACGGCAGAGCGCGAATGCCGCACCAAGCTGGCGACTCTCGGCGTGACGTTGCGCGACACCAATGTGCTAGTGCGGCAGCTCTCGGGCGGGCAGCGCCAGTCGATCGCCATCGCGAGGTCGCTGACCGACAGCGTCAAGCTGATCTGCTTGGACGAGCCGACGGCGGCGCTCGGCGTCAAGCAGACGGCGCAGGTCATCAACCTGGTTCGCTCGATCGCCGCGCGGGGCACGGGCGTGATTCTGGTGACGCACGACCTCTCGACCGTTCGCGCTCTCGCCGATCGCATCGTCGTGCTGAGCCTCGGCGGCGTCGTCTATGACGGCCCTGCCAAACATCTCTCTGCCGATCAGCTTTGGGGCTTGATGGCCAGCGGCACGCCTCTGGAGTCTGTCCCTCCTGCGCAAGCGACCATCGCGTGACAGGTCGCGTTACTCGCGACGCGAAAAAACTGGCTGTGGACACCGCGGAGCGCCTGCTCCGGGATGTCCGCTAAGGCCAACTGCGGTCAGCCGCCGCGTACGCTTCGCGCCACAAGCCGACGTCACTATGACCGGCGCCCAGCGCTCCGCCTATAGCAGCGCCTCGATCACAAATGGTCCGTGCCGATTGATGCCATTGCGGACAAGGTCGTCGAGGGCTGGGGTGGATTCGACCTTGGCGGACTCAACCCCCATGCTGCTTGCGAGCTTCACCCAGTCAATGGTGGGGTCGCTCAGGCTCATCATCTGCTGCGCATTATGACCGATGTGGTTGAAGCCAAGGTTCGCCATCTCGCCCTCGAGGATTGCATAGCGATGGTTCGCGCAAATCACGGCCAGTACGTTGGCCTGCTCGCGGGCCATCGTCCACAGTGCCTGCGGCGTATACATGCCGCTACCATCAGCTTGAACGCAGATGACCTTCCGATCAGGACAGGCGATCGCTGCGCCCAAAGCCACTGGCAAACCATTGCCGATTGCACCTCCGGCCGTCATCATCCTAAAGGCCGGCGAATAGTGCCGAGAACTTCCGAACCGGCTAGACTTGGTTGATGCGTCAGAACTCGGTTTCCTTCGGCTCCTTCATCATCAACCGCGAAACGGGCACCCTCCTCCGCGATGGTCTGCCGGTCAATGTCGGCTACCGCGCCTTCCTGCTGCTCAAGACACTGCTGCAACGCCCAGGCGAAATTTTTACGAAAGCCGAATTGTTCGAGGCGGCGTGGCCAGGCACCGTCGTCGAGGAGACCAACCTTTCGGTGCAGATCGCCGCGCTGCGCAAGACACTCGGCGTGGCGCCGGGCAATCAGGACTGGATCGCAACCATCCCGCGCGTCGGCTACCGATTCCAAGGAGAGGTCAATCCGCTGGCGCTCGGTTATGTGCACATCGCCACAGGCCGCACTGGCCCGCGACGAAATGAGCGAGGCGATCTGGCTCAATCCCAATTTCGCTATCGGCCGCCTCCTCCTAGGCGCTGCACACGCATTCGCGGGAGCGGGGGATGAGGGCCTCGAGCAGCTAGCGTTGTGCACCCAACTTAGTCCCCGCGACCCGCATTAGGCCCTCAGTCTGTCATGCGTCGCCCTGTGCCATTTCGCGGAGGGCCGCTACGCTGACAGCATTGCCGGTAATAGACGGGCCGTGCTTTTACGACCGCGATTCACGTCGGCCTGGCGCACTCTGGCTGCGGCCTCCGGCCTTGCGGGCGACATCGAGACAGGGTCATTGGCTTTGCTCGAGGCGAAGCGCCTCCAGCCAGATCTTTCCGGCGAGTGGGTGGAGGCACATTCGCCGCTCGTCCATCCCCATGATCGCCAGCGGTTCATCGAAGGCTTACGTCGTTCGGGCTTGTAAGTAGGGAGGGAGCAGCCAGCGATGGCCTGTGCCTTGGCCAGTCCGCTATGGGCCAAAGCGGACGAACACTCGCTTGGACTGCGCCACACACTCTTGTGCTACCCCGGTGTTACCCAAGACGTCCGAGCATCTAGAATAGATGCCTACACGACAGAATTTTATGCGCAAAATCAATTGGTTGAATGGCGCACCCGAGACGATTCGAACGTCCGGCCTTTGCCTTCGGAGGGCAACGCTCTATCCAGCTGAGCTACGGGTGCGTGGCGCGAACCTCTACTTGAGGCGCGGAAATCGCGCAAGCGGCGGGCCGGTCCCGCCGCGGCATTCTGCCAGGCAGCCTCAGGCCGGAGCGCTGACCCAGAGGCGGTTGAGTTCGGCGAGCAGCGCGAACGTGTTGTCAGCGCCGATTTCCCCGTCTTCTTCCGGGATGCCTTCGGCCTGGATTTCGGCAAACACCGAGGCGATCGCCGCTTCGAGCCCTTCTCCGCTGGGAATGTGGCCCCGCTGGACCGCATTTGCGCCCCGCGCCGAATCGGCACCGCGCGTCTTACCCCTTGATCCCTTACGCATTTTACTACCCCGATCGAGTTTTCAGACGAGTAAAGGCTAGGGCGCTCCCTTGGTCCGTTTTCGCCCGGGCCAAGGTCATTCGTGGGCCATTTTGTGAAAATGCACCCGACCGGATGCGGGTCGTCTCAGAACGGGGCCGGTGAGGTGAACTGCATCAGGCGGTGATCGGCGGGATGGAAGAAGCCGAGCGTCTCGGCGTGCAGTTGCAGCCGGGGCGCCGCGGCGAGCGCTTCGGGATGGGCATAGAAGCCGTCGCCGAGGATCGGGTGGCCGAGCGCGAGCATATGGACACGGAGCTGGTGCGTACGGCCGGTGAGCGGGGTCAGGCGCAGGCGCGTGACGCCCAGTTCGCGAGCGATAACCTGCCATTCGGTGCGGCTCTGCCGGCCCGCTTCGAAATCGACACGTTGGCGCGGCCTGTTCTCCCAGTCGGTGGCCAGTGGCAGATCGATGGTGCCGTTCTCGCCTGCGATTTCGCCCCAGACGCGCGCTACGTAGGATTTGGTAATCCGGCGGGTTTCGAACTGCTGGCCGAGGTTGCCGAGTGCCGGCTTGTCGAAGGCGATGAGAAGCAGACCCGACGTGTCGCGGTCGAGACGGTGCACCATCTTGGCGTGGGGAAATTGCGGGAAACGCTCCTGCACGCGCACCTCAAGGCTATCGCGGAGCGCCGGATCCTTCCCTGGCACGGTTAGCAATCCGCTCGGCTTGTCGACGACCAGCAGCCTCTCATCCTCGTGGACGATCGACAGCCAAGGGTCGGTGGGTGGCTGGTAGGTGGGATCGGGCTGGAGGGGCATGCCGGCTCTTAGCAGCGAGCCAGTGCGTTGCCAAAGGCATCACCGTCATTCCTCGCGTCGCCATTGTCAGCACTTTAACGTACGAGGCTCGGCGACCCTTTATTATGGCATCATACAACATGCCTGCTAGTTAGTCGGTGGCAGGAAGGCAACGAAACCGGGCACATTTGCCAACAAATCGTTAATCCGCTTGCGATCGTGGCAGGATTCGGGCCTAAGTGCGCCCGTATTTTTGCGTATCGAGCGGGGTTTGCGGTGTCTCGATTGGGTCGTATTTCTGCTTATCTACTGGGAACAGTCGGCGCGCTTGCCTGGGGCCACGCGGCCCAGGCACAGAGCATGCTGACGCCTGCTTCCATGGACGACTGGCCACAGGCGGTCTCCGCCTTCAACGGCCAATGGGAACTCAATATCGGCGTGCTGACCAATCCGGACTCCTTCGCCGGTAGCGCGACGGGTTCGTTCACGACGCCGGTCGGGCCGTTCGGCCTGCAGGGTGATTTCACCCTCTCGGCCAATGGCAGCGGCAAGACGTTTTCTGCGACGTTCCATGCCTTCGCGCGTGATCCGTCGGCCTGGATGGTGGGCATCACCAAGGGCATCGTGGTCACCGATGACGCGGCGCTGCTGGCACTGGGCGTCGAGGGCGAGTTGTATTTTGATCAACTCAGCCTCGAAACGTGGGCAGGCCTTGCCGGGGTGACTTACGCCAATCCCGATCTCGACGATGCGACCGGGTTCTTCTTTTTCGGCGATCTCGCCTATTACGCGACGCCCAATTGGCGGCTGGTTGGCGGTGTTAGTTCGGTGCTGGGCAACAACCAGTTGCACCTCGCCACCGAGTACTTCCTGCAGGACCAGTTGCAGGTGCCATTCTCGTTCGTCGCGGATGCACGCATCGGCGAGACGAGCAGCAAGGTCACCATCGGCATCCACGGCTATTTCGGCGGCGACGACCCGAACAAGTCGCTCATCGACCGCCACCGCCAGGACAATCTGCGCCTGCGTTCGCTGGACCTGTGGGGCAGCACGATCCCGGTGGTCAACGACAAGGGTCCGCCGCCGGTGGTGGAGCTAGTCGATCCAGAGGAATCGCAGAGCAACTGCGAGAGTTATTCGGGCGCGTTCTGGGACTTCGGCACGGCGTGCAACATCACCAACGTGTCACAGTCCGACTGCGAGTTCATCGTCGACAATTTCCCGCAAGACTTCGGCGACCGCGTTTGGGTGCCGAATCTCGGTCCCGACGGGGAATGCGTGGTTCCCTCTTAAGAGCCGACCTCGTAAGCATACTCGATAAATTTACGGCCGTCGGGGCGGTTGAGATCCACCCGGCGGCTGAACCTCACCTGCATTTCTGGAACGGTCTTCTGCCGGATGATGTCGATGACCTGTCGTTCATCGCCGCTATCCTTCCGCGACGGGACATAGCGAACCTCGATCAGCAGAGGCTCAACCTGGGCGATCTGCCAGTAGCGCGCGCCGAATGCCTCCTGCACAGCGGGCGATAGGGACATTGATACGCGCCGGTCACCCGGCAGGCGAAACATGTGCGTTACACGGCCGGCGATGTGGTCTAGGACGCGCAGGGTTCGTCCGCATTGGCACGGCGGGCCGAATGCCGCAAGGTCGCCAAGCTCGTAGCGAACGAACGGCATTGCGTAGTTATACAGCGGAGTAACGAGTACCCGCCCGACCTCGCCCGGTGCGCAGCCATGACCCTGCGCATCGACGATCTCAACGAAGACCAGCTCCTCGTTAATGTGGAAATGCGTTCCAGTGGGACACTGGCATGCCACCAGGTGGCCTTCTTTGGCGCTGTAAGGAACAATCGCGCGCGCGCCAAAGGCTTTTCGGAAGTCCTCGCGCTCATCCTGACGAACCCCCGTACTAAAAGTGAAGATACCGTCGAGTGCTACCTTAGTGCCGAGGCGAAGCGCTTCTTGTGCCGCGGCGTCGGCGGCCGCTGGCCGCGCCGAGAAATAGCCGACACTGGGCTCAAGCAGTAACTTCAGAACATCGTCGGTGCCGGCATACCGGTTGATCACGATACGTCGGCCGGTCGCACGTGCACTCCATGGCGGGCCCCAAAATCCCTGGTGTTCCCCGCCGGGGGGCGGTGCGACGCTCGAGTCTTCGCCGAACCAAAGCACCAGGTCTCGAGCAAAGTCCATGCGATGCCAGCTTTGCATACGATGCACCGCAGCTTGCAGGTACATTGCCGAAAGTTGGGAATCGACGACCCGCAAAGCCGGACCTGTCGAGCCGCTGGTGAACGATTGTCGTGTGGCGCCCTGGTGCGCCGGTAAATCGGTGGAAGCCAAGGCGTCGTTATGCGCGAGCGCTTCGGAGCGGGTGAGGACAGGCAGTTCCTCCCAGCGAGCCCAATCGACTTCTCCGGATTGAGACAGCACTCCATCGAGCCGCGCACGATAGAATGGGACGGCCTTCTTCGCATGGCGGAGGAGTTGGGTGAGATATGCCCTTTGCTCAGCGACGATCTTATCGTGCGACCAATACTGGGACTCGAGCAGACGGTCGTGGAATACCTTCATCTGCGGGATGTAGCTCATGACGACGCGCGCCCGGGCGGCAGCCATTCGTTGACGTATTCAACGGTCTTTCCGCCACGCGACGGCAGTTCGCGTAGTCGCTGAAACGCAACGACGGCATCGCCGAAATAGACTTCACGTATTCGATCCGCCATCGCCCCTTCATTGCCCATGATGGCCCAATCTGCGGGGACATAGCGGACTTCGAAATTGTGCGGCCCAGTCTGGGCGATCTGCCAGTCGCGGCACTTGAGGATGGTGCGGTCCGTGAAGTGCATGAACCCAGCGCGCACTCGGCCATCGGGGTGATAGAACAGACCCGTGCTTCGCCCGATGAGGTTGTCGATCCGCGGCAGGTGACGCCCGCAGGAGCACGGCATCATCCACTCGGCGACATCGCCTTGCTCGTATCTAATGAGCGGCTGGGCGGCGTTGAAGAACGGCGTGACGACTACGCGACCCGGCTGGCCGACGACACAGGGCTTGCCTTGTTCATCGACAATTTCAAGCAGCACGCTCTCTGCGTTCACATGAAGCCCCGGCTGCTCGGGACAGCCATGAGCGATCTGCCCGGCTTCCTTCGAGCTGTAGAGCAACGAGATGCGGGCGCCGAAAACGCGCTGCATCGTGTCGGTCTCGAGTGCGCCCACCATGGCGCCCTGCGCCAGCAGCGCATCGATACGAAGGTCAGAATTGATGCGCTCGGCTTCCAGCGCGATGGCCGTCGCCGTCTTCGGGCCGGTTGCCAGATAGCTCGGCCGCTTGCGTTCGAGGAACTCGACGATGTTGGCGTAATCGGTCAGGCGGCTGATACGAAGCAGAGCACCGCGTTTGTCGGGCGGCTCCCATGGCGCACCCCACGTCCCAAGGACTTTGCCCTCAGGCCAAGCGGAATCGGCGGGGTCTTCACCGAACACCATCACCGATGGTTTGCTCCAGTCGATCCCATGCCACCGATAGGCGCGCAGGCGATTGGCTCGCAGAGCAATATGCGCGCGCTCCGCCGACATCACCTTGATCGGTGTCCCGGTGGTGCCCGATGTCAGCGACATGGTGAGCTTACCATGCGATGGCGGGTAGGTTCGCGCCATCAATGCATCGCCATGCTCCGACAGGTCCGAGCGTTTGACGATGGGGATTTCCGACCAGCGGTCCCAGTCGATCTCGCCATTTGGCTTGAGCACGGCATCGAGCCGGTCGGCGTAAAAGGGGACGTTGGCCTTGGCGTGCTTCAGAAGCTGGGTCAGCTGCATGTGCTGATAGGCAACGAGGTCTTCCGCGGGCCAGAACTGGCTGGCCATCAGCATGTCGTAAAATTGGCGTTCGAGCTCGACGGGCGAGCTTGCGGGTTCAGGAGCGGCGGTCATGGGCTGGCCGTGTACCGCGCCAGAAGTCTCGCAACCGGCCTATTCGCCGGCGCCGCCTTGAAGGCCACGCCGCCTTGCGGCAATGTCGCCCCGCCATTCATCGAAAGCCGTCCCATGAGCCAGTGCTAGCACCGGCGGCGCGGGAGCGACAAGCAGCGCAGAGGCAAGACAATGACCTACCGGGCAGGCGAGAGCCGCTACGATGCCATGCAATACCGCCGTACCGGGCGTTCGGGGCTGAAGCTGCCGGCGATTTCGCTCGGGCTCTGGCAGAATTTCGGCGGCACGCGCGACTATCCCAGTGCGTTCGAGATCCTGAGTTACGCCTTCGACCATGGCGTGACGCATTTCGATCTCGCCAACAATTACGGTCCGCCGCCGGGCGCGGCTGAGGAACTGTTCGGCGACATCATGGCCCGCGATTTCCGGCCCTATCGCGACGAGCTGATCATTTCGTCCAAGGCGGGGTGGGATATGTGGCCAGGACCCTATGGCGAGTTCGGCAGCCGCAAGTATCTGATCGCCTCGGCCGAGCAGAGCCTCAAGCGGATGGGGCTCGACTATGTCGACATCTTCTATTCGCACCGCTACGACCCGAACACGCCGCTCGAAGAGACGATGGGCGCCCTCGCCCAACTCCATCGCCAGGGCAAGGCGCTCTATGTCGGCATCTCGTCCTATCCCGAACCGCAGACGCGGCAGGCATTCGCCATCCTCAAGGACATGGGCGTGCCGCTGCTGATCCACCAGCCCAGCTATTCTATCCTCAATCGCTGGATCGAGGACGACAGGACGATCGATGCCTGTGGCGAACTCGGCGTCGGCGTGATCCCGTTCTCGCCGCTGGCGCAGGGCGTGCTCTCAGGCAAGTACTCGAAGGGCAAGGCGGGTACGCGCGCCGAGGATAAGAACTCCTCGATCAGCGGCAAACTGCTCGCGCCGAAGGTACTGAGCGCTGTCGATGCGCTGGGCAAGATCGCCAAGTCGCGCCGCCAGACGTTGTCGCAACTGGCGCTGGCCTGGGTGCTGCGGCGCAAGGAGGTGACCTCGGCGCTGATCGGCGTGCGCACGCTGGAGCAGCTCAAGGATTGCCTCGGCGCACTCGACAATCTCGACTTCACGCCGAAGGAACTCGAGGCGATCGATGCGGCGGTGAAAGGCGCGCTGCTCGATCAGCGGCCTGCGACGAGCCTGCCCGATTGAGCATCACGCCCGGCCAAGGTGCGATCCATGTCGCCCTCACCTTCGACGACAATTTCTGGGCGCCGGCCTATGCCGTGGCGCGCTCGATCTGCCTCACCACCAAGCGGCGTGCCGATGTGGTGATTCACTTCTGCCATTTCGGGCTGTCAGCCGAGCACCGTGCCGATCTCGACACGCTGGCGATGGAGTTTCCGTCGACATTCATGTTTCACGCGATGGACGAGAATGCCGAGTTCGCGCGGCTGGTGGAGCAGCTGCCCGCCGGCAAGCGCTTTCCCAAGATCATCTACACGCGGCTGATGCTCGACCATGTGCTGCCCGATGTGGAGCGCGTGATCTATCTCGATTGCGACACGATGGTGCTGGCGCCGATCGAACACCTCTACGAGCAGGACATGAAGGATCAGCCGCTGGCCGCGGTCAGCGATCCGTTCCGGCTGCACATCATGATGGGGCGCGACATGCGTTCCAAGAAGGGCATTTTCGATCCGGCAGACCGCTATTTCAATTCAGGCGTTCTGCTGATCGATCTCAAGCGCTTCGCCGCCATCGATGTGAGGGCGCGACTTGCCGAGCTGCGCGACAACGGCATCCTCAAGCGGCTCTATTACGATCAGGATATGCTGAACCTGCTGTTCCGCGACCGCTGGACCGAACTCGAATGGCGTTTCAATTGCATCGACCCGTGGTTCGCGCAGCAGGCGCTGAACCCCTACATCATCCACTATACCGGCCATAACCGGCCGTGGCAGATTCTCAATCTCGTGGCGTTCCGCAACATCTATCGCCATGTGATGACCAACGAACTCTACTACCGGTTCTGGCAGCACAATTTCAAACGCCGCTGGAAGAAGCGGTTCAATCGCCTGATCGGCCGCAAATGAGCCTGCCTGCGATCTGTTCGTTCTGGCATGGGCCGATCACGTGGCTTGAGCGGCTTGCCATCGCGTCGTTCGTCGAGAAGGGCCACGCGTTTTCGCTCTATGCCTATGAGGACTGGGGCGCCCTGCCCGCCGGCTGCACGCAAGTGGATGCAGAGGAGGTAATCCCGCGAAGCGCGATGTTCTTCTACAAAGGCAACCGCACGCCGGCCGTGTTCGCCGACCTGTTCCGGCTCAGGCTGATGGAACGGCAAGCCGGCATCTGGGCCGATTGCGACGTGCTGTGCCTGAGGCCGTTCGCAGGGCTTGGCGACTATGTATTCGGGATCGAGGGGCGGACCAACAAGGCGTTGGGCAGCGAACTCAAGGTCAACAATGCGGTGTTTCGCTGCCCGAAGGATGCGCCGTTGCTCAAGGCGCTGCTCGAAACGTTCGAGCCCGGCGCGATTCCGCCGGGTATGCCTTACAATCGGCGCTTCGAGGTTTGGCTGCGGCGAATGCTCGGCATGTCGCTGAAGGTAGAGGACCTGCAATTCGGGGCGACCGGCCCATGGCCGCTCAATCATCACCTGCACCGGCTGGGACTGTTCAAGCTGGCGCAGCCTAAATCCGTGTTCTATCCACTGGGCTATAACAGTGCGCGCGACCTGCTGACGGCAGATGGCAACGTCGAGCGCGTCATCATGCCGAATACTCTCGCGATCCACATGTGGCACAGTGCGTTGACTGATCGCGGAACTGGCGAGCCCGCTAGGCCTGAGCCCGGCAGCTTTCTGTGGCGCGAGGCTGAAAGGGTCGGAATCGCGTTCTAGCTCCGCAGTGTGCCGCCTGTCGCCTTGCCCACTGCTGCGACGATGGCGGTCGAGACCTTCTCGATGTCTTCGTCGGTCAGCGTCTTCTCGGTTGGCTGAAGCGTGACGGCGATCGCGACGGACTTCTTGCCTTCGGGCACGCCCTTGCCTTCGAAGAGATCGAAGAGAGTAACACCGGCGATGAGTGCCTTGTCGGCATTGCGTGCGGCGCGCAGCAACACAGCTGCTGTCACGTCGCGATCGACGAGAAATGCGAAGTCGCGGCTCACCGGCATCAGGTCGGAGAGTTTGAGGGCCGGCTTCGACTTGCCGCCCTTGCTGCGCGGCTCGGGAATGGCGTCGAGATCGAGTTCAACGGCAACGACGGGTCCGGGCAGATCGAGCTCCGCTGCCAACGCCGGGTGCAGTTCACCGAAACTCGCGATCGTCACCTTGGGTCCCAGTTGCACGCGCCCGCCACGGCCGGGATGGGCCCAGGACGGGGCTTCAGCAATTAGCTGTAGCTTGTCGAGGTCATGGCCGAGCGCGTCGAGGACGGCGGCGAGGTCTGCCTTGGCGTCGAACACGGTGACCTTGGCGTCCGCGCCCTGCCAGTTCCGGCCCCTCGTGCCAGTGCGCAAGGCACTGGCGTAGGTGCGCTGGCCCTCGGGCAGGTCAGAGAGGAAGACCTGCCCCACTTCGAACAGGCCGAGATCCGCAAAGCCACGATTCGCATTGCGGCGCGCTGCGGCGAGCAGACCGGGCAGCAGCGACGGGCGCATGTCGGTGAGATCGGACGCGATGGGATTGGCGAGGCGAAGCTGCGCCGCGCCGCCGCCGAAGCGTTTGGCTTCGGCCGAGGAGATGAACGACCAGGTCACCGCTTCGTCGAGACCACGCGCCGCGAGCACGCGCTTGCTGTTGCGCCGTCGGCTCTGCAGCACGGTGAGCATCCGCGGCGCAACGCCCGACAGGCGCGGCAGCGGGTCGAGCGGCACCTTGTCGACGCCCTCCATGCGCATGACTTCCTCGACGAGGTCGGCCTTCTGCGTCACATCCGGCCGCCACGACGGGACGGCGACCTTGAGATTGGGGCCGGTACCTTCGACGACAAAACCGAGGCGCGTCAGAATGTCGTGCATCCGCTCTGCCGGCAGCTCGAGCCCGGTCAAGCGCCGTACTTCGCCGATCGGGAAATCGACCGTGGTCCGAGGAAAAACATCCTCGCCCGAGATGGCCGGCTCCATCGGCGTGCCGCCGCACACTTCCATGACGAGGCGCGTCGCGAGTTCGAGGCCGGGCTCGGTGAGCGCTGGGTCGACATTGCGTTCGAGGCGATAGCGGGCGTCGGAGACGATGCCGGTCTTACGACCGGTCCTCGCGATCTGGTCTGGGTCCCAGCTGGCGCATTCCATGAACAGGTTGAACGTGCCATCGGTGCAACTCGAGCGCTCGCCGCCGAGGATACCACCAAGACAAAGCGGGCCCTCATTGTCGGCGATGACGCACATGGTCGCGTCGAGCTCGTGCGTGCGGCCGTCGAGGCCGTCGAGCTTTTCGCCGGCGCGGGCGTTGCGCAGCAGCATCGTGCCCTGCACCTTGTCGGCATCATAGGCGTGCAGCGGCCGGCCCCAGCCAAGCGAGACGAAATTGGTGATGTCGGCGAGCGCGTTGATGGGGCGGAGGCCGACGGCCCGCAGCCGGCGTTGCAGCCATTCCGGCGATGGGCCGTTCTTGACGCCCTTGATGTAGCGGCCGGCGAATTTGCGGATCGCCTTGGGCTCGCCCGGCGCGAATTGCTGCGGCAGGGGCGGAATGGGGCTCGGGCCCTGCGAGGGCACCGGTGCCATATAGCCGGTGGTGGGATTGAGCGTGCCGAGCCCGTAGGCCGCGAGATCGCGCGCCACGCCGTAAATGCCCGTGGCATCGCCGCGGTTGGGCGTTATCGAGATATCGAACACGACACCCCCGAGTTCGGCGTAGTCCACATAGGGCATGCCGACCGGCGCATCGTCGGGCAACACGATGATGCCGTCGTGGTCCTCGCTCAGCTCGAGTTCGGCGGCGGAGCAAAGCATGCCGTTCGACACCGCGCCGCGGATCACGACGCCTTCCTTGAGGGTGAAATCCTTGCCCGGAATATAGGTGCCGGGGAAAGCGAAGACCGACTTCATGCCGCTCACCGCATTGGGCGCCCCGCAGACCACATCGATCAACGTTCCCGTGCCGGCATCGACCTTGCAGACCTTGAGGTGATCGGAATTCGGATGCGGCTCAGCCGATGCGACGAGCGCCACGACGAAGGGCTTCAAGGCCTTGCCCTGATCCTCGACGCTCTCGACCTCGAGGCCGATCATGGTCAGCGCCTCCGAGATGGCCTCGGGCGTGGCGTTGGTCTCGAGGTGATCCTTGAGCCAGTCGAGCGTGAACTTCATCGGTAGACACTTTCGGTCGCTTCGATCTTGGGCAGGCCGCCGGAGATCTCGAACAATTTGGCGAGCACGTTGGCAAAGCCGCGCGCGTCGTCGATGGCGCGGTGCGTGTGCTCGATATGGCCGTACCAGGCGGGCGGTACGCGCTGCATGCCCCATTTGAGGTATTCAGCACCGCGCAGGGTGCCCGCCATGGTGTAGAGGCAGATGCCACCACCGCGGAAAATCTGTCGCGTCTTGAACGGACCACCGAGGACGCGGGTGCCGGCGAATGTCTCGAGATAATGGTCCATCCACAGGCCGTCGAAGATGATCGGTGCGGCGGCGAAGACGCGGTAACCGGGAAGGTTTTCGACCCAATCGGCGTAACGCGGCATGACGATTTCGGCGCGCTCTGGATTGGTGGTCGCAGACGTCCACGCTTCCGGCTGCGTCTGCCACCAGGCCATTGTGTCCGGGCTCGCCGCCCGATCGGAACGTGGTTCCAGATTGGCCTCGAATTCGCCCAGCACCTTGCCGGTGATGTCGCAGGCGACCGAGGCAAAACTCAGCATGGACGAGCCGAGCGGCGACGGCCCGTCGGCTTCGATGTCGGTAACGACGAAGGTGGTCGGCTGACTCGGATCGATCGGCGGCGGCATCGTGCTCATGTCGGCAGCACCTCGACAAGGCGAAAGCGTTCACAGACGATTTCCATTTCTGCCGACCAGCCGCCATTGCGCGCGAAATAGGCTTTGTGGCCTTGGCGCCATTGCTCGAAGTCGCCTTCGCCTTCGGCCAGCGCGAAATCCGCCGGCACCTCGTCGAAGCGGCGAATGGTCACCTCGCGCGTCTCGATCACGGCGCTCGGGCGCCCTGCGCCATCACGCACGACATAGAGATGGCCAACCAGTGGCATCGGGTCGTCGCTCTGTTGATCGCCCAGGTCGCGCAACGGCGCGCAGGTTGCAGTTTTCGTGCCGGAGATGACGAGCGCCAGCAGCTCGTCCGCCATCCCGGGGGAATCCCCGAAGGCGAACGATGGCAGCGCAGCGATCTCGTCCGGCGACAGCATCAGCTGCTCAACCCGCCGAACAGCGTCGGCATGTCGAAGGCACGGAAGCCGTAATGGTCGAGCCAGCGCTTGTCCGCATCGAAGAAGGCGCGCAGATCGTTCATGCCGTATTTCAGCATAGCGATGCGGTCGATGCCCATGCCCCAGGCGAAGCCCTGGTAGACATCGGGGTCGAGCCCGCAGTTGCGCAGCACATTGGGATGCACCATGCCGCAGCCGAGAATCTCGAGCCAGTCGGAGCCCTCGCCGATCTTCACCTCGGGGCCGGAGCGGTCGCATTGCACATCCACTTCCATCGAGGG
>JBEBHC010000241.1:0-3528 GCA_040081185.1 Devosia sp. | reverse complement strand
CCTTCCACCTACGAGCCGAAATCCGGCATCACGCGCTGGCTCGATCGGCGTTTGCCGATCATTCGGTTGGCGCACGACAGCTTCGTCGCTTACCCGACGCCGCGTAACCTCAACTATTGGTGGACGTTCGGCGCGATGCTGAGCCTCTGCCTCATCGTGCAAATCGTCACCGGCATCGTGCTGGCCATGCACTACACGCCGCACGTCAGCCTCGCGTTCGCGAGCGTTGAGCGCATCAACCGCGACGTGCCGTTTGGCTGGCTCATCCAGAACATCCACTCGGTTGGCGCGTCGATGTTCTTCCTCGCCGTCTACATCCACATGTTCCGCGGCCTCTATTACGGCTCATACAAAGCCCCGCGCGAGCTGCTCTGGATATTGGGCTGCGTGATCTACCTGCTGATGATCGCGACCGGCTTCCTCGGTTACACGCTGCCATGGGGCCAGATGAGCTTCTGGGGCGCGACCGTCATCACCAACCTCTTGGGCGCGCTGCCGCTGATCGGCGAGAGCATCAAGAATTGGCTGATGGGCGGCTTCTCGGTCGACCAGCCGACGATCAATCGCTTCTTCTCGCTGCACTATCTGCTGCCGTTCGTGATCGCTGGCGTTGTCGGCCTCCACGTCTGGGCGTTGCACGAAGCAGGGCAGAACAACCCGGTTGGCGTCGATGTGAAGTCGAAGGCCGACACGGTGCCATTCACACCGCACGCGACCATCAAGGATCTCTTCGCGACCACATTGTTCGTGATCCTGTTTGCCGTGTTCGTGTTCTATATGCCGGACGCCCTTGGCCACGCCGATAACTACATCCCGGCCAACCCGCTGCAGACGCCGCCAGAAATCGTGCCCGAATGGTACATGCTGCCGTTCTACGCGATCCTGCGCGCGTTCGACTTTAACATCGGCCCGATCGATTCAAAGCTCGCCGGCGTCTTGGCGATGTTCGCCTCGATCGGCGTCCTGTTCATTCTGCCGTGGTTGGACACGTCACGCGTTCGCTCGATGCGCTATCGCCCGATCGCGCGCCAGTTCTTCATCATCTTCGCGGTCGTCTGCTTCGGCCTCGGCTGGTGCGGTGGTCAGAACCCGGGCCGCATCCTGTTGAAGGCCGGCCAGTTCTCCGCGACGATGACGTGGGCCACGGGCGGCCAGGTTACCGAGCGCCCAGTGGAAGCTGCGAGCGAGTCCGAGTGGCAACAAGCTGCTGACGCCGCCATCGCCGAAATGCGTTCGCAAGGCGCGTCGATGACCTCCGTCACCCGCCACGGCGCAACCAGCGGCGTCATCACCGGCGTCATTGGCGGCAGCACGCAAACGCGCGCGGTCGACGGCGACACATCAGAACTGCTCGAAGAGCACATCGCTGAAGTGAAGGCAGAGGTCGCTCAGGCGACGCCGTTCTTCACGATTGAGCGCAGCTCGCCGGCGCGCTTCACGGTGACGAACTTCTCGTTGCTGCTGACGATCTACTACTTCCTCTTCTTCCTTGTGATCTTGCCGATCCTCGGTCTGCGTGAGCGGCCCGAGCGCGTGCCGGATACGATCGCAAAGCCCGTCACGCAGGGGGCATCGTAATGTTGCGCGTACTTTCCGCCGCTGCGGCGCTGACCGTGGCTGCCTTCGGCGTCGCCTGGGCGTCGTCTGAAGCAAAGCATCCCGAGGAGTATCGCTTCTCGTTCGAGAGCCCGACCGGCTCGTATGACATGGCGGCCGTTCAACGCGGCTTCCAGGTGTACAACCAGGTCTGCTCCAATTGTCACTCGATGGATCACCTGGCCTATCGCCACCTCGGCGAGGAGGGCGGCCCGTTCGCGCTCTACATGGTTCGCAACCATGAGACCGGAGAGATGGAGCCGCACGTCGGCCGTCCCGAGCATGGCGGCACGTTCGTCGAAGTGACGGACAACCCATACATCCGTGCGATCGCGTCGAGCCACATGATCACGGACATCGATCCGACCTCTGGTCAGCCGACCGACCGTCCGGGCCGCATCTCCGATCACTTCCGTCGCCCGTTCCCGAACGAGATCGCCGCGCGCGCCTCGAATGGTGGCGCAGCGCCGCCGGATCTTTCGGTCATCAACTCGGCCCGCCATGGCGGCGCGCGTTACGTGCGCTCGCTGCTGATGGGCTTCACTGGCGAGAGCGAAGGCACCCTACACTACAACCCGTACTTCCCGGGTGGCCGTCTGGCGATGGCGCCGCCGCTCGCCGATGGCGCCGTGCCGTACGCCGATCCGGAAACGCCGCAGACGGTTGAGCAATACGCGACCGACGTGGCGACCTTCCTGCAATGGTCGGCCGATCCGCACATGGAAACGCGCAAGCGCATGGGCCTCGTCGTGCTGGCGTTCCTGATCGTGCTCGCTGGCTTACTCTACCTCTCATATAAGCAAGTCTGGCGCGGCGAGAGCCACTAAGGCTCTCTACAAATTCCAACGGAAACGCCGGCCTCGCGCCGGCGTTTTTGTTTTTGATCTCCATCGAGTCCTGAGCTTGTCGGCGTCCCAGTCGCCCTGCATCCGCGAGCACCGTCATCTGCATCTCCTGCCCAATGACAGGAGCAACTCGGACCATGTCTGCCGAACGCGCGGGAAGGGGCGCGGCGATCGCCGCCGCTGCCGCATACGCATTACTGTGGGGCGGCTCGACCGCGTATCTCTACGCCACGGGCGGGGACTGGAGCACCGGCGTCTTCGTCGCGCTCATCTTCGGGGTTGGCCTTGGCGGCATCGCTTGGCTGCTGACACGCGGCGCCAACGCGCCGCGCATTGAAGTGAAGCGCCCTGCGCTCGAGAGCGGTTCGATCATCGTCTATCTCACGCTCTACGCCGTGCTCTTCCTCGGCTTCGGGATGACGTGGGCGCGCGAAGTTCTGCCCGAGGGACAACAGCAAGAGCTGCTTGTGCTCGCACTAAAGCTTGGCGTTCATATCGTGCTTCCTGCGATCTTGCTGGTGCTGCTCGGCGCCAAGCTCGCGCCCATCGGGCAGCTTGGGCTCAGTGGCCGCAAGTTTTGGCGCACTCTGATCGTGCTCGGCATGATCATCTTGGCCCTCGTCTGCGTCATCACGCCGAGCCTCAAGCTCATCTCGGCCATCCCCCCGACGTTCGACACCATGATCTGGGCCGTGCCGCTCGGTTTCATTTGGATCACGCTTGAAGCTGGCGCTTGCGAAGAATTTCTCTTCCGCGGCGTTCTGCAAACGCGGCTCACGGCGTGGTTCAATTCCGCTTGGGCGGGCGTGATCGTCACGTCGCTTATCTTCGGCCTCGCGCACGCGCCTGGTCTTTTCATGCGAGGCGGTCCTGGCGTCGATGGTTGGAGCACAGATCCGCTCCAAGTGGTGGCGCACACGATCGCTGTGCTCTCACCGATCGGACTCACCTTCGGCTTGATCTACGCGCGCACGAAGTCGCTGCTGTTGGTGATCCTGCTGCACGGCCTCGTCGACGTACTGCCGAACCTCGCCGAGTTCGTTGGGATTTGGCGGTAACGAAAAAGGGCGCGACTGCTGTCGCGCCC
>JBEBHC010000091.1:0-13230 GCA_040081185.1 Devosia sp. | reverse complement strand
ACCAGTGCAAACTCGCCGGCCAGATAGAGACCCATGGTGTTCAGCCGGCCGCTCTCGAACCAGTCGCTGCCGAGCGGGCCGAGTGCGGCCTGTCGCACCACTTCGTCGATGATAAACTTGGTAAAGAGCAGTGCGAGCGGCGGTTGGAGCGCCACGAAAAGTCGGAGCAGGATGCTGCCGACCATCAGGCCGGGGCTGGTGGCCCACATCTCCCCGAACAGGCGCGAAAGATTGCGCAGCGTCTTCAGACGCTGACCTTTTTCGAAGGGCAGGACATCGGGGATTTTGGACGGGCGCATGAGATGTGTGAGGTAGGCGCGGCGAGCCGATGCGTCAACCGGGCGACCCCTCACAAAGGCGCGCCCGCGGCGGAGCGCTTCGTGGCCCCCTCCCCGCTGGTTGCGGGTGGGGGGCCACCACTTTGGAGCTCAGGTGAACAGGCTGGAGGCGAAGACCATCCCGAGGACAGCCAGCGCAAGAACGAACCAGGAGCCCGCAACAAGCACGACGATGCGCCACAGGCGCGGCAGGGCCCACCAGACGGTAGCCAGTGCGCCTTGCGATGCTTGCGTGTTGCTGTCGGCGAGTTCCTTGCGCATCCGTGTCCCCGAGACGAGGGGAAGTATCGGGGGATGGGCAAGGCGGCGCACGTTGGGGGCAATACTGTTGGGGTGGGCAAAAGCAAGGGGCGCCGGAATGACCGGCGCCCCTTGAGATTGCAAAGTTTGCGCGACTACAGCGAGCGGGTGACGCTTTCGACGCGGAAGCATTCGATGACATCGCCGGCGCGAATGTCTTCGTAGGCCTCGAAGGCCATGCCGCATTCCTGACCGGCCGGGACTTCCTTGACCTCATCCTTGAAGCGCTTGAGCGTCTTGAGCTTGCCTTCGTGGATAACGACGTTGTCGCGCAGCAGGCGCACACCGGCGCCGCGTTCGACGATGCCTTCGGTGACCTGGCAGCCGGCAACCTTGCCGACCTTGGTGATCTGGAAGACTTCCTTGATCGAGGCGTAGCCGATGAAGGTTTCGCGGCGCTCCGGCTTCAGGAGGCCGGACATGGCCTGCTTCACGTCATCCACGAGGTCGTAGATGATATTGTAATAGCGGATCTCGATGCCGTCGCGAGTGGCAAGATCCTGCGCCTGCTTGTTGGCACGGACATTGAAGCCGATGATTATGGCCTTGGATGCCGTGGCCAGCGTCACGTCGGATTCGGTGATGGCACCGACGCCGGACATCAGGATCTGGGCCGAGACTTCATCGGTCGAGAGCTTGTTGAGCGAAGCGTTGATGGCTTCGACCGAACCCTGCACGTCGCCCTTGATGATCAACGGGAACTTGGAGATGCCGGCAACCTTGAGCTGCGTCATCATCTGCTCGAGGCTGGTGACGCCGCCGGTATCGCCGCCCTTTTCACGAATCTGGCGCTGACGGTAGGCGGTGACTTCACGCGCGCGCGCCTCGTTCTCAACGACCGAGAAACGGTCGCCGGCGGAGGGCACGCCGGTAAAGCCCAGCACTTCGACGGGCGTGGAGGGGCCGGCTTCTTTCACCTGCTCACCCTTGTCGTCGATGAGCGCGCGAACGCGGGCGAATTCGGTGCCGGCAACGACGATGTCGCCGACGCGAATGGTGCCGCGCTGCACGAGCATGGTGGCGACGGCGCCGCGGCCGCGATCGAGCTTGGCCTCGATGACGAGACCTTCAGCACGACCGTCACGCGGCACCTGCAGTTCGAGCACTTCGGCCTGCAGCAGGATGGTTTCGAGCAGCTTGTCGAGGCCGGTCTTCTTGATGGCCGACACTTCGACGTCGAGGGTTTCGCCGCCCATGGATTCGACCTGCACATCGTATTGCAGCAGTTCGGTGCGGACGCGCAGCGGATTGGCGTCGTGCTTGTCCATCTTGTTGATGGCGACGATGATCGGCACGCCGGCGGCCTTGGCGTGCTTGATGGATTCGATGGTCTGCGGCATGACGCCGTCATCGGCCGCAACCACGAGAACCGCGATGTCGGTGGCCTGGGCGCCGCGGGCGCGCATGGCGGTGAACGCCTCGTGGCCCGGGGTGTCGAGGAAGGTGATCTTCTGGCCTTTGATCTCGACCTGGTAGGCGCCGATATGCTGCGTAATGCCGCCGGCTTCACCGGACACGACATTGGTTTCGCGGATGGCATCGAGCAGCGACGTCTTGCCGTGGTCGACGTGGCCCATGATGGTGACGACCGGCGCGCGATGCGTCAGGTCCTCGGCCTTGTCGTCCGACGGCACGTCGTAGAGGCCGGATTCGACGTCGGCTTCGGACACGCGCTTGACGGTGTGGCCAAGCTCGGTGGCGATCAGTTCGGCGGTTTCGGAATCGACGATGTCGTTGATGGTGACCATGCGGTCCATGGCCATCAGCATCTTGATGACCGTGACCGAGCGCTCGGCCATGCGGTTGGCGAGTTCCTGCACGGTGATGGCGTCGGGGATGATCACTTCGCGCATCAGTTTGGGCGCAGCCTGCTGGCCGCGGCCCATCTTCTTGTCGCGGCGGCGGCGCATGGCCGCCAGAGACGGACCGCGATCGCGATCGGATTCGGTGGTGGCGCTCGAGACCGTCAGGCGGGCGCGGGCGAAAGCGTTTTCCTCACCGGCGCGGCGGGTCGGACGCTCGGGCACGGCGGCGCGGGCGCGGCGGGCATCGGCTTCGCTGACCGGCGTGACGCGGCCTCCCGCGGGCGGCACGGTGCGGGTGCGGCGACCGTCGGTTTCGGACGGCGGTGCCGGGGGCGGCATGTTGGGAATGGGTGCGGGACCGCCGGGACGGCGGGCAGCGGGACGCGTATCGACCGGGCGGCGCGGTGAAACCGGCGGACGGCCGGTGCCGGTGCGGGCCTGCGGCGCTTCCTGCACGGCGACATCGCCGGCGGGTGCAGCAGGTGCGGCGGCGGTGGCGGCAGCCGCTTCGGCAGCGCGGGCGGCACGTGCCGCATCGTCACGGGCGGCGGCGTCGCGGATTTCGCGGCGGCGGGCATCTTCCTCGGTGCGGCGGGCTTCGGCCTCGGCAAGGCGCCGGTTTTCATCGGCAGTGCGGGCACCGGCCTCACGCAAGGCGCGCTGGCGCGCCTCGGACTCGGCGGAGGACAGGCCAACCGGACGCGACGGGGCCGGGGTGCTACGCATCGGCGAGCGGGCGGCTTCGCGCGGCATGGTGCGCGGGGCCGTGGGCTGGGCCGGCGTCGTGGTGGTTTGCGTCGGCGCGGGCGAACTGGTGCCGCGCGTCACGACGCGATTGCGCTTTTCGACCACGACCGTGCGCGCGGGACCCCGCGACATACCGGGCCGCGCGCCGCCCAGGGCGGAATTGCCCTTGAGCGTCAGCGTCTTTTTGCTGCCCGTGGTCGTCTTGTCGTCACTCTCAGCCATAAACTCGTTCTTTCATAGGTCAATTTGCGTTGTAACGAGCCAAACGAATGGCTCGTTGCACCGCTGCCTCACCGGCTGCCCCTTGGGTGAGCGCAGCATGTATCACACTTTCAAGTCCGAGCGCCAAACCCAATTGCGCGGAATCGAGCAATTCGAAATGCGGCACTTCGGGCCTGGAAATCCCTAGTTCTTCCGCCCCTTTTTGCGCCCCGCGGAGGGTCGCGAGAAGCTTGTGCCGCCCGTCCTCGGCGGCGTCGCTGGCGGTGAGCAGAGCAAGGGCGTGGCCGCGCTCCAGCGCCTCTTTCACCTTCATCATGCCGGTCAGCAACTGGCCGGCCTTGCGGGCCATCTGCAATGCCGCGACGAAGCGCTGCTCGAGGCGGAGCCGGGTCAAGCCGGGCAGATCGTCGGGCAGCGTCACGGCACCCTTGAGGCTGCGTGCGAAGGCCTTTTTCTGCACGGCGGCGGCTACAGAGGCGGCGCCAAGGGTGACCCAGACGCCGCGCCCTTCGGCGATGGCGTCCGTATCGGGCACCAGGCGATCGTCAGGGCCGACGACAAAACGAATGAGCTCTGACACGGGTTTCGACTCCCGCGTCAGCGCACATTCCCGCATCTGATCGTCCGGCCGCGCCAGAGCGAGGTGTCGCCCGCTTATGCGGGCGCTCCTTCCGCGGCTTCGCCTTCTTCGGCGGGGGGTGCGAGATCGGCCTCGGTGATCCAGCCGGCCTTGAGGCGGGCCTGCAGCACCATTTCCTCGGCTTCTTCGCGAGACACCGGGAATTCCTTGAAGGTGCCGTCGAAGCGCTTCACTTCACCATCCTTGCGTTCGGTCCAGCCGACCAGATCGTCGGCAGCATTGCCGGCGAAATCCTCGACAGTCTTGATGCCTTCCTTGCCGAGCGCCACGAGCATGGCGGCGGTGAGGCCGGGAATTTCGTAGAGCGCGTCGTCGACGCCGAGCACCTTGCGCTCATCGTCGTTGGCCTTTTCGATGGCGGCCAGGTAGTCCACCGCGCGCTGCTGGATTTCGGCCGCCGTCTCTTCGTCGAAGCCCTGGATGGAGGCGATTTCGCCAAGCTCGATATAGGCGAGCTGCTCAACGGAGGAGAAACCTTCCGAAGCCAATAGCTGGGCAAGCGTCTCATCGACGTCAAGGGCCTGCATGAACAAAGCCGAGCGCTCGGTGAATTCCTTCTGGCGGCGCTCAGACTCTTCGGCCTCGGTGAGGATGTCGATGTCCCAGCCGATGAGCTGACTGGCGAGACGCACGTTCTGGCCGCGGCGGCCGATGGCGAGCGAGAGCTGCTCGTCGGGGACCACGACTTCGATCTTTTCAGCCTGCTCGTCGAGCACAACCTTGGCGACATCGGCCGGCTGCAGCGCCGAGACCACGAGGTCGGCGATGTTTTCGGTCCAGGGGATGATGTCGATCTTTTCGCCCTGCAGTTCGCCGACGACGGCCTGGACGCGCGAGCCGCGCATACCGACGCAGGCGCCAACCGGATCGATCGAGCTGTCGTTGGAGGTCACCGCAATCTTGGCGCGGCTGCCCGGGTCGCGCGCGATGGAGCGGATGGTGATGATGCCGTCATAGATCTCGGGCACTTCCTGCATGAACAGCTTTGCCATGAACTGCGGATGGGTGCGGCTCAGGAAGATCTGCGGGCCGCGCTGCTCACGGCGCACGTCGTAGATGTAGGCGCGGACGCGGTCGCCATAGCGGTACATTTCGCGCGGGATCAGTTCGTCGCGGCGGATGATGGCTTCACCGCGGCCGAGATCGACGATGACGTTGCCGTATTCGACGCGCTTGACCGAGCCGTTGACGATCTCGCCGACGCGATTGATGTATTCGTCATACATGCGCTCGCGCTCGGCATCGCGCACCTTCTGGACGATCACCTGCTTGGCCGACTGGGCGGCGATGCGGCCGAACTCGATGGGCGGCAGCGGCTCGCCGACGAAATCGCCGAGCTTGGCATTGGAATTGCGCTCCAGCGCATCCTTGAGCTGGATGTGCTTTGCCGGCTCTTCCACAGTCTCGACCACTTCGAGCAGGCGAGTGAGCTTGAGCTCGCCGGTGCGCGGGTTGATCTCGGCGCGGATTTCGGTCTCGGCGCCGTAACGGGACTTGGCCGCCTTTTCGATCGCATCCTGCATGGATTCGATGACGATCATGCGGTCGATCGACTTTTCACGGGCGACGGCATCGGCGATCTGGAGCAGTTCCAGCCGGTTCGCACTGACGGCCATTTATTCAATCTCCTCGGGAAGGTCTTGTTCGGTTGTAGGGTCCAGTTCGAGCGTCTCGATGTCGTCATCGTCGTCGATGGGATTATCGGCTTGGTCGAGCTGCGCCAGGTTGAGCAGCCGGTCGGTCATCACCAGTTTGGCTTCGGCGATGGAGGCGAGCGGCAGCACGAAATCGGGATCGGTGTCCTTGGGGACATCGGGCAGGTGGATGGTGACAGTGTCGGCGGTCGAGGCGGCGATGACACCGCGGAAACGCTTGCGGCCATCGAGCGCTTCGCCGAGTTCGATCTTCGCCTCATGGCCGATATGGGCGGCGTAATCGCGGGCGCGAACCAGCGGGCGGTCGATGCCGGGGGACGAGACCTCGAGATGATATTCGCGATCGATGGGGTCCTCGACGTCGAGCACCGGCGAGAGGTCCTTGCTCAGTCGTTCGCAATCGGTGATCGCAAAGCGGCCGTTCGCGTCTTCGGCCATGATCTGCAGGGTGCAGCCGTTTTCCTGTGTAACCTTCACGCGGACAAGGCTGTAGCCCAGATCGTTGGCGACCGGTTCAATGATGCGCGCGATACGCGTCTCGAGGCCGGTTTCCTTGATGTAGCGCTTTTCGGTGAGGTCGAAGGCCATGAGCCGGTTGATCGGTGTCCAGGAAAGCAAAAAGAGCGGGGGCCGGTCAGGGCACCCACTCTCGAATGAGAGCAACAATGTTGCCGCCTATATAGCGCCGGACTTCGGCAAGTGCAAGGGTGGCGCCGCACGCCAGTCGATCGGTACCAAGCGGCGGGGGCGGAAGCGCTGACCAAGATAGCGAGCCCACGGCACGGTCCGAAACGGAAGAGCCGCATTCCGCGTCAATCCGGCAAGGCCATAGTAGCCATCAAGCTGGCCCAGATGCAGAAGCCGGTTTTCCTGCGGGAAGAAGGCGAAGTGGCTGACCAGGAGATCACCTACGATCCGGCCAGGCTTCTGCGTGATGGCAGGCAGGACGGCCGATATCCAGTCTTCGTCGTCGGCGCCGGGCGGGCAGAAGCGTTCACCGAGTGCCGCTACGTCGTCGCCGAAGAAGCCGATGCAGTTGATGGAAAACCGCAGAGTGACATCGAGGTCGGGGATGGCGAAGCGTTCGAGCCGATCCGTGCGCGTGGCGTCAATGAAGCTCTCATGGAGAGAGGCGGCGAACTCCGCACTGCGCCAGGCGAACCTGTCATCGGCCAGCGCCGAGAGTTGGAGCGGCGTTTCGAGTCGACCCAGATGCTGCATGGCCCAGGTGCAGATGGCATTGTTGACGACGACGGGTGACCACCACGCGTAGCGGCCGCGATCGGCCAGGGCGCGAGCGGTGAAAAGGGCGCCGAAACGCGGCGGGAGCCAGACGATGTCGTCGTCGAGCTTGATATAGAAGGTGTCGTCATCGGTGCAGCGGGCGTAGAACCGGTTGATCGCGTCGGCTTTGCCCGGAGCCTTTTCACCCGGGACAATCGTTATCCGGGCGTCACGAGCGGCAAGAACTGCCAGATGGGCGCGATCATCGCCGGAGCGGCAATTGTCCCACAGGTGCCATTCCGAGATGGTCGGATCGGCGGCGACATAGTGAGCGAGAAGGTCGAGGTATGCCCGCCGTCCGGCGGGCGTAACCAGTATGGTGCGCGTCACGGGCCTCTTCATGCTCTCTCGCGGACGCGTCCTAGCAATAGATACCGAAGGCAACCCCCAGCACTGCTGCGCGCCGGAAATGGTACACGCGTTTTATAAATTCTGCCGGGTCAGCGCCCACAGACCGTACGCCGCTATTTTTCCCAGGTCACGTTTTCCACACTAGCGCCGAGTTCCTTCAGCGTGCCGCGCAGTTGCTTGACCATGTCGTCGGGGCCGCAGAGGTAGAAATTCTGGGCGAAGTCCTTGATGTGCTTTTTCAGGAAGGCGGCATCGATGCGTTCGTGGAGGAGCAAGGACTGTTTGTCGTCCGTCACGGTCCAGATGGTGTCGAGGTCGCGCATCGCCTCGAACTCATCGCGCAGGATGATGTCGGCTTCGGTGCGGTTAGAAGCGATAAGCGTGTGGCCCGCCATTGTTCGCCGCGCATGAAGATCGCGCAAAATGGCGATGAAGGGCGTGATCCCTGCACCGCCGGCGATGAATACGCCCGGGCCATTGTAGGTGATGGTGCCCCACACATCGCGCAGGATGAGCGAGCGGCCGGGCCTGTAGCCATAGAGGCGCTCGGTGACGCCATCGCCGCCGGTGTTGAAGTAAGACTTGATGGTGAGTTCGAGATTCTGGTCGTCGGCCAGCGCGGTGAAGGTGAAGGGGTGCTTCTTGTCCCGCCAGCCATCCTCATCGAGCGACATGTCGGTCGCCTGGCCCGGCTGGAAGCTGTAGCCCGGCGGCTTTTCGAGGGTGTAGCGCCTAACATTGTGCGTGACGTCGGCGATGTCGATGATCTTGACGCTGTGATCCATGGTGTCTCCCCTGGCGAGACAACACCGGGCGCCGCGATTTAGTTCAGCGGCGCAGGAAGCTGAAATAAAAACTCACGTCGCGGCCCTCGCGGCGGGCCTTCTGCTCGTAGCGCGTAGGCTGCCAGCCCGGATAGGGCATGTGCCAGGAACCGGGTTCGGCGGCGAAGCGGAAGGACGGTGCGCGCAGGACGTGGGCCAGGGTCCAGTTGGCATAGTCCTCGATGTCGGTGGCGAAGCGGAACGTGGCGCCGGGTTTCAACACGCGGGCGAGTTCGCCCAGCGTAGTGGCCGAGATGAAGCGGCGCTTGTGGTGGCGGGTCTTGGGCCAGGGGTCGGGATAGAGCAGATAGGCCGCGTCGAGCGAGGCATCGGGCAGCGTGACGAGAAGCTTCAGCGCATCATCGGTAAACAGGCGGACGTTTTCGAGTTCGGAGTCGTCGATGGCTTCGACGAGCTTGGCGATGCCGCCCGAGAAGACTTCGCAACCGACGAAACGGGTGGTCGGGTTCTCCGCAGCGATGCGTGCAAGGTGCTCCCCGCCGCCGGTGCCGATTTCGATTTCGATACGCGCGGCTGTGGGGAAGATGGAGCGCGGGTCCAGCGTCGCTGCGGGGAGCGGGATGGCGAGCTCGGGCAGGCGGTCGCGATAGAGCGCCTGCTGACCCGAATGCAGACGCTTGCCGGAGCGGCGGCCGAAAAACGCCCGCGGTTCGCCGCGGACGTTGAGGGGGTGGTCGGGTTTGTCGGCCAGCTTGATCAGGCCGCCTTCACTGCCGCCTTGAGGGCCGGGACGAGATCGGTCTTTTCCCAGCTAAAGGAGCCGTCGCGGCCCGGCTTGCGGCCGAAATGGCCGTAGGCGGACGTCTTGGCGTAGATCGGCTTGTTGAGGTCGAGATGGGTGCGAATGCCGCGCGGAGACAGGTCGAACACGTTGCCGAGCACGCCTTCGAGCTTGGCCTCATCGACTTTGCCGGTGCCGTGCAGATCGACATAGATCGACAGCGGCTTGGCGACGCCGATGGCGTAGCTCAGCTGGATGGTGGCTCGATCGGCGAGGCCGGCTGCAACGACGTTCTTGGCGAGATAACGCGCGGCGTAGGCCGCGGAGCGATCGACCTTGGTGGGGTCCTTGCCGGAGAAGGCGCCGCCGCCATGCGGAGCCGCACCGCCATAGGTGTCGACGATGATCTTGCGGCCGGTGAGGCCGGCATCTCCGTCGGGCCCGCCGACGACGAACTTGCCGGTGGGGTTGACGTGCCAGACAGTGTTCTTGCTGATCCAGCCCTCGGGGAAGGCTTCGCGCACGAAGGGCTCGATGATCTTGCGCACGTCGTCGGAGCTCAGAGAAGCATCGACGTGCTGAGTCGACACGACGATCTGCGTCACACCGACCGGAACGCCGTTCTCATACTGAATGGTGACCTGGCTCTTGGCATCGGGGCCGAGCTTGACGGCCGCGCCGACACCGGCCTTGCGGGCCGCGGTGAGGATCTCGAGAATCTTGTGCGCGTAGTAGATGGGCGCGGGCAGCAGTTCGGGCGTCTCGCGGCTGGCATAGCCGAACATGATGCCCTGATCGCCGGCACCGACATCCTTGTTGCCTTTTTCATCAACGCCCTGCGCGATATCGGCGGACTGGCCGTGCAGCAGCACGTCGATCTTGCACTTTTGCCAGTGGAAGCCGGCCTGCTCGTAGCCGATGGCCTTGATGGCCTTGCGGGCGGTGGACTTGAACTTGGCCGGATTGACGATGGGGTGGCCCGCCGCATCGGTGAGGACGTTGCCCTGCTTGTCCTTCTTGAGGAGCGTGGCGGGGACGCGGACTTCACCGGCGATGACGACGCGATTGGTGGTGGCAAGGGTTTCGCAGGCGATGCGCACCTGGGAGGGGTCCATGCCGGTCTTTTTGGCTTCGCGGAACACCAGGTCGACGATCTCGTCCGAGATGCGGTCGCAGACCTTGTCCGGGTGACCCTCAGACACCGATTCCGAAGTGAAGAGATAGGACTGCCGCACGGCCGAAACCCCCGAATATTGACCAAAAACGCGGAAAATCGCGTAGTTGGCGGTGGTTCTAGGAGCGTGAGGGGCCGGGGTCAAGGCGGATATAAGGAAAGCTTGATATGCCGGGACAAGCGGCGGTGGAAATCTATGCCGCTTTGCGCGCCGGACGCAGCCGGGTCATGAAAGCGACGACCAGCCCGAGGACGAGCGCGCCGAAGAACGGCCAGTGCCAGACGCGGTTGAAAATGGTGCCCGGCAACTTCTGGCTCGGGACGACATCGAGTACGCCCTGCTCCTCCGGCGGCAGCTGCGCGGTGATGCGGCCCAGCGGGTCGATGAGCATGGTGTCACCGGAATTGGTGGCGCGCAGCATGGGCAGGCCGGTTTCCACGGCGCGCAATCTGGCGTGATGCGCGTGCTGGGCATTGCCGATGGAGCCATCGAACCATTCGTCGTTGGAGATATTGAGGATGAACTCGGCCTTGGCGGGATCGGCGCCGAGATCGCCGGAGAAGATCGCCTCGTAGCAGATGAGCGCGATGAAGGCCGGGGTGTCGGCCGGGGTCATCAGGCGGCGGCCGTCACCGGCTTGCCAGCCATTGGTGCCGGGGACGAATTGATGGATGCCGAAGAGCTTCCAGAAGCCGGCGAAGGGCAGATACTCGCCGAAGGGGACGAGGTGCGACTTGTCATAGCTGGCGACGATCTCGCCTTCGGTATCGATGGCGAAGATCGAGTTGAAGCCGGGATTCTCCATGGGGTCGCCGTCGACATCGTTGCCAGCACTTGATCTTTCGGAAAGGTTCGATATTCTTCGTTTTGACGGTGGACGGTCGAAATTGAGGCCTCTCTGCCACGATTGATCCTGCAACTCGGGGTTGGGGCCTGACGCGTGTTCGATGTTGCCGTCATTGGCGGAGGTGTGAACGGCTGCGGCATTGCGCGAGATGCGGCCGGCCGTGGTCATCGCGTGCTGCTCGTCGAGAAAAATGACCTTGCCAGCGGCACGTCTTCGGCCTCCACGAAGCTCGTGCACGGGGGCCTACGCTATCTGGAACACTACGAGTTCCGGCTGGTTCGCGAGGCGCTCAGCGAGCGCGAGGTGCTGCTGCAGGCGGCGCCCCACATCATCCGGCCGTTACGGTTCGTGCTGCCCCACCACAAGGGCCTGCGCCCGGCTGCCCTCATCCGGCTCGGCCTCTGGCTCTACGACCACTTGGGGGGACGAAAGATCCTGCCGGGCTCGCGCGGCCTGGATCTGACGCGCGATGAGGCCGGCGAACCGCTGAAGGCCGACGTCACGCGCGGCTTCGAGTAGTCCGACTGCTGGGTCGACGATGCGCGATTGGTGATCCTCAACGCCCGCGACGCCGCTGATCGCGGCGCCGATATCCGCGTCCGCACCGAGGTGGTTGCCGCCATCCGGCATGCCGATCACTGGGAACTGACACTCGAGGACAAGAGCACCGGCGAACGCAAATCTGCGGCCGCGAAGGTCCTCGTCAACGCCGCCGGGCCCTGGGTATCGGACGTGCTCCAGCGTGTGAAACGAACGAACAGCGGCTCGAGCGTGCGCCTCGTCAAGGGCAGCCATATCGTCGTGCCCAAGCTCTTCGCTCACGACCGGGCCTACATCTTCCAGAACGCCGACCGCCGCATCATCTTCGCCATCCCCTACGAGCATGACTTCACGCTCATCGGCACAACCGATATCGACTATCTGGGCGATCCGGCCACTGTCGCGATCGACGCCGAGGAAACCGACTATTTGTGCGAGGCCGCGAGCGCCTATTTCAAGGCGCCCGTCCGTCCGTCGGACGTGGTGTGGACATACTCCGGCGTGCGCCCGCTCTACAACGAAGGGAACGTGTCCGCACAAGAGGTCACGCGCGACTATGTGCTCGATCTCGACGGCCGCAACGGCGAGCCCAAGTTGCTCAATATCTTCGGCGGCAAGATCACGACCTTCCGCCACCTCGCCGAGGACGCCATGAAACGCCTGGCGCCGCACCTCCCTGCCAAGGGTATGCCCTGGACCTCGACGGCCTCGCTGCCCGGCGGCGACTTCCCCGTGGACGGCTTCGTCGCGCTCGTCAGTGCACTCGCGCAGCAGTACCCGATGCTCTCCGAGAGTTTGCTGCAAAGATTAGTGCGCGCCTATGGCACCAGAAGCCGTAAGCTGCTCGACGGCGTCCGGCGAATCGAGGATATGGGTGTTTCCTTCGGCGGCGGCCTCACCGAGCGCGAAGTACGCTACCTCGTTTCCGAGGAATGGGCACGGACGGCCGACGACATCCTGTGGCGGCGAAGCAAGCTCGGCCTCAGGCTCGACGCCGACGAGCGCCGGCGGCTCGCGGAATGGCTGGCAAATCACGGCCGGAAGCAGTCCTCGACGGCCGCCTGACAGCGCCATCAGGATCGCCGCTTCTTCCCTGACATAGCGCGTGCTAGTTTCACGGCCGAACCCATGGAAAGGCCGCGATGCCCAATATTGCAGATGCCGAGCGCAAGACGCTCATCCTGACGGGCGCCTCGCGCGGCATCGGCCATGCGACCGTCAAGCGCTTCTCGTCGGCCGGTTGGCGGGTCTTGTCCTGCTCGCGCCATCCGTTCCCCGAAAACTGCCCTTGGGAGATGGGCCCCGAAGATCACATCCAGGTCGATCTCGCCGATCCCAAGGCGACCGAACAGGCGGTCGAGCTGATGAAGCGCCGGCTCGAAGCTCAGGGATCGAAGCTGCACGCGCTCGTCAACAACGCGGCCATTTCACCCAAGGGCGGGGGCGGCAGCCGGATGGGCTCGATCGATACGTCCTATGCCGACTGGCTACACGTATTTCAGGTGAACTTCTTCGGTTCCATCATGCTGGCGCGTGGCCTCATCGACGAACTCGAGCGCGCAAAGGGCGCGGTCGTCAATGTAACGTCGATCGCCGGCAGCCGCGTGCATCCCTTCGCGGGTGCTGCCTATGCGACATCGAAGGCGGCGCTGGCGGCGCTGACGCGGGAGATGGCCTTCGATTTCGGCCGCCGCGGCATTCGCGTCAATGCCATCTCGCCTGGCGAGATCGACACTTCGATCCTCTCGCCCGGCACCGAA
>JBEBHC010000240.1:0-3545 GCA_040081185.1 Devosia sp. | reverse complement strand
GCTAAGCGAGAGCAGTGGCAGGTCGAGCAGCCATTCGCCGGGATAGTCGACAATGTCGAGATTGAGGGTTGTCGGTCCAGTCCATCCGGATAGCCACGAATTGGAGGCGAAGCGCAACGTCAGGCGAAGCTGTGAAATGCGTCTTGTCGACTCCGGCCAGTGCGGGGATTTGCTTGTAAGGGCTTCGAGATGCTGCTCGTAGGCGAAGCGAGGGATCGTGGCATCCGGATATTCGGCAAGACGCGCACCGATGAAGCGGCCGTTGGCCATCGCTGAGAAGCCGGGCAGGCGACCGCCGTTGAGCAGATTGTGGACGAGGGCGGTGATGAAGATGGTTTTTCCGGCACGGCTCAAGCCGGTGACACCGAGGCGGAGCGTGGGCGTGAAAGCGCCGGTTGCCGCGTCAGCCAGATTGCTCAGCGCAATGCCGATTTCGTCGGTCAACGTGGTTGGCGCTTGCGGCATTTCACCCTCTAAGTCGCGGGAAACGTAGGGGTTCACGAGGGGAATGCAAGACGGGCCTGCCAGGGGCCAGCAGCGATGCCCTGCGCCGGGGGCCCTCCACGCTCGCCCCCGCCTCCCGTGTGCGGCGACCGTGGGCGATCTGGCGATGTCGGCAACCCCGCCCCATGATCACGCGTTGGCCTCTAGAGGGCCAACGGAGGAGACGATGGAAAAGCAGATTGTCG
This sequence comes from Devosia sp., assembly GCA_040081185.1. Taxonomy (GTDB): domain Bacteria; phylum Pseudomonadota; class Alphaproteobacteria; order Rhizobiales; family Devosiaceae; genus Devosia_A. The sequence goes on along the minus strand of JBEBHC010000240.1, from coordinate 2,856 downwards.
ATATCGAACGCACGATCAAAGCCCCGCCTGACAAGGTTTGGGACGCGCTGACTGGTCCCGGAGCAACGGTGATGCCTATGACCAAGGTGAAGACGGACTGGACTGTTGGCCACCCGATCTCGTTTTCGGGCGAGTGGAAAGGCAAGAGCTTCGAGGATCATGGCGAGATCAAGAAAGTGTCGAACGGGCGTGAGGTGATCTTCACGCATTGGAGCGGCGAGAAGGAGCAGCCCGCGGACTATCACGTGGTGCGCTATGCTCTGACGACTGATGGCAAGGCGACCAAGGTGCGGCTGACTCAGTCGAACGTCGGCCCCAAGGCAGGGGAGATCGAGGCCAAGACGCAGGCGGAGTTCGAGAAGACTTTCGGCATGATGCTCGATCATTTGAAGGAAACGGCGGAGAGGGCCTGACGTCACTCTCGCAAGTCGAACATCGGCCGGGTGGTTTGCTGCCTAGCCTTTGTGTGCGCAGCCTTAAATGGGCCCGAACTCCAATGTCACCATCATCGCTCGACTTTTATGGGTCGGGCGATAGAGTTTCGGGCGAGGGCTATTTCATGTTTGCAAAATTTTTGGTTGCCGGTGCGGCTGCCTTGCTGAGTACGGTCGCGCAGGGGTCAGAAGTTTCTGTCTGGCTTAGCGGCGACTATTTCCAGGGCGGCCCGGCGTTTTCGATATTGCTTGACGACAAGGAGATCGGCTCAGGCCTGGTCGACCCCATGCCGGCGACTGCAAAGGGCACGGAGTTCACGTTCACGGTGGACGATGCGGTGCTTGCAGCTGCGCAGACGTTCAAGGTCAGGCTCACCAACGACAAGAACGAAAAAGGCGTCGGCGATCGCAACCTGCAGATCGTGCGCGTCATGATCGGCGATGTAGAGCTTAAGCCGACGGATTTCACCATCGACGAGCAGGGCAACATCTATCCGATAGGTGCGGATGGGAAGGTCGTCAGCAACAATCACATTGCGTTCGTGAGGCAGCCCGCGACAGGCTGGCTCACGGGCGTGCCACCCGTGGTGGCGGCCGTACCGAGCGCAGAGCCTGAGGTGTCAGCGCCCGTTGAGGTCGCGGCAGCGCAGCCGTCGGCCGAGCCTGAGGCGATGTCGTCCGCTGAGCCGGTAGCTACGCCCGAACCAGCAGTTCCAGATCAACCGGCAATGGCGGTGGAGCCAACCGTGCCAGCAGAGCCGGCCGCTGAGGCGGCGCCCTCGTCCGAACCGATGGCGACACCCGAGCCGGCTGTTCCCGATCAGCCGACCATGTCCACAGATCAGCCGGCGCTGCTCGAACCGCCGCTGGAAGGTGAGGCGATGTCGTCAGCCGAGGCGGCAGTGACGCCGGAACCTGTACCTGTCGAACAGCCAGCGCGTGAGGCGCCCGTGGAGCCAGCGCTACCTGCAGAGACGGTCGTCGCAACTGCGCCAGAGGTGGCCGCTGGGCCGGTTGGGCCGGCCTGCGCCATGAATGCGACGGTGGGCGGCTATCAGAGCGGCGTGTTGAATGTCACGAACAAGCAACGGACCCAACTGGCTGCGATCCTCTCGCGTGCAACGCAAGGCGGCTGCTCGGTTGTGATCAAGGGCTATTCGGGCACAGCGGGTGCGACGGACCTCAACAAGAGTGTCTCGCAGGCGCGCGCCGAAGCGGTGCGCGATTATCTCGTTGCAAACGGAGCCTCGTTCACTTCGCTTGCCGTGAGTGGCGAAGGCGAGACGGAGCACTTCGGGCCGCAGCAGGCTGACAATCGCGTGGTGACCGTCGAGCTTGCCGACTAGCGGCAAGCTCGCGCTGATTGCGGTTACTGCCCGACCTTGCCGAGGTCGTATGGCGTGGTCTGGTAGATTTCGTTGATCCAGTTCTGGAACAGCAGGTGCGCGTGACTGCGCCAGCGGTTCTCGGGTTCGACGCTGGCGTCGCCATTGGGGAACAGGTTGACCGGCTGCGGGGTCTCTAAACCGGCCTTGATGTCGCGCTCGTATTCATCGGCGAGCGAGCGATTGTCGTATTCGAGATGGTTGAGCATGTGGACCGCCCGGTGCTTGGGGTCGTCGAGCATGCACACGCCGATCTCGGCGTTGTCGATCAGGATATCGAGGTCTGGCCCGAGGCTGTCGCGGGCGATGTCGTTGTAGCGGCTCGCCGGGATCATCGGGCTGTCGGAGAAGCCGCGCAGCCAGACGGAGCGCGGGTTCACGATCTGATGGCGGAACACACCGAAGGCCTTGGCAGGCATGCGATAGCGGCGCGCCTTATGGAAGTGGTAGAGCGCAGCTTGTGCGCCCCAACAGATGAACATGGTGTGATGCACGTTAGTCTGCGTCCACTCCATGATCTCGACCATTTCCTTCCAGTAGCGGACTTCTTCGAAAGGCATGTTTGCAATCGGTGCGCCGGTGACGACGAAGCCGTCGAACTTGCGCGAGCGGATTTCCTCCCAGGTCGAATAGAAGGTCTTGAGGTAGTCCTCGGAGGTGTTCTTGGATTTGTGGTCGCTAACTCGGACGAGCGTGAGGTCCACCTGCAGCGGCGTCGAGCCGATTAGGCGGGTGAACTGCGTCTCGGTGCGCTCCTTGTTGGGCATCAGGTTCAGCAGGCCGATCTGCAGCGGGCGGATGTCCTGGCGGGCGGCGCGAGTGGAATCCATCACCAGCACGCCCTCGGCTTCGAGGGTCTTACGGGCAGGGAGGTCGTCGGGGATACGGATGGGCATGATGTGGTTCTCGATCGAAGGGGAATGCGCGGCGCGGCTTTGATGGTTGTTCTGTCCGAACGATCCGCAGGCGGTTCGTTCGGCCCAACCGTGGGCCGCTAACGCATTCGAGCCTTGATCGCGGTGGCGATGAGATCGACG
>JBEBHC010000090.1:0-13261 GCA_040081185.1 Devosia sp. | reverse complement strand
CCCCCACCGCCTACCCGCGCGCCGTTCTCTTTGATCTGGACGGCACGCTGATCGACTCAGTCCCCGACATCACACTCGCCGTCGCTGAACTGATGGCGACCGAAGGGCTTGAACCGTTCCCGGAATCCGATGTGCGCGTCATGGTCGGCCATGGTCTCCGCGTTCTGGTCCAGCGAGCGTTGAGGGCGCGGGGCAGGGACCTTGAACCGGCCGCGCTCGAAGCTGTCATCGCCCGCATGTTCGAAATCTATCCGCGGCATTTGACCGGCCGTACCGCTTTGCTACCGGGCGTCGTCGAGTGCCTCGCCGAACTCAGGGCCAATGGGTGCGTCCTTGGGCTGGTCACCAACAAGTTGCAAAGCGCTGCGGTTACTGTGCTCGAGCACTTCGGCTTGTCCGAAAACTTCGTTGTGACCATAGGCGATCAGGTGCGCCGCTCGGTCCTCGCACCCAAGCCGAAACCTGACATGCTGCTGTTCGCACTTTCTCGCATGAAGGTTGCGCCGCCGGACGCCATCATGGTTGGGGATTCCTCCGCCGACATGGAAGCGGCCGCCGATGCAGGGATCTTTTCGGTGGCGCTTCGTAACGGGTACTCAAGCGTGCCGCTCGAAACCCTCAATCCCGGCTTCATCATCGATACACTGATCGAGATGGCCAGGGGCATCGAGGCCTGGCGCCATGCCTGACGTGGAAGAAGTCTCACGGACCGGGTCAAATCGCGCACGCGCGGCGGCGAGTGCACGACAAAGGGGTGGCGGGGCGAACGCGCGCCGGGCCACTATGCTCCCGTCACAAGGAGGTCCGATGTCCAACAACGACGCGAGCTCGCTCCCATTTGGTTGGACCGAGCACGACAACCGCTGGTTCATCCACGCCGAGACCCACGCCCGACCTGTGCCGTCTTTGGCGGGGCCGGCTACGATCCGCCGTGTCGCATTCATGAGCGTTGATCGGGGACGGGATCTGGCCCTCCTGCAACTTCAAATGGCAGAGCTCGGGAAGAATTCCAGTCGCGAACTCGGCTCGGCACGCCAGCTCGAGTTCGAGCGCAATGGCCACGACGTAATCTGGGAGATGCACAACGAATTCGCCACGCTGACGTGGAAATCTCCTTTGGGCGACACCGACAATTGGCCCAAGGGTATCGGGCTCGAGTTGCACACCGACGTGGAACTGGTATCGGCCACTCGGATCGACGTCATAGACGATGACGCCGTCGATCCCGCACGGTTGGCGCAGATGGCTGAAAACAGCCTTTGCCACTCTTCCATCTATGTCGGGCAGGCGCGTATCGCGACTGACTTCGTTGCCGACGCCGACCGCTTCGTGAGCTTCGTTGTCGCCGCGCGCAGTTGCGGCGCCCAGCGTCGCGGCGTCATCGTGCGCCGCCTTCTGGAGATCGAAACCTATCGCTGCTTCGCGCTCCTCGGCCTGCCGGTAGCACGTCAAGTCGGCGGCCGCGTACAGGGTTATGAGCTAAGCTTGGCGACCGTCATCGCCGATATCGGCGAAGGGTCGACACCGCAGGCGCACCGCACTTCGCTGGAAGCGCTGCATAAGCTGTCGGTGGAAGTCGGTCGTACCGTGGAAGAGACGACCTTCCGCTTTTCCGCCACGCAGGCCTATGGCCAGGTTCTCTCTGAGCGCCTGGCGCGTCTCGGCGAGATGCCGATCGGAGAGTCGACGACGGTCCAGCGCTATCTCGACAACCGGGTGCAACCCGCGCTCGCCACCTGTCGCGCCATGGAGAAGCGGCTCACCGACCTGGGCACCAAGGTCCAGCGCTCAATCGAACTGCTCGACGCGACCATCACCGTTTCAATTCAGACCCAGAACCAGGACGTGCTGGACACAATTCTGCAGACCGCTCGAAGTCAGTACCGGCTGCAGGAGACGGTCGAGGGCCTCTCCATCATCGCGATTTCATATTATGCGCTTGGAATCCTTGGCTATATCGCCGAGGGGCTGCACGAAGTGCTGCCCGTCGACAAGCCGCTGCTGCTGACCGTTCTGGCGCCGGTCGTCATTCTTGTTGCGTTTTTCGGCATCCGCAGGCTGCGACGGACCATCGACAACGGATAGCTTGGAAGAAGCGTCTGATCGAAGAACCGCGGTGACCCGGTCTTCTCGGGTGCGACATCTGCGACCTTGTATTAGGTTTTCCTGTTTCACACATTATGTTCTTATGCCCTGACGCGGGATCGGGCATGGATATCACACTCAAACAGTTGCAGATTTTCCAGGCCGTAGTGGTGGCCGGATCGATAACCAAGGCGTCGCGCCGGGTTGGGCTGTCGCAGCCATCGATTTCCCAGCAACTGGGCAAGCTTGAAGAGAAGCTGGGTGCCCAGCTGATCCAGCGGAATCGCACTGGAATCATCAGCCTCACGCCCTCTGGCGAATATTGGTTCAAACTGTCGGAAGAGATGCTTCGTCGGCTGGATCAAGCCGTCAACGAGCATGAGAAGCGCTTCGTCGACAACTCGGTGACGCTGCGTATGGGAGTTCCGCCGACGCTGCGGGGACCGTTCATCGCCGCCGCGGCGCGCATCGCCGCAGCGACACCCGGCTTCGCCAAGTTCGAATTGCGATTCGCCCTGACCAGCGGCGAGCTGGTCGAGCAGCTCCGTCTTCACCAACTCAACTGCGTCATCGTCAACGAGGACGCCATCACCGACGATCGCAGCTCGTTCGCGGTCAGCGAACTCTTCGTTGAGCCGGTCGTCTGGGCCGTGCCGAAATCCGTTTCCAATGCCGAAGTTGAGCAGGCGCTCACCCCGGGAAACATACCGACGGCCGCGGCGATGGGCGGGGCACTGGGCAAGTACGTCGAGATCGACACCAATGTGCCGATGCGGAGCAAATCCGAGCAGTGGTACCGCTATCATCTGCCTGCAGCGACGCCGACATTTTCGACGATGACTTACGCGGCCGCGATCGACCTCGTGTCGGCCGGCCTAGCAACGACGCATTGCCCGCTTTCGCTGTTGCCGGGACTTCCCGACAGTGTTTCCCGGGAAGTCCACTTCTTCCGTCTCGACGGCCTCTCGCGCCGGGTCGTGCTTGCAATGCCCAAGCACCTGATGTCGCTGCCCACCTATTCGGGCATCTTCAACAACATAGTCGCCTACGCCCGAGACGAGTATCACCAGGCCAACCTGCTCGATCGTACCGACGAGCTGCCGCATCCTGGCCGTGTCATTGAGATGCCGCGGCCCGGGCAGCGGCATCGAGAAGCCTCGCCGCGCGTGAGGCCGGGGTCGCCGGCTTAGCCAGGCAAAGAGAACACAATGGCGTGCATTGGCGTTCCTACGTTGACCCGCGGAAAATGCCGCTGCTAGATGCCGTTAGAGATCGCCGGTAATCTCCGATGATCATTGAAACAAGAACATCTAGCGACGCTGAGGCGATCGCGCGGGGGAACGATGACACAGACCGATGCGGCAAGCATGACAGGCGCGACTCGAGGCGATGCAGGAGTGGGAGTTTGGATCTTCCGCATCTTGGTCGTCGCTGGCGCGGCTTTCATGCTCTATTCGTGGTTCCAGCCGTGGTGGATCGGAGACGTTGCCGTCATCAAGGGCGAGAATGACCTGGTGCTGCACCCTTGGGGCGTTGAGGCGGTGGGTCAGGTGAGGGCGAACATCGACGAGTCTGTGTTTCAGATGCCTTTCCCCTCCATCTTTGCGGGTTTCATGTGGGTGTATCTGGCGGTTAGCATGTTGGCTCTCGCGGCCAGCCTGTTCCTGACTCAGCGTCTATCGCTCGGGCGGATTAATGTGTCCGTTGCGATGGTGCTGGTCCTGCTCGTCGGTCTTTCCTACGCAATGGCCGTCGGGCTTGCGCTCGGGATTGGCACCTTGAAGGCTGGCGCGGCCGGCGCCAATTTCATCGGAAAATCCAACGTCTTGGAACCCGGCTCGGGTGCAAAGCTCAAGATGGTTTCGTACCTCGTGACCGGGTACTGGCTCGCCTTGGCGGCGGGTGGGTTCCTGACCGTCGTCGGCCTGATTCGCCCCCTGCTCGTGCGCAGGCCCAAGGTCTGAGACCGGGCAACATTTCTGCCGCCGTCACTCAAGGCTAGGACGACCTAGCGCTTAGAACAAATGTCTGGCGTGTCGCGAACCGCGGCACGCCATTTTCACATGCCGGCTGCAAAACGCGGCGGTGTGTCATCCGCTCGCTCCACGGTCATGCGATTGAGCCTGCCGGATTGTGGTCAGGCTGCCCCATCTTCCCGCGCCCGATATCCATTGACCCAGTCACAAGCTGGCTGGTTGGCAAGCAACTCGCTGCGCGGTCACTGGTGAGGCGGGCGCAAGAATGTCGGATAATTTGGATGTTCCTATGTTGAGGATTGGACCAGCCTTGGGCATTGGGTGGCAACGTTTCCTCGAACGGGTGTGTGTTGCATCTGTTTTCTCAGGGAGGAACGTCAATGAGAATGGAGAAACTGCTAGCTGGGGTCTGCGCGGCAGCCTTGGCTTTGAGCGTAACGGCGGCCTTTGCGGCCGAAGTGACGCCCGAGCGACTGAACAATTCTGGGGCCGAGGCCGAAGCCGGTAACTGGCTGATGGTCCACAAGAACTACAACTCGGACCGGTTCTCGACGCTCAACGACATCAACGCCAGCAACGTCGCCGGCCTGCACGTCGTCACCGCAGCGCCTATCGGTGGTACGGAGCCGGGCGGTTTTGGCGTGGGCGCGGTCGAAACGACCCCCCTTGCCGACAACGGCTTCCTTTATGTGTCGGATCCGTGGGGCACGCCCTACAAGTTTGACGTGTCGGACGGCAAGTCCGCCAAGCTGGTCTGGACCTGCGATACGGGCGTCGAGAAAGACCCCACCGTCGGTCTGCTCATCACTCATCGTGGCCTCGCACTCGCGGGCAACCTCGTCATCGGCGGTCTCTTCGATGGCCGCGTGATCGCTTGCGACAGCGAGACGGGCGACGTCGTGTGGGACAAGCAGGTTGGCCAGAACGGTGAAGGCTTCATCGCCGCGCCGCTCGTCGTCGACGACAAGGTGCTCATCAGCAACTCCTACGGTGACTGGGCAACTCGCGGCTACGTGGCGGCTCTCAAGGCCGACACGGGCGACGAGCTGTGGCGCTGGTACGCGGTTCCTGCTCCGGGCGAACCCGGTTCGGAAACCTGGAAGTGCGAAGAATCTGGCAATCCCGATTGCTGGAAGACCGGCGGCGGCGGCATGTGGGTGACCGGCGCTTATGATCCGGCAACCAAGACGACCTACTGGGGCACGGGTAACCCGGTGCCGATGTTCGATCCCGAATATCGTCCCGGCGATAACCTCTACACCGACTCTTCGGTCGCTATCGACGTCGACTCGGGCAAGCTGAAGTGGCACTTCCAGTACACGCCTGGCGACTACATGGACTATGACGAAGTCGGGCCCCAGCTGCTGATCGACACCAAGGTCAACGGTGAGGATCGCAAGGTTCTGGCGCACTTCGGCCGGAACGGCATCTACTACAACCTCGATCGTACCAGTGGCGCGTACATCAATTCGGGCCAGTACGTCGGCAAGCTGACCTGGACGAAGGGCATCGACCCCAAGACCGGTATGCCGCTTGAATACGATCCGACCAAGTCGCTGCAGACATACGCGATTGGCCCGATCAACCGCGCCGGCGCTGAAGCCACGACCTGCCCGAACCTCCAGGGCGGCACGAACTTCTTCCCGACCGGTTACAACCCGACGCTCGGCATCGCCTATGCGGTCGGCATCGAAGGATGCTCTGACCTCAAGACGAAGACCATTGCGCCGGCAGATGTGGTTCCTGGCCAGATCTTCCAGGCCGGTACGGCCACCAACAACGGCGCACAGACCGGTACGGTCACCGCCGTCGACGTGGCAACTGGCAAGCAGATCGCTCAGCAGCCGACGCCGTACCCGATGTACAGCGGCGTTTTGACGACCCCGGACCTCGTGTGGGCCGGTTCGCTTGACGGCACCTTTGCGGCTTATGACGCCAAGACGCTGGAAGTGAAGTGGTCGATGAACCTGGGTACTGGCTTCCAGGGCTCGCCGATCGCCTTCACCGCTGGTGGCAAGGAATTCATTGCCATCGTTGGTGGCGGCCCTGGCCTTGCGACCTTCGACTACCCGGAGCTGTCGGCTAAGTCGACCGCCAACGTTGTGTGGGTCCTCGGTCTCTGATCTGTAACTTGGGCCGGGCGGGGAAACCTGCCCGGCCCTTTCGTATCTGTCGGTTGCTTCAGGCTCGCGGTCGCCGTTGGTGCCGCCGCCCGGCCTTCCGAAATCCCTAAACTAAAGGTTTTGATGCTCCAGGCCCTAAAAATAGCGGCTATCGGCGCGGTAGCGGTGCTGTGCCTGAGCTCCGCCGTGCTGGCAGAGTTCGTCGCCACCACCGACTTCACCCAGGGCGATCCCGAAAAGGGCAGGCGGGTTTATCAGCGTACCGGTGTCTGCGCGAATTGCCACGGCTGGCCCGGCGACGGGCAGACCGGCACCAATCCGATGGTGCACGTGCAGGGGAGCAATCTGCGCGAGAGCCAGCTGGATGCGCAGGGCCTATATGACGTCATCCGATGCGGCATTCCGGGCACGAAGATGCCGTATCACGACCGCGTCAGCTACAAGGATGATCGGTGTAACGGCATGCTAATGTCGGACTTTGACGACATTGCGCGGCCGGTGATGGGAAAGACATTCGGCGAACAACAAATGGTCGATCTGATCGCCTATCTGCAAAAATACGTCGTCGGTCATGGCAAGCCCACATACGAAGAATGCGCGCTCTACTTCGACACCTCTGCCGACAGATCCTGCTCCTACCTCAAGGGCAAATGATGCATTGGGAGAGGGGATGGCGAAGCTCGATACCGGTACTGCTGCTGACGCTGGTAGGTCTTGCCGGCGCGCCCGCTGCGATGGCGCAGAATCTGGTCGAGCCCGACTTCGCCATCTGGGATGTTCAACTCGGCCAGCCTGTTACCACTGTCCCCGATAGCGCCGCAGCAATCATTGCGTGCGGAACCAATGGTGGCCCGATCTCTATCGAACTGAAGAGCTTCGGAGATTGGGCGCAATGCACGCCGGAGGCCTCCGGCTTGCGTGAGATCGCTTTCAGCTATGACGACGAAAAGGACTACATCGCCCGCGCGCTGGAGCTGGAATACCGCGCCCTGGCCGGCGGCACGTCGGTCTATGCTCATCCGGTCGTTGTATCGATCCTCGTCGATGACAAAGGCATCTCGCAGGGCATTCGCGTCGTCACCGACGACCGCGCCAGCGACAGTGATCGCCGCGTCGCTGTGACACTGACCGACAATCTGCGAGGGCAGTTCAGTTCCTGGAACCTCGACTGCAAGGACATCCCGATGCAACCGGGCGAACAGCCTGTCGGCAATCGATTTATCCACCAGCTCTGCACCGGCACCAATCCCGACGGCAGCGGCGGGGCGGTGCGGATCGAGGGCAGCTATCTGCGCAAGAAGGGACAGGAAGGCCTGAACTTCGAAACGCAACAGGTCAACAAGGGCTACTACCAGTCGGAGACCCGTCTGGAAGTTGTGAACCCACCCTATTCGCCGTTCGAGGGGTCCTGAGATTGCAGTCGTCCGTCGGGCATGAAGTTGTTGCTCAACACCGCGCCGGTGAAAGTGCCTTTATCGGTAGCCGCCCGGGTAAAGCGGCTCGCCGACACATTGGCCCCCTCGAACTTGGCCCGGCGCAGGTCGACGGCATAGAAATCGACTTGGTTGATCGTTGCGCCCGAGAAATCGGCTCCGGCGGCGTCGGCCTGGTTGAAGCTGGCGCCATAGATCGAGGCGCCGACGAACTTGGAGCGTTCGACTTTGGTATTTTGCAGGTTCGTCGCCAGCAAAGATACGCCGCTGAGGTCGCAGTTGTTGAGCACCGCATCGTGGATCAGCGTTCTATCCATCACTGCGCCCGGCAGCTTGGCCGAGGTCAATCGAACCTCCTGCATCCGCGCTTCCGTCAAATTGGCGGAGGACAGGTCCGCGCCCGACATCCGGGCGGCGAAGAACATCGAGCGGGTGAAATCGCCCTTGACCATCGTGGCCTTGGTCATGTCGGCCAGATTGAAGTTGGTGCCAATCGCTGTCACGTTGCTGAGGATTGCACCACGCAAGTTGGCACGGTGAAAGGTTGCGTCCGTCAGGTTCGCGCCAGTCAGGTCAACGCCCTCGAGATCGGCCTTCTTGAAATTCGCGCCGTGCAGGTCGCACGCCCGGCATTCCTTGATCGTCCCGGCGATCAGGTCGGCGACCTGATCCGCAAAGACCGGGCTCGCCATCCAGAGCATGGCCATGGCCGCTATCACGATGCGCATTCTTGTTCTCACATGTTTCCTAAGGGGCCCGCTCATGCCTTCTGATAAAGGCCGCTTCGAGCGCTTTCGTATATCCTGGACATTGGCTCTTTCAATGTTCGTGCTGGCAAGCGCTGCATTGTGCGGTCCGCTGACGATCAGCGCCAAGGCGCAGGGTACCGACACAGGTATCACCGGCACACCTGAGGTGCTCGATTCCGACATTCTGCAATTCGGCAGGCAACGCGTGCTCCTCTGGGGTATCGACGCGCCCGAGAAGAAGCAGACGTGCCAACTGAATGGCCAGATGTGGGGATGCTACGACGTCGCGTTCCGCTACCTGCAGCTCCTGTCTGGTCGCGGAGAAGTGACCTGCACGTACAAGGGCGATCCTGATCCGTTTGGCCGCCGCTTTGGCGTTTGCCAGAGTGGTGGACAGGATCTGAACGCAGAGATGGTCAGGGCCGGCATGGCGCTCGCCTTTGACGATGAATCCGAAGACTACGACGCCGCAATGGTCGAGGCGATAACAGCCGCGGTCGGCCTGTGGCAGCCGGGTGTGAATTTTGAAGAGCCTTGGGTGTTTCGCCGCCGCGAAACCCCGGGCGGTTTCCGATAGGACGGACGATGGCGCTTCTTACTAGCGATGCAATAATGGCTCCGGGTCGAAACGGGGCCTATGACGCTGTCCTGAAATGGCTGCTTCTGATGGCACTGATCGCGGTCGCAGCGGTCGTGTCCTATGACTACGGCCTGCTGAACTATCTGTTCGGGGCCGACAAGTCGAAGATCACCGTGCTGATCGCGGTTCTCTACGTGGGCTTCTCGGGCCATTGCCTTTGGATCCTCGTAGAACTGGCGCGCGAATACCGTCGTGCCCTCGAGATCAAGGAAATGCTGGCCACCTCGGCCAAGATTCCCGAACTGCCGCTCGGCGGTGGCTTGATCGACCGCTATGTTGCCGATCTGATCCGCTCGCGCGAACATCCGTCGGAAATTGAAGGCAATGCTCACCTGCTGATAAACAGCCTCGGTGCCAGCTTTCGCCGGCGCACGAAGATCGGCACCTACGGCACCGATCTTCTCTACAAGCTCGGCATGCTGGGCACCATGGTCGGCTTCGTTCTGATGCTGAACTCGATGGGCGATCTGTCGAATTTCGACGTCGATACGCTGCGCGTCGCGCTGCAGCAGATGATCGCGGGCATGGCGGTGTCTCTCCTCACCACGATCGCCGGACTGATCGGGGGCATCCTGCTTCGTCTCGAATACAACATTGCCGATGCGCTGGTGACCGACATCAGCCAGACCGCAGTCAGCTTCACAGAAGTGTCCCTGCTGCCGCTGTTGGCCAGGGGCGAGCGCAATGTTTGAAGAGGAAGCAGAACCGGATTTCGAGATCTTCTCGGCCCTTCTGTTCAACTCCCTGAAGGCCATCACCTTCATGTTCTTCATCTCGTTTGCGATGATCAACAAGCCGGCCGATGAAGGCAAGGTCGACCCCAAGGCCGAGGTGATGATCACAGTCACCTGGCCGGATAACAACTCCGACGACGTGGACACCTATGTCGAGGATCCGGCCAGCAACATCGTCTGGTACAACCAGCGCGAAGCGGGGCTGATGAATCTGGAACGCGACGACCGCGGCATGTTCAAGGATGTCGTTCTACTCGACGGCAAGGAAATCACCAATCCGCTGAACCAGGAAATTGTTGCCTTCCGGGGGCTGCAGGACGGTCAATATGTCGTCAACGTCGTCCACTACATCGCCAATGGTACCGCGCCGCTGCCGGTGCAGGTGAAAGTCGAAAAGCTGAACCCGACGGTGAAAGTAATCTACTACCAGACGTTGGAGATGAAGGGCACCGGCGACGAACAGACAGCGGTTCGTTTCACGCTGAAGGGGCAGGATGTGGTCGACGTCAACACCACACCCAAAAGCCTCCTCGAGTTGACACGGGGCGGCAATAAATCTGGCGGCGGCACGTCGGCCAACAATGCGGCAAACGGCCCGATCGACGCCGCGACAGGACAAGCGATCCAGCAATGACCTTCACGATCCTGTCCCTTACGGGGGCTTATGCGCTGGTGGCGGCGCTCTTGGCCTACGTCGTGTTGTTGTCGCGGCTTCACTGGGTGTTCAAGGCAATAGCCACGGTGGCGACTATCGCGCTCATTCCGCTGACCTTCAACGGCGTCGGCGAATTGCGCGGCCTGCCGACGGACGGGCCGATCCCATTCAGCTTCCGCATGCTCTGGGCCCAGGTGGTCGAGCCGGCTCCGCTACAATCGGAAAAGGGCCACGTGTTCCTGTGGCTGCAAACGCTGGATGCCGACAACTTTCCGGTCGGTCAGCCGCGCGCCTACCAACTGCCCTATTCGGACGACCTGAAGATCAAGGTCAGCGAAGCGATGGGCGCGATTGCCCAGGGCGAACAGATCCAGGGCACGATCGACACCAAGAAGGCCCTGCCGGAGGAGACTGCTGAAGCCCTTGCAGAAGACGTCGAGGCGGCCGCCGTCAACGGCAACCCCGCCGCTGGCGGGTCGGGCACGGTGGGCGAGCGGATCTTCCAGTTCGACGCCGGGATGCTGACCTTCGCAGTAGAGGCCGCCCCCGTTACGCCCGAGAAGCCCCGGTAGAGGGCAAGGCAAGGTGATAGCCTAGCCCGCTCGAGCATCTCGATCTGAACGGTGATCCATTCGTCGATATGCCTTGGACCGACTAGGCCGAGCGGGCCGCCTGGGCTGATGCGCGCGCGCGGTTCTGGCGGCGGCCCATCAAAGGCAGGATCAGAGTGGCCAGGCCGAAGGCGAGAACCGCCGCCAGATCCGCTCCGATTACCCAGCGTCCCCAGCGCAGTGCCTCGACATCGGCGCCGAACCAGCCATGGTCGCCCCAGAGCAGGACACGGCCCCGCTCGCCATTGGCGGCGCCAAGCAAGACGGTCCGCCCGAGATCGGCCGTCATTGCGCTTTCGTCCAGCCAGATCGTGACCTGATGGCTTTGTCCCGCCGTCATGGGACCCAGTTCCAGCGCCGGCATCCCGGTCGAGGTCGTGGTCACCTTGACCTTCTGTCCGTCAATGGCGGCCAGCAGGGCGCCTGGCACGGTCAGGGCCACATCGTCGGCCGCATTCGCGCTGGTGATCGACCCGGTCACCGTGCGGTGGAAGGATGTGAGGTCCAGAAGCGCCGACAGTTCCGGGATGTCATGCAGCATCGTGTTGACCGCGACGACATTCAGCAGCCGCGGCAGCACGATATCCTTCACCTTCTTGATCACGTCCGGCTTCAGGGTGAGGCGGATCGCCATGTCGTCGTCCAGCCGTGCTTGCAGTTCCTGAGCCATGAAGCCGGCGACCCGTTCAGGATCGATGCCCATGTCTGGCGGCACCGGGAAATCTTGCACCGCGAGTTCGGCCTGCAGCGGCGGCGAGAGGAGATCGCGCGCTCCGCCCGACATGACCAAAAGCCCCAGCGCCGATGACAAGATCAGCCCGAGGGCAACGACGGTGTACCAAAAGCGCATGCCGGCTCCATGAAGCGTTGGGGCAAGTCTAGCCGTGTCAGCTATTGGAAAAGCCGATGGCCGAGATATCTGTAAGGCATGGCCGGCGCGGGCCCGCCTTGCAACCTATGCATGTAACCAACGCCAACGACTTCAGGCCGGCACGGCCTCGGCCGGCGACGTTCCAGTGAGCGCAATATAGGCGTCGACGAGCGACGATGTCCCAGTGCGGGCGGTGAGCTCGGCGGGTGTCCCCTCGCCGACGATTGCGCCCGCCCGGATGAGGACGATGCGATCGGCATCCTCGAGCTCCTCGACGATGTGAGTAGCCCACAGGATGGACGTACCGCGCTGCTCACGGACCTTGCGGAGGTGCTGGACCAACAGTTTGCGTGTTGTTGGATCGAGGCCCACCGTCGGCTCGTCCATGAGCAGCAGGTCAGGTTTGTTCAGCATCGCGCGTGCGACTTCGACACGCCGCTGGTTGCCGCCGGACAAGGTGCGCACGGGCTTTTTCATGAGTTCCGTGATCTCGAGAAGCGTCGCAACATCGTCGATGCGCTCGTCGGAGGCAGCGCGACCGAGGCCGAACAACGCAGCGTGGAAGCGCAGATTGGCGACCACGGTCATATCGAGATCGATGGCGCGCGCCTGGAAAACGACCCCGAGCCGGCTAAGAATCTGCGCGCCGTTGCGGCGATAATCCAGCCCGAAGACACTCACTTCGCCCCCGTCGGGCGCGAACAGGCCGGCCGCGATCTGGAACAGCGTCGACTTTCCGGCGCCATTCGGCCCCAGCAGACCGACGATCTGCGAGCGCCCAATCGAGAGCGTCACACCCTTGAGTGCCTCGGTCTTGCCGTAGGATTTGCGCACGTCCTTGAGGTCGAGCACGGGAGTGTCGGTCATGGTCGCTGCTCCGGAGCGGGGTTGGCGATCGCCTCGGAGAGGCGGTCGAGATCGTTTTCGTCGCGCTGTTCGCGGCCGGGTGAAAGAACAATGTCGGCAACGATGTGCGCCGGCTTGCCGCCAAGGACAATAGCGCGGTCGGCAAGCCGGGCCGCGTCCTCGGCAAGGTGAGTCACGAAAATGGTGGTCGGACCGTGCGCGCGCACGAGGTCGAGGAAGACATCCTGCATTTCCTCGACCAGGTTTCGGTCGAGCGAAACGAAGGGCTCGTCAAGAAGGAGTAGCCGAGGGTTGACGGAGAGAGCGCGAGCCAGTGCAACGCGCCGCTGCATACCGCCGGATAGCTGGTGAGGGTAGGAGTTCTCGTAGCCCGCCAGACCGACGCGCTGCAAAAGCTCCGTCGCTTCGGTTTGGGATGTTTCCCGGCGCACCGCACGGATGTTCTCGATGGCCGTCAGCCAGGGCAGCAGCCGTGCGTCCTGAAACACGAAACCTGCCGGCGGCGCCTCGGCCGCAT
>JBEBHC010000089.1:0-13386 GCA_040081185.1 Devosia sp. | reverse complement strand
CACGCGCCCGCGCCTTACTTCAGTCCAACCCAGATCTCGACCGTTCCCAGCCCGCTCACAGCGTTGAAGTCCGGCCCGTAGTATTCGATGAAGCTGATTGCATCGTACCGGGCGGTGTAGCCGGAATTCGGCAGCCACTCCTCCATCAGCGCGCCGATGGTCGAGCGGATGGTGGTGATGTGCCCGCGGTGCGCTGCCTTGGCGAACTTGCCGCCCGGGACGGTCCAGACGGCGAATTCCGGCGGCAACTCGGCGTTGCCTCTGATCTCGACGCCGCAGAGGTAGTCGAATTCTTCCGACGTTCTATCCATCGGCCCGACGACGCCGTAAGCGTGGCCCGGGACGGAGCCGGTAACGTTGCCGATGTAGTGGTGAAACTTCTGCCATTGCGGCGGAATGGTCGCGGGTTTGGTCATCAGGTGCCGTTCGGCGAGGCCGGCGATGCGCATCGTCGGCAGTTCGACGATCTTCGGCGGGTCGAGTTTTACTTTTTCGGGGGTATCCATTCGGAGAGGCTCCACAAGCTGGAGGTTGCTGAGGGAGCGCGTCCGGCGCAGCTCGTCCGGTGTGAGGTCGAACTGGTCGCGGAAGGCTCGGGTGAACGCCTCGTGCGACCCGTAGCCGACATCCAGCGCCACGCCGAGAATGTCCGGCGCCCCGTCCGCCAACGCCTTGGCCGCCTCTGTCAGGCGGCGGCCGCGGACATAGGCGGAGATCGAATAGCCGGTAGCGATGGGAAAGATGCGGCTGAGGTGCGATCGGGAAACGCCGGCATGCTCCGCCATTTCATCGAGCGACAGCGTCTCGCCGAAGCGGGACTCCAGCAACCACAATGTTTTGGCGACGGCAGACATGGCGTTTCCTTCACACGAAGCGCCAATCCTATGCCACCGGAAGAAATCCGCTATTTGATCGCGGTTGCGGTCAGCCGCGCTTGGCTATCATCGCGAAAAACCGATCCTGCTCGGATTTTTCTTCGGCGAAAACGCCGGTGAAGCGCTGCGTGACGGTGCGCGCGCCGTGGGCACGAACGCCACGCATCGACATGCACATGTGCTCCGCCTCGAGCAGCACGGCTGCTCCGCGCGGATTGAGGTGTTCGTTGATGGCGTCGATGATCTGTGCGGTCAGCACTTCCTGCACTTGCAGCCGCTTGGAGAATGCCTCGACAAGCCGGGCGAGCTTGGAAATGCCGACGACGCCGTCATGCGGCAGGTAGGCGATATGCGCCCTGCCGATGAAAGGCACCATGTGGTGCTCGCAGTGGCTCGAGAAGGGAATGTCGCGCACGAGGACGATGTCGTCGTAGCCGCCGACCTCCTTGAAGGTCTTGCTGAGGATCGCCCTGGGATCGTCGGCGTAGCCGGCAAAAAACTCGCCATAGGCCTTGGTGACGCGCCGGGGCGTATCCAGCAGCCCTTCGCGCGCCGGATCGTCCCCGGCCCACGCGATGAGCGTGCGGACGGCCGCTTCTGCCTCGGCCTGGCTCGGGCGCTTGAGGGATTTCGCGGCCAATGGGTTGGCTGCGCTGGGTTTGACGCGGGCGTCCATCTGGATATTCCTTCGGGGGGATCGGACTAGATACGGGTTGGGAGTACGGATAGTTCCCAACCAGCGCTGCGGTACGCCGCGCTGACATGAACGGTGTGAGTGACTATATCTGTCAGCAATCCGCCGCCTCAAGAAACAGCCGTGTGACTGATAATGGAACTGAGCGATCTTTATTCCCAGAGGATCCTCGAAATTGCAGCAAACCAGCCGGTTCCAGGCCGCCTTACCGATCCGGGCGCCAGTGTCCGCAAGGTCAGCCGCGTCTGCGGCTCGCACATCGAAGTCGATGTTTCGGTGCTCAACGGGCGCATTTCCGGCTATGGCCACGCAATCTCCGCCTGCGCGCTCGGACAAACCTCAACGGCGATCGTCGCCGCCAATATCGTTGGAACACCGGTCGGAGAGTTTCGCGATTTGCGCCAGCAGATGTTCGCCATGCTCAAGGCCGATGGTTCGCCACCGACAGGGCGGTGGGCGGACCTGGCGCTACTGGAGCCAGTTCGGGACTACGCCCCGCGCCACGGCTCGACGCTGCTTGTGTTCGATGCGGTGGTCGAAGCGCTCGACAGGATCGAGGCCGTCCAGCCGGTTGTGGCGGTTTCTTGACTCAGCTCACGAGCACGTTCTGGCGCGTTGTCGACTACCCGTTCAAGCTCGCCTCTTATGTGCTGATCCAAGGGTATCGCTATTCCCTGAGCATGTTCATGGGCCGCAATTGCCGCCACGCGCCGACCTGTTCGGAGTTCACGCGCGACGCGATATGGCAACACGGCTTCTGGCCCGGCGGGTGGATGGGCATGGCCCGCATCTACCGTTGCCGCCCCAACGGCACGCACGGCTACGATCCCGTGCCGGCGGCGCTCCCGGCCGGCGCAACCTGGTACCAGCCGTGGCGTTACGGCGCGTGGCGCAGTATCCCCACACCCCACATTCACAACGGAGAGACGACATGAAGCATTCAGCAAGCGCGCAGTGGAAGGGCGACCTGAAGGAGGGCGCCGGCACCATCAGCAGCCAGAGCGGGGCGCTCAAAGGCCTCGGCTACAGCTTCAAGAGCCGCTTCGTCGATGAGACGGGCCAGGCAGGTACCAACCCCGAAGAACTGATCGCGGCCGCCCATGCGAGCTGCTTCGCCATGCAGTTTTCGGCTTTCCTCGCCGAGAACGGCACGCCCGGCCAGGTTGACGTATCCTCCGTGGTGGAGATCATTCCGGGCACCGGCATCACCGGCAGCGCACTGACTGTCGAGGGCAGGGTGCCGGGCATCACCGAAGCCAAGTTCAAGGAACTCGCCGAGAAGGCGAAGGCCGAATGCCCGGTGTCCAAGGCGCTCGGCTCGATCAAGGTGACGCTGGATGCCAGGATAGTCTGACCGGCCAGCAGTTTCGCTCTTCTGCAACCGGGCCCTCGCGGGCCCGGTTTGCCGTCGTGATGGGCCGTGATATGAGCCCGAACCCCGCCATTCCGGCGGCTCAATGGAGATTGAAATGATCAAGGTGACGTTCCCAGACGGTGCAGTACGCGACTATGCGCGTGGCACCACCGGGACCACCGTGGTCGAAGGGATTTCTCCGAGCCTCGCCAAAAGAACCGTCGCCATGAAATGGAACGGGGTCCTGTCGGACCTGTCCGATCCGCTGGATGACGATGGCCGCATCGAGTTCGTCATGCGCGACAGCGCCGATGGTCTCGGCCTGATCCGGCACGATGCTGCGCACGTTCTCGCGGAGGCGGTGCAGGAACTCTGGCCGGCCACGCAGGTGACGATCGGCCCGGTGATCGAGAACGGATTCTACTACGACTTCAAGCGCGACACGCCGTTCAGCGAGGACGACTTCCCGGTCATCGAGAAGAAGATGAAGGAAATCGTCGAGCGCGGCGCCGCCTTCACCAAGGAAGTGTGGACCCGCGACGAGGCGAAGCGCGTCTTCGCGTCGAAAGGCGAGAACTTCAAGGTCGAACTGGTCGACGCCATCCCGGCCGACCAAATGATCAAGATTTACAAGCAGGGCCAGTGGTTCGACCTTTGCCGCGGTCCGCACATGCGCTCGACCAAGGATGTCGGCACGGCATTCAAGCTGACCAAGGTGGCCGGCGCTTACTGGCGCGGCGACAGCAACAACCCGGTCCTGAGCCGCCTCTATGGAACGGCGTTCGCCAGCCAGAAGGAACTCGATGAATACCTCCACATGGTGGAGGAAGCCGAGAAGCGCGACCATCGCAAGCTTGGTCGTGAGCTCGACCTGTTCCACCTGCAGGACGAAGCGCAGGGCAGCGTGTTCTGGCACCCCAAGGGCTTCACCATCTACAACCAGATGGAAGAGTACATCCGCCGCCGGGTGAATGCGAACGGCTACACGGAAGTGAAGACGCCGCAGCTGATGTCGTCCAAGTTCTGGGAGGCTTCCGGCCACTGGGGCAAGTATCGCGAGAATATGTTCGTGGTCCCGGATGAAGTGCCCGGCACCGAGGAAGAAGGTCCAGTGCTGAGCGGCAAGGCGGAGCTGATGGCGTTGAAGCCGATGAACTGCCCGGCCCACATCCAGATATTCAACCAGGGCACCAAATCGTACCGCGACCTGCCGATGCGGCTGGCGGAATTCGGCTGCTGCCACCGCAACGAGGCGCATGGCGCGCTACACGGCCTGCTACGGGTCCGCCAGATGACGCAGGATGACGCCCACATCTTCTGCACCGAGGAGCAGATCCAGTCCGAGACCGAGCGTTTCGTGCACCTGCTGTATTCGGTGTATGGCGACATGGGCTTCGAGAACGTCGTCATCAAGCTCGCCACGCGGCCGGACAAGTTCGGCGGCACCATCGAGCGCTGGAATGCGGCGGAGAAAGCTCTCGGTGATGCGCTGCGCGCTACCGGCTACGACTTCGTCATCGCGGAAGGCGAGGGCGCCTTCTATGCGCCCAAGCTCGAGTTCCATCTGAAGGACGCCATCGGGCGTTCATGGCAGGTGGGCACCTTGCAGCTCGATTATGTGCTGCCAGAGCGGCTCGACGCGACCTACGTGGCAGAAGATGGCACGCGCAAATACGCAGTGATGTTGCACCGCGCGATCCTCGGTTCGCTCGAACGCTTCATCGGCATGATGATCGAGTCCTATGCGGGCAAAATGCCGATGTGGCTCGCGCCGACGCAGGTCGTCGTGGCGACCATCGTGTCGGACGCCGACGCTTATGCGGAGAAGCTGGTCGGGCAATTGCGCGACGCCGGCATCCGCGCCGAACTCGACGTGCGCAACGAAAAGATCAACTACAAGGTCCGCGAGCATTCGACCCAGAAGGTGCCGGTGATGCTTGTAGTGGGCAAGCGCGAGGCCGAAGAGGCCACCGTTTCGGTGCGCCGCCTCGGCACCGAGGGCCAGAAGGTCATGCCGGCGATGGACGCCATCGTCGACCTGATGGCCGAGATCGTGCCGCCGGACCTCAAGCGTAAGGCAGAAAAGGCTGCAGCCTAGTTCTTGCCTTCTGCGAAGAGCGCGACGGATTTCTCGATCCGCCGCGCTCGCGTCTCGTCCGACTTGGCGTCGTTGATCGGGTCGATATGGCGGCGTTGGTTGGAGTAGCTGAGCGTCGCGAAATGGACTTTCGCCGCCTTGTTCCTGTCGAGCGCCTTCTGGAGGTCAGCGGGCACTTCCATAACACGCGGAGCCGCGTCGAGTTCGAGCGTCACGTCGATCATCTCGCCGGCTTGTACGCCCGCGAGTTTCCGCCGCTCCTTCGAGATCCCGACCATGAACTTGCCGCCCATCACGGCGACCGTGTTGGGATAGCTGAAGCCCTTGTTGATGGTAACGGTGACCTTCGGCTTCTTGCCCTGTCCGAGCGCTTCGACGACTTTCTCGGGGATCACGAAGCCCGCCGTGTCGCCGTCGCCCTTGATGAGCTCGGTCTTGAAGCTCTGTTTGCTACTCATGCAAGGAACTCCTTGATGCGAGGCGCAATCGCCGTGGCGGCAACCATATGGTTCTGGCCCTGCAATGTCTCGTGCCGAGCATTCGGCAGGTTAGCGGCGATGGCCTTTTGGGCGTTCTGCATCCATTCATCCGACTTGCTGCCGCCCATCGTGAGGACGGGCACCGTAACATTCGGCCACCGATTGGCGGGGAGCGGCTTGTAGGTCCAGAACGGATAAACGAACGCGGTGTCGTAGGGCAGGGTTGGCCCGACCGGAGCCATTTTCTTGAACATGCCGAAGAGCTGCATCATCAGCAGCCCGAACCATGGGATGCCGATGCCGTTCTGCATGAAATGCTTCACCGCGCCGGCATTGTCGCCCGACGCGACGAGCTGCTCCATGCGTTGCACATAGTCCCCGGGTACCGGTTTTCGGGTGCCGTCGGTGAACATCGGCGCTTCGTACAGCACCATACTGGTGATGCCCGGCAGGCTATTGGCGGCTTCGAGCGCCAGTGCGACACCGGATGAGATCGCGTAGATCGCGACAGTCCCACCGGCCGCCGCTATCACGGCAGCCACGTCTTCCACCTCGCGCTGGGTCGAATAGGGCTTGGTGTCGCCGCTCTCGCCCCGCCCGCGCCGGTCATAAGTGTAGACGGTGAAGCGATCCTTGAGCTCTGCCGCAAGTGGCGTTGACGGCCCCATGTCGCGCCAGCACATGGCGCCGTCGACAAGCACGATGGCCGGCCCGGAGCCGATGACGCTGTAGCCGATCTGCGTGCCATCTTTTGAAGTGACGAAGGGCATCATGCCTCTCCTTGGGTCTTGATCGTTTCGAGGTAGTCGGCGAGGCGATCGTTTCCGGTGCTGACCATGCCAGCAAAGCCGCGCCGTACCGTCTCATCGCGGGCCGCGACGGATGCGCACTCGACATGCGCGATCATTGTGGTGCGGCCACCTTTCTCGGTGAGGCTGATGGTCGAGAGGAGTTCGACCGGCGGCAGCCCCTCGAGCCCACCCGGCCAGTCTCCCGGTGCGTCGCGATAGTGAATGAACTTTGGTTCGCCCAACTCGAGATAGACGCTCGAATAGCCGAACTGGGTGCCATTCTCGTAGGTCCAGTGCGTCCGCCAGACACCGCCGACCCGCAGGTCGACAGTGCTCACGGTCTTCGCGTTCCGTGGACCCCAGAAATGCGCTAGGTGCTGCGGCTCGGTGTAGCATTTCCAGATGAGCCGGGCGGGCGCCTCGAACGAACGCTCGATCGAGAACCAGCTTTCGCCCGGCTTCGCTGTGACGATATTCTCGCTCATAGCTCAGGCGTCCAGAAAGCCGAGCGCGGTCGTCGTCAGGCGGGGATCCATGAACATCGAGTAGTGGGTGACGCCCGGGATGATCGCGAGACGGTTCTTGTTCATCCCCGAACCGTCCCAGTTCGCATCCTGCTTGCCGCCGCCGAGCAATTCGAAGAAAGACGCCACATGTGACGTCCGAACGGCATCCCAGTCGCCGACGGTGAGCAGGGTGGGAGCAGTGATTTTCGGAATGTCCGCCGACCAGTCGAAGTCGTTGCCGACGAAGACCGCCATCTGCGCGATAGTCCTGGGCCAGTTGGTCTCTGCGTCGGGCATGAGCGCGAGGTAGACCTGATACATCGGCGACTGCTTCATGCCCTCGATAGTTCCAGGGATGTTGGCTGCCATGCCGCGCATGCCCTGCTGGTTGTAATCGTGCCAGCCCGAGAACGCGTAGGGCGCACTGGAAAGCACCAGCTTGTCGACCACTTCCGGATGGTCGATCGCAATGCGCATCGCGGTATTGCTGCCCATCGAGTAGCCCATGATGTCAACCTTCTCGTAGCCGAGCCACTTGATCAGCTCCGCGACGTCGGTCGCGAAGGCCGTGAAGCTCATGGGCCGGTCGAAGGGGAGGGTGCGGCCGTGCCCCTGCAGGTCCACTCCGATCACCTGCCGCGACTTGGCGAGGTCGGTCAGCACCGGACCGAACATCTCGATCGAGCCGAAGCCGCCGTGCAGCAGCACCAGCGGCTTACCGCTGCCGTGGATCTCATAATAAATCTCGACACCGTTGACCGGCGCGTAGCCGGAGGCGGGGCGGGTTGCGGGAGTGGTCATGGTTGAAGTTCCTTCCGTTGTGTTTGTCGCCGCCTCGGCGGCTTTGGGCAAGGCCGCGGCGAGGGCGGCTGTGGCAGTTGTGATGATGAGATCGCGTCTGTTCATCGGTTGGTCCTCGGGCATGGCTTCGCCGATAGCGCGACACGGCGCGTTCGAAAGGCGGTTGAGTTGACGCCGCTATGGGGCGGCGAGGTGGGCTTCGAGCTTGTCGAAGCTCTCATTCGTGCCGGCGCGGAAGCCGCGGCGGACGACCGCATCTTTGTGCGCGGCTTCTTCAAAGGTGCAGACCAGCGTTAGCAGGGTCTGACCGTGGATCTCCTCCAGCGTCACCACCTTGGTGAAGCCAGGCGGCGGGTTCTCGCCGAAGATCGCGGGGTCGGCCGGCGCGTTGCGATAAACAATGCGCTCCGGTTCCTTCACCTCGACGATGACATTGTCCGTCGGCAGTTCCTTGCCATCGGGCGCGACCATGACGTGCCGCCAGCGTCCACCGGTACGGAAGTCGAGCTCCTCGACACGGTTGCCGAAGCCCTTCGGACCCCACCATTGCGCCAGATGGTACGGATCGGCGAACATCTTCCAGACCAGCGCACGTGGCGCCTTGAGCGTCCGGGTGATGACGAGGGTCTTGCTGTCCTCGGTGGGCGTGGCGAACACGATGGATCTCCCGTCCCTGCGTTACCGGTCGGACCGCATCAGCGGCCAGGCAGCAAACATGAGCCAGCACGCATAGGCGATCACGAGCAGCCGGTTGGCGTAACCGACGAGGTCGCCCATCACCGTCATGCCCTGCGTGAGCAGCAGCACCATGCACGCGACCATGGCTGCGAGGCCGATCCAGGTGAGGTGAGCGAAGCCCACCAGCCAGCCGCCCACAGGCGCCCAATGGCCACGCTTGCGCAGCGTGTAGGCGAGCACGAGGGTTGCCGCAATGAACGTGGGGATGCCGACAAGGGCGGCAACACCGTGCATCGCGCCGGCAAAGGTTTCCTCGCCGGCGGGCGTGGTGAGCGCGTCCATCGGGAACAGGACGGCCATGCCGAGGCCGATCGCTGCCAGCACTAACAGGGCAATGCCGATCCGGACGCCGATCGTGGTGGCAGACGAGAGCAGGGCACCGGCCATCGCGAGACATCCCAGCGATTGGGCTGCAAAGAACGCCAGCCCGAGCGGTGAATAGCCGATGGCGTACTCGCTGATCACGTGGGCGCCCGGTGCAAGGTCTGGCCGGACCAGATGCAGTGCGGCGAGGATCGCGAGGCTACCGAGTCCGCCGGCGAAGGCAACGGTCGCAGCGCCGCGGCTGAAGCCGGCGGCATCGGCTTCGTAGGAGGTTGCTGTGACACTCATTACACCTTCTCCCGGGCGAGTTCGTCGACCAGTTCGCCGAGCTGCTCCATCGACTCGCGGCCGCCCTTTTCCATGCCGGTCGCGATCACGGCTTCTCGGGAGGCCATGTCCGGGAGACGTGAGAAGGAGCGATAGTAGGTTCGCCCGGCGCGCTCCTCGAACGTGTGAGTTTCCGGATAGGCAGCATCGCCCTCGAACTGGCCTTCGACGCCGAAGGTGTTCACCAGCTTGGCTTCCTTCTGCACATCGAGATAGACGCCGGCGAAGACGATCTCCTGGCTACCGTCGGGTCGAGCACATACGAACCTCCACTGGCCGCCCTTGCGAAGCTCGAGCTTGTCTATTTTCTTGACCGGCGCATAGGACTTCGGACCCCACCAGCGGGCGACATGCGCCGGGTCGGTAAAGGCCCGCCAAACGAGGCTCACCGGAGCATCGAAGCTGCGCGTACAGATCATCGTGGGTTCGTCTTCGGGGTATTCGAACTTGATGTCGGACATTGGGGTCTCCCTGGATTTCAGTGTGTCGATGTATGCGGTCAGTTGATCGAGACTGGCTTCCCAGAACCGGACATAGGCTTCGAGCCAGCCGGTGGGCCGCCGCGGTCGAAAGGGTATGACGTCGGCCATCGCGCCCCCTTAGTTCTTACTGCCATCGGGGTTCCCCTTCTGGATTTCGGCGAGGTAGACCTCGAGTTGATCGAGGCTCTCCTCCCAGAAGCGGCGATAGCTCTGCAGCCAGCCGTCGATGTCCTTGAGCGGCCCGGCCTCGAGCTTGCACGGACGAAACTGTGCATCCTTGCCGCGCGAGATGAGGCCCGCACCCTCGAGCACCTTGAGATGCTTCGATACGGCGGCGAGACTCATGTCGTAGGGCTGCGCCAGTTCCTTTACGGTCGCCTCGCCAGTCGCCAGGCGGGCCAAGATCCCGCGCCGTGTTGGGTCTGCGAGAGCCGAAAGCGTAACGCTGAGCTGGTCGGAGGTCATTGGCGTATTCAACCGGTGAGTTGATTAACTGTTCGGTTGAATACGCCCTCGCAATGGCGATGTCAACCAATTAGTTGAATACAAAAAATGACAAGCGATGTCAGGATGTTACGAGAATGTTCCAAGAATCTCCACAGCCCGCGTCGACTCTGGCGTGAGCCGTTCGTTGTGTCCATCAAGGCCGGTTGATGGCCGAAACCTCAGAGGAGCAGAGCAATGCGCTACATGATCATCGTCAAATCGAGCGGCCAGCGTGAAGGCGCGGATTACGACCAGGGCGTCTCCACCTTTGAAGAGATGGGCAAGTACAACCAGTCGCTGGTCGACGCGGGCATCCTTCTGGCGGCCGAGGGTCTGTCTCCCTCCAAGGACGGCGCGACCGTAACCTTCAAGAAGGGCGGCCAGTTCGTCGTGAAGGACGGTCCCTTCACCGAAGCCAAGGAATTGGTCGCCGGCTTCTGGATCATCCAGGTCAAGTCGCTCGACGAGGCCGTTGAGTGGGCCAAGCGCATTCCGGGTTTCGCCGATGGCGAGCACGTGGAAATCCGCCGGGTTGCCGAGGCATCGGACTTTGCGGATGTGATGTCGCCCGACCAGATCGCCGCCGAAGAGAAGATGCGCGACACCATCGCGAGCAAGGCAAACTGAGGTCGAGATGCGCTACTTCATGAGTATTATTCCTCCGGCCGATTTGAAGCAGGAGGACGTTCCTCAAGGCCTTATGGATGCCATGGGTCCGTGGATGGAAAAGAGCATCGCCTCCGGCGCGCTGGTTTCCACCGGTGGACTGAAGGAGGCCTCCGCAGGCCGCCGCCTGAAGGGACATAGCGGCGCTGTGCGATCGACCGACGGCCCGTTCTCCGAGGCCAAGGAGGTAGTCGGTGGCTATGCCGTGTTCGAGGCTCCCGATCTCGACGCGGCAACCAAGCTCGCAGCCGAATTTCTCCAGTTCCACATCGACAACGGGCTCACCGACGTCACGCTCGAGATCCGCCAGACCCCGGGCCACACGCCGGAGTCGATCTCGATCGTGGTGTGGGAACGAGCCGAGGATTCGGAACCGTGGGGAGTGCTCACCGGTGACACCTTGTTCATTGGCGATGTCGGTCGTCCCGATTTGCTGACGTCTATCGGATGGACGGCGCAAGATTTGGGCCGCCGGCTCTACCGCTCGGTGCACGACCAGCTCTTGAGTCTTCCCGACGGGACCCGGGTGTTCCCGGCCCATGGCGCCGGCTCCGCGTGTGGCAAGAACCTCTCGACCGCGCACCAGTCCACCATCGGCGAGCAGCGGCGTACCAATTACGCGCTCGCCCCAATGAGCGAGGACGAGTTCGTCGCAACGGTGACCGAGGGCCAGTCGGTCGCTCCGCTCTACTTCCTGTTCGCGGCGGATTCGAACCGGCGTCAACGCGAGTTGTTGGATGACCGCGGCGAGACGCCCGTCCTCGATCTCGACGAGGTGCTGCGCCTGCAAGCGGACGGTGCCGCGATCATCGACGGTCGAGGGTCAGATGCGTTCGCGTTAGGCCATTTCCATGGATCCATCAACGTTGGACTCGACGGACGCTTCGCGGAGTACGCGGGCGACGTGCTCCGGCCGGACCAATCCGTGGTGCTGGTGACCGATCCCGGCCGAGAGAACGAGGCGCGCATCCGATTGGCGCGCATCGGTTTCGACCACGTCGCCGGCGCGCTCACGGATATCGATGCGGTCCTGACCGCTCATCCGGACCTCGCCGACCGAGCCCCGCGCCTCACCGCGTCGGAACTCCAAGCCGCGAGAGATTCGGAACCGTCGCTCCAAGTCGTTGATGTTCGCAACCCGAACGAGTGCGTGGACGGCATCGTCGACGGCAGTGTGAATCTGCCGTTGCCCAACCTGTTGGACCGCGTCGGCGAACTCGACCCGTCCCGACCCACCGTCGTGTATTGCGCCGGTGGGTACCGATCCGCCACCGCGGCGTCGTTGCTCCGGTCACTCGGCTTCGCGACGGTTGCCGACATCGACGGTGGCTACGCGGCGACGTGCCAAGACCCGACCCCGACCCCGATCCTCACGAGGTGAAGCAGATGAGCATCCTTTCCAAACTCACCGGCCGCGAACTTCCGACCGTCGATGTCTCGACCGCGCATTCGCGCCAACCCGGAGTACTGCTCCTCGACGTGCGGGAACCGGGGGAGTGGGCCGAAGGTCACGCGCCCGATGCGTTTCACCAGCCGCTCGGTCGGCTCGACCCGGCCCAGCTCCCGAAGGTCACCTCGGTCTTCGTCATCTGCCGCTCGGGGAATCGCTCGGCGCACGCCACGCGAGCGCTGATCGACGCCGGGGTCGACGCCGCGAATGTCAGCGGCGGCATGAACGCGTGGGCGGCCGCCGGGTTGCCCGTTTCCCGGACCTGATGGGCGGTTCCCCCGAGTCCCGAGACCGTGAGTGAGGTCGACCGTGTCTGACGCAACGAACGTCTTCCCCTCGCGTCGTGCGTTCCTGGAGGTTCTCGCCGGTAGCGCGGCCGTCGCCGGACTCGCGGCTTGCGGGTCGAGCACATCGGAGCCGGCGGCCGTGCGCCCCGGGGCTCCGTTCGCCGAGCCGACGGTGCTGCGTAGTGCCAACGGCAAGCTCGCGGTCAGGCTCGTCGCGAAGGGGCGACTGGTTCGGTTCGGTTCCGGGTACCGATTCGCATACACCTACAACGGTTCGGTTCCCGGGCCAACCTTGCGGGTGCGACCCGGCGATGTCCTCACGATCACGCTCGTCAACCAACTCGATCAGCCGACGAATCTCCACACCCACGGCCTGCACGTGTCGCCGTCGGGCAACGCCGACAATGTGTTCGTGATGGTCGCCCCCGGAGAGAGTCGCACGTACGACTACGAGATCCCCGCCGACCACCCGAGCGGACTCTTCTGGTATCACCCGCACCATCACGGGAAGGTGGCCGAGCAGGTCTTCGGCGGCCTCGCCGGTGCGATCGTCGTCGCGGACGAGCTCGACGATCTTCCCGAGATTGCCGCGTCGCGTGAGCGATTGATGGTCATCGCGGATCCGCCCCTCACCGAGAACGCCGGTGGATTCGGAGCTTCGATGATGGAGAAAATGCAAGGCCGCGAAGGTGATGTGGTCACCGTGAACGGCATCGTCGCGCCGACGGTTCGCACGACCGCAGGAACCCTCGAGCGGTGGCGGCTGCTCAACGCGAGTGCGTCCCGCTACTACCGCGTCGGGCTCGTCGATCATCCCCTCCACCTGATCGCCACCGACGCGGGCCGGCTCGCGACCCCGGTGACGGTCGATGAGGTGCTGCTCGCCCCCGGTGAGCGCGCCGAAGTACTCGTGACCCCGACGACGGCCGGGAGGTATGCGCTCCAGGCGCTGCCCTATGACCGGGGGGCGGCCATGATGATGGGTGGCGGCGGCTCGTCGGAGCACCCGGCGACCACCCTGGCGACGC
>JBEBHC010000088.1:0-13412 GCA_040081185.1 Devosia sp. | reverse complement strand
AACTTCTGGCTCTTGGAGGTGACGGTAGCCATCTTAGCGCTCCTTCACCTTGTTGAGATACTTGACGTAGATGTTGGTGATGCACAGCACGACGATCAGCACGATGTAGGCGAGCGCCGAGGCCTTGCCGGTATCCCAGCCCTGGAATGCCATTTGATAGAGGCGGATCGAGACGGTCTCGACGCTTGCCGTGCTCATCACAAATGGCAAATCGAATGCCTTGAAGGCCTCCATGGTGCGGAAGATCAGCGCGATCAACAGGATCGGCGCGACCAGCGGCAGCGTGATGCGGCGGAAGGTGTACCACGAGCCTGCGCGGTCGATGGCCGCGGCTTCGTAGAGATGCTTGGGCACTGCGGAAAGGCCCGCGAGCGACAGCAGCATCACGAAAGGCGACCACATCCAGATATCGGTGATCGCGACGGCGAACAGCGCATTGGTGGGGTTGGACAGCCATTCGAACTTGCCCAGGCCCAGCGCGTAGTTCACCGGCCCCCAGGACGGGTCATACAGCAGCTTCCAGAACAGTCCGACAACCGCTGGAGAGAGCATCATGGGCAGCATGAGCAGCGTCGTCACCAGCCCCTTGAACGGGAACGGCCGGTTGAGCAGCAGCGCGAGGCCGAAGCCGACCAGCATCTGCCCACCCACCGAGACGATCACATAAGCGGCGGTGGTGGTGAAGTTTCCCCAGACGGCCGGATCGCCGAGGAGTTCGGAGTAGTTCGCGAAACCGACGAACTCTGCGGGCTTGTTCAGCGAGGCGCGAAACTCGGTGAACGAGAAGCCCAGCGAATAGAGCAGTGGGAAGATGTTGAAGATTACAAGGAATGCGATCGTAGGCAGGATAAACGCATTGCGGATAGTCAGATCGCTCCATCCGCGATTTGCCGCTCGTGAGCGTGGGTCGAGCGTCGCAACGATAGCCACTTCATTCCCCTGAAAAAATTGGCGTGGTCACAGGGCCGGGGAAATGGTCCCCCGGCCCTGCCAAAAGTAGTTGCCTATCAGCTGTTGCCGAGAGTCTTGTTCCAGTCGGCGGCAAGGCCGTCGAGAACTTCCTTGGCTGTGCCGGCACCCGTGGTGATGTAGGGATGCAGGCGATCGTTCATCTGGAACAGCATGTCGGCGAACACCGGGTTGGCCCAGAAGTCCTTGACGATCTTCATCGAGTCCGCGAACGCACGGTTGTACGGCGTCGCGTTAAGGAAGCCGTCCGAGTTCAGCACCGCGGCGCTGCAGGTGTAGCCACCGAGATCGGCCCACTTCTGCTGCACATCGTCACGAATGAACCACTGGAGGAATTTGTAGGCCTCTTCCTGGTTCTTGCTGTAGCTGATGATCGAGACGCCCTGCCCGCCGAGTGCGGCGTGCTGGTCACCATTGGGGCCGGGCGGGTTGGCGAAGTAGCCCGTCTGGTCGGCGTAGGGATTGCTCGCCTTGTTGGCCAGCGCCGGCATGAACGCGAAGTAGTTCATGTTCATCGCCACGAGACCTTCGGTATAGGCCTGGTTGTTTTCGGCGAAGAACGCCTGCGTCCAGTTCGGCGGCGTGAAGGTGTAGAGCTTGCGATAGGCTTCCAGCGCCTGGACGTTCTTGTCCGAGTTCAGGATGCCGTCGACCTTGTTGGTGGTGTAGTCGCCCAGGTCACCGCCGTAGGTGAAGATGGTCTGCTCGACGCCCATCGCCATGGCGTCATAAGCGGTCTGCGTGTAGAGCGCGACGCCGTACATGTTCTTGTCCGGACGCGTGAAGAACTCCGCAATGTCGAGGAGTTCCTTGTAGTCCTTGGGAACTGCGAGGTCGTAGCCGTACTTGGCCTTGAAGTTCGCCATCTCCTCGGGATTTTCGAACCAGTCCTTGCGATAGGCCCAGCCGTTGGCGTCGCCCTCGAGCGGGATCGACCAGTACTTGCCGCCGTACTGCGCATAGTACTGCAGCGTGGCCGGCACGAAGGACTTGTCGACGCCATTGTCGGTGATGAACTTGCTCAGGTCGACATAGTGGCCGCCTTCGGAAGCGGCACCCAGCCATTGGCTGTCGCCGACGACCATGTCGTAGGCATCGCCCTTGGCATTGAGTTCGGCGAAGGTCTTGGTCTGGAAGTCAGACCAGGGCGTGGTTTCAACGGTAACGGTCACGCCGGTTTCGGCGGTGTAGTCGTTGACCAGTTCCTGCAGATAGTTCGCCGGGTCCCATTCGGCCCAGAAGATCGTCAGCTCTTGCGCGAGCACACTCGTGCTCGATGCAAGCATGAGGCCGATGCCGGCCAACACGCCCTTGGTTGTCGTGCGCATTTGGTTCCTCCCTTTAGCGCCCTACACGGCCGGTTGACCGGCCTCAGTATCCCGGAAAAAACCCGGGAAGCTCCTGTCGCTCTTCGCACCTGCCTCGCGCGCTGGGCGCGCCTCCCGACTGGGGCGAGATCAATTCTCCTGCAGTTCACACTAACATGTTAGTGGGCTTTGTCACCGGACTCTTGAAACCTTTTTCGAATTTGTCGCGACACTCAGTCCCGCCTCGGCCATCGCGGCATTCACCAAGGCACGACCAGCCCATATCGCCGTGCTGCGTGTTTCGGCATCGTCGAGACCCCACAGGTCCTTGAGGATGATGAGCACCTCGAGCCCGTAGGTCAGCGACAGCGCCTTGGCGAGGCGAGAGAACTGTTTCGGCGGCAGCTTGCTCTTCAACGGCGCGATGGCGCGCTTCAGCAAGTCCACGCGATGGCCGCGCTTGAACGCCGGCTCTTCACCCAGCGTGCCGGCATTGCGCTGCGCCCATTGTTCGAGCGACAGCTTCAGCGCCGCCTTGAACGTCGATTCAAAATCGACGATGCGCGGCATCGAGCGCCGCAACAGGTCCTCGACGCGATCGGCAGCGTCGTCGGACTCGGATTCCCAGCCAAGGATGGGGCCGAGTGCCTCATCCACCACGGCCTGCACAAGCGCCGCCTGGCTCGGAAAGTAGCGATAGGCCGTGGCGCGTGAAACGCCCGCTGCTTCAGCCGCTGCGCTGATCGACGGCGTTTCGCCGCGCTGCATCAGATCGACGGCAGTTTGAAGCATCAGCCGGCGCGTGCGCGCCGCTGCACCGCGAATTGCAACGCCCGTCTGTTCCGGCTGCGCTCGTGATACTCCCATGTCAATATGATACGCATATCTCAAAAACCTTTGCAACGAGGTGCGGCCTCGTCTTATGCTTACTGACGAGGCGCGGTCAGGTCCGGCACAGGATCGGCCGCGGAGGGAGGGTCATGGCACGCATCTACGTGGTCGGCACCGCCGACACGAAAGGCGAGGAGCTTGCCTTTCTCTCGGCCGAGATTTCGCGGCGCGGCGGTGATCCGCTGATCGTCGACGTCGGCACGCGTGCGCCCTCCATCACGCCGG
Source organism: Devosia sp. (assembly GCA_040081185.1). Lineage (GTDB taxonomy): Bacteria > Pseudomonadota > Alphaproteobacteria > Rhizobiales > Devosiaceae > Devosia_A. Next base: position 10,020 of record JBEBHC010000088.1, on the reverse strand, counting down.
GCATATCCGCCGCAACTGTTGCGGGCTTCGGGGCCGAGGGCCTGCGCGACGGCATCGATCGCGGCGCGGCCGTGTCCGGCATGGCAGCGGCGTTTGCCAAATTCATTGCCACGCGGGAGGACATTGCCGGTATCATCGGCATCGGCGGGGGCGGCGGTACGTCGATCGTCACCGCCGGCATGCGGGCTTTGCCGATCGGTCTGCCCAAGTTGATGGTGTCGACGCTCGCGGCCGGCGACACGGCGCCATTCGTCGGCATTTCCGACATCGTGATGATGCCCTCGATCACCGATCTCGCCGGACTTAACCGGATAAGCCGCGTGATCCTGGCGCAGGCGGGTGCTGCCATCACCGCCATGTCGCACACGGCCATTCCGGCTGCGGGCGGCAAGCCGGCGGTTGGCCTCACCATGTTCGGCGTCACGACGGCGGCGGTCACGCAGATCGCCGACCGGTTGCGCAACAGGATCGAGCCGGTCGTCTTCCACGCCACCGGTACCGGCGGGCGAACGATGGAAGCACTGGTCGATGCGGGGCTGCTGAGCGCGGTCATCGATATCACGACCACCGAAGTCGCGGACCTGTTGTTCGGCGGCGTGCTGCCTGCCGGGCCGGACCGGCTCGATTGCATCGCGCGAACGCGCATCCCCTATGTCGGCTCGCTCGGCGCCTGCGACATGGTGAATTTCTGGGCGCCCGAAACCATTCCGCCCGGCCTCGCCGATCGGCGGTTCTACAACCACAATGCCAACGTCACGCTGATGCGCACTACCGTGGACGAGAACCGCGCCATCGGCCGCTTCATCGGTGAAAAGCTCAATGCCTGCGAGGGCGAGGTCCGCATCCTCATTCCCGACCGGGGCGTGTCGGCACTCGACATAGCCGGGGGTGCCTTCTTCGATCCGGCCGCCGATGCCGCGCTGTTCGATGCATTGATCAGCACCGTGCGCTGGACCGGCAAGCGCCGCTACGAGCGCCTGCCCCTTCACATCAACGACGCGGCCTTCGCCGATGCCGTTGTCGCCGCTTTCAACCAGATCAGCCCCTAGGAGCTGGAATGCCTGCAATCGACCGTGCCACCATCCTGCGCAAGTTCACCGACATGGTCAGGGAAAAGCGTCCCATCGTGGGTGGCGGTGCCGGCACGGGCCTCTCCGCCAAATCCGAGGAAGCGGGCGGTATCGACCTCATCATCATCTACAATTCGGGCCGCTATCGCATGGCAGGCCGCGGTTCGGCGGCAGGCCTGCTGGCCTATGGCAACGCAAACGAAATCGTCGTCGAGATGGCGCGCGAAGTGCTTCCGGTGGTCAGGAAGACCCCCGTCCTTGCGGGCGTCAACGGCACCGACCCGTTCGTGCTGATGCCGCAATTCCTCAAGCAGCTCAAAGACCTGGGCTTTTCGGGCGTGCAGAACTTTCCGACCATCGGTCTGTTCGACGGCGTCATGCGCCAATCCTTCGAAGAGACCGGCATGGGCTACGATCTCGAGGTCGACATGATCGCGCAGGCGCACAGGCTCGACCTGCTGACGACGCCCTACGTGTTCAACCCGGACGAAGCGCGCGCGATGGTCAAAGCCGGCGCTGACATTGTCGTGGCGCATATGGGCGTCACCACCGGCGGCGCCATCGGCGCCAAAGCCGCCAAGACGCTGGAACAGTGCGCCACAGAGATCGACGCCATTGCCGACGCGGCGCGCTCGGTCCGCCAGGACATCATCGTGCTCTGTCATGGCGGCCCCATCGCCATGCCCGAAGATGCAAAGTTCATCCTGTCGAAATGCAAAGATTGTCATGGCTTTTACGGCGCCAGCTCGATGGAGCGGCTTCCCGTGGAAGCTGCGATCGCCAGGCAAGTCCAGGATTTCAAGGCATTGCCGCTGCGCGGCTGAAGGAGAGCGTCATGGCGCAAACAGACAATTACTTCGTCTATCCATCCGACGTGGACAAGTTCGGCTTCAACTGGGGCCAACTGTCGCTGACCGTCGGCCCCGAGGTCAACGATGCGAAGACCTTCTCCGGCGGCGTCGTCGACCTGCCCCCGGGCCAGGGCCATTCGCGCCACAACCATCCCGGCTCGGAGGAGATCATCTTCGTCATCTCCGGCGAAGGCGAGCAGATGGTCGAGGACACCGAAGGCAAGCCCATCACCGTGAAGGTGAAACCCGGCTGCACCGTCTTCGTGCCCGACAGCCGCTTTCACTCGACGCTCAACACCGGCAGCGGCCCGATGCAACTGTTCGTGGTCTATTCGCCCGCCGGGCCCGAGCTCGGGCTGCGCGACCTGCCCGACTTCCGCATCATCCCCAAGGGCAAGTAGCTACGCCGGCTGCAGTTCGGGCTTTATTTCTTCGAGCTCAATCAGAGTACCGTCGAAATCCCTGGGGTGAACGAACAGCACCGGCAGGCCATGCGCGCCGAGCTTCGGCGTGCCGTCGCCCAGCACCCGCGCGCCACCTTCCGTGAGCGTGCGCGCTGCGTGAGCGATATCCGCGACCTCGAAACACACGTGATGCATCCCGCCATTGGGATGCTCGGCCAGAAACTTCGCCACCGGCGACTCCGCGCCGAGCGGCGTCATCAGCTCAAGCTTCGAATTCGGGAGATCGACGAACACCACCGTCACCCCATGTTCGGGCAAATCGCGCGGCGAATGCACCTTCGCGCCGAGGAGATCGCGATACTTCGCGGCAGCCTTGGCAAGGTCGGGAACTACGATGGCGATGTGGTTGAGCCGGCCGATCATCTATTGCTGAGCCTTCCCTCGATCTGGTTCAGCACGGAGAACGCGGCTTCGAGCACGTTGGTGCCGGGGCCGAAGATTTCGGCTACGCCGGACTCGCGCAGGAACGAATAATCTTCAGGTGGAATGACGCCACCGACGATCACCGTGACGTCACCGAGCCCCCGCCCTTCCAGCTCGCCGATCAGTTCGGGCACCAGCGTCTTGTGCCCCGCTGCCAGTGAGCTCACGCCGACCGCGTCGACCTTGAGTTCGGCGACGTGAGCGGCGACTTCCGGTGCGGTTTCGAACAGGTCACCCATATGCACGTCGAAGCCGAGGTCGGCGAAGGCGGTGGCGATCACCTTGGCGCCGCGGTCGTGCCCGTCCTGTCCCATCTTGGCGATGAAGACCGACGGCGCCCGTCCGGTACGGCCACGGAAGCCGGCCAGCCGCTCCTGCATTTGGGCATATTGCGGGTCGCCCTTGTAGCTGTCGGCGTACACGCCCGAGATCACGCGCGTGACTGCGGCGTGGCGGCCGAACACATCCTCCAGCGCTGCCGAGATTTCGCCGAGCGTTGCCCGCGCCCGCGCGGCATAGATGGCGGCCGACAGTAGGTTGCCGCCGTACTTCGCGAAGCTGCGCAACCCGTCCAACGACTCGGTCACCTTGGCCTCGTTGCGCGTACGTTTGATTTCGACGAGCCGCGCGACCTGCTCGTCGCGAACGCGTGCGTTGTCGACTTCGCGGAACGGGATCGGCGCTTCGTTCTCCAGCCGGTAGCGATTGACGCCGACAATGACGTCCTCGCCGCGATCGACGCGCGCCTGACGCAGTGCCGCGGCCTTCTCGATCTCGGCCTTTGGTCCACCAGCCTGCACGGCCGCGGTCATGCCGCCCTGCGACTCGACCTCGGCCATCAGTGCTTCGGCCCTGGCGACGAGATCAGCCGTCAGCGCTTCGATGTAATACGAGCCGCCGAGGGGATCGACCACGTCGGTCACCCGGCTTTCGTGTTGCAAGACGAGTTGCGTGTTGCGGGCGATGCGTGCCGATTGCTCGGTGGGCAAGGCTATGGCTTCATCGAATGAATTGGTGTGCAGCGATTGTGTCCCGCCCAGCACCGCCGCCAGTGCTTCGATAGTGGTGCGGATGATGTTGTTATGCGGGTCCTGCTCGGTAAGGCTCACGCCGGATGTCTGGCAGTGCGTGCGAAGCATCAGCGAGCGCGGGTCCTTGGCGCCTAGCTCGGTCATCACCTTGGCCCAGAGCGTCCGCGCCGCGCGCAGCTTGGCGACTTCGAGGAAGAAGTTCATGCCGATGCCGAAAAAGAAGCTCAGCCGGCCGGCGAATGCATCGATGTCGAGCCCGCGCGCCTGCGCCGCGCGCACATAGTCCCGGCCGTCGGCGAGCGTGTAGGCAAGCTCCTGCAGCGCCGTCGCCCCCGCCTCGTGCATGTGGTAGCCCGAAATCGAGATCGAGTTGAACTTGGGCATGTGCTGCGCGGTGTAGGCAATAATGTCGCCGACGATCCGCATGCTCGGTTCGGGCGGATAGATGTAGGTGTTGCGGACCATGAACTCTTTCAGAATATCGTTCTGAATGGTTCCATCGAGCTCGGCCTGTTGCACGCCCTGCTCCTCGGCAGCAACGATGAACATCGCCAGGACCGGTAGCACGGCACCGTTCATCGTCATCGACACGCTCATCTGGTCGAGCGGGATGCCGTCGAACAGCAGCTTCATGTCCTCGACACTGTCGATGGCGACGCCTGCCTTGCCGACATCGCCGGTGACACGCGGATGGTCGCTGTCGTAGCCACGATGCGTCGCCAGATCGAAGGCGACCGACAGACCCTTCTGCCCCGCCGCAAGATTCTTGCGATAGAAGTCGTTGCTTTCGCGCGCAGTCGAGAAGCCGGCATATTGCCGAACGGTCCACGGCCGGTTGGCGTACATCGTCGCACGCACACCGCGTGTGTACGGCGCAGCGCCGGGAACGCCGGGGTCGGTTGCATCACCGGCGAAGTAGGCGGGCTTCACAGTCAGGCCGCCATAGTCGCGATCGAGGGCGGCGACTGGCGTTTCTTTGAGCTCTTTCGCAGCGAACTTTTCCCAATCGGCAAAGGTGTGGCTCATCTCGAGCGCCCCACCAAAACAGTGTCATCCCGGGCCTGACCCGGGACCCGACTATCCACACGCGTTGCGTTGCGGCTTAGGTCCCCGCTTCTGCGGGGATGACACCCGGTGGATGGCATGAGGTCCGGCATCAAACTCATACCGCCTCGAACTCCAGGATGATCTCGTCCACGGCGAGCACGGTTCCTGGTTTGATGCGCACGGTCTTCACCCGGGCGCGCCGCTCGGCTTTGAGTACGTTCTCCATCTTCATCGCTTCGACGATGGCGAGCGGCTGGCCGGCTTCCACCACGTCGCCTTCAGCCACATCTAGCCGCACCACCTGTCCCGGCATGGGGCAGAGGAGGAACCGGCTCATGTCGGGCGGCACCTTCACCGGCATCAGCGGCATCAAATCGGCCACGCGCGGCAGCAGCACGCGCGCCACGATGTCCGCGCCACGCCAGCGCAGGCGGAAACCGCTGGTCACGCGATCGATGCGGACGTGATGCAGTTCGCCATCGACCCGCGCGATAGCGAGCGACATGCCGGGCTTCCATCCGGTTTCGACCAGCAGCTTCTTGCCGTCGCCTCCAGTCAGCCAGAACTCGATGCCGTCGGCGCGCACGTGGAAATCCCAACGCTCGCCGCCGATCAGCACGGCACGCCGCTGTTCACTGCCGACATGCGAGCGCGTGTCGAGCGCGTAGGCCGATACACAGGCGAGCGCCGCCAGGTGCGTCAGGTCCGTGGGTGACAGCGCGACGCCGGTGAAGCCTTCGGGGAACTCCTCGGCGATGTAGCCTGTGGTCAGCCGGCCCTCACGGAACCGCTGCTGGCCCATCACCGCCGACAGGAACGGAATGTTGTTGCCCACACCCTCGACCTCGAACTGGTCGAGCGCTTCCTGCATCACGCCGATCGCCGCCTCGCGTGTCGGTGCCCAGGAGCAGAGCTTGGCGATCATAGGGTCGTAGTAGGTCGAGATCTCACCACCTTCATAGACACCGGTATCGTTGCGCACAGCGTGCTCGGCATCGGCTTCTTCTTCCGGCGGGCGGTAGCGGGTGAGCCGGCCGGTCGAGGGCAGGAAGTTGCGGTAAGGATCTTCGGCATAGAGCCGGCTCTCGATGGCCCAGCCGTTGATGCCGACATCCTTCTGCGCCAGCGGCAGTTTTTCGCCGGCGGCCACGCGGATCATCAGTTCAACGAGATCGAGCCCGGTGGTCAGCTCCGTCACCGGATGCTCCACCTGGAGGCGCGTATTCATTTCGAGGAAGTAGAAGTTGCGCTTGCCGTCGACGATGAACTCAACCGTACCGGCGGAGAAATAGCCGACGGCCTTGGCCAGAGCCACTGCCTGCTCGCCCATCGCCTTGCGCGTCGCGGCGTCGAGGAACGGCGACGGAGCTTCTTCGATCACCTTCTGGTTGCGGCGCTGGATCGAGCATTCGCGTTCGTTGAGATAGAGCACATTCCCGTGCTGGTCGCCGATCAGCTGGATTTCGATATGGCGCGGTTCGGTGACGAACTTTTCGATGAAGATGCGGTCATCGCCAAAGGACGACGCAGCTTCGGACTTCGAGCGCTCGAAGCCTTCCTTCGCCTCGGCATCGTTCCAGGCAATCCGCATGCCCTTGCCGCCGCCACCGGCCGAGGCCTTGATCATCACGGGGTAGCCGACCTGCCTGGCGATCGTCACTGCTTCGGTAGCATCGGCGACCAGACCCATATGGCCGGGCACGGTGGAGACACCGGCCGCCGCGGCCAGTTTCTTGGAGGTGATCTTGTCGCCCATCGCCTCGACCGCCTTGGTGGGCGGGCCAACGAAGATGATGCCGTTCTTTTCGAGCGCCGCAGCGAATTCGGCATTCTCGCTCAGGAACCCATAGCCGGGATGCACCGCTTCCGCGCCGGTCTGCTTGCAGGCTGCAATGATCCTGTCGATCGAGAGGTACGAGTCCCGCGCGGCGGAACCGCCAATATGCACGGCCTCGTCGGCCATCTTCACATGCAGCGCTTCACGATCCACATCGGAATAGACCGCGATCGTGCGCAGCCCCATGCGCTTGGCCGTCTTGATGACGCGGCAGGCGATCTCGCCGCGATTAGCGATGAGGAGTGAGGTGAACACGCTAGGCTATCCTGAACTTGCCGGCACGCCAGATTGGTCGAAGACGGTTTCTGACATTCATCGCGATTTGTCCGGGATTAAGTTGGGCGTACCTCACACGGAGATCTTGCAACCCATTCGCGTCAGCAATTGCGAACAATCTCTCGACGTCGACCGATCCGTTACCATCCTTGTACAGGGGACCGATCACGCTCTCCCACGCGTGCGTCTCGGGATTCTTCATCCAAGAGTCCCGTTGCAGCTTGGTGATTTCCATCAAGTCCTCACAGCGGAATGTTGTCGTGCTTCTTGGCGGGCACGCTCGCCTTCTTGTGCCGCAGCGTCTCGAAGGCCCGCGCCACACGCCGCCTTGTGCTGTGCGGCATGATCACGTCGTCGATGAAGCCGCGTTCGGCGGCGACGAACGGATTGGCGAAGCGGTCTTCGTATTCCCTGGTGCGCGCGGCGATCTTGTCCTTGTCGTTGAGCTCGGCGCGATAGAGAATTTCCGTCGCACCCTTGGCGCCCATCACGGCGATCTCGGCAGAGGGCCAGGCGTAGTTCACGTCGGCGCGGATATGCTTTGAGCTCATCACGTCATAGGCGCCGCCATAGGCTTTGCGCGTGATCACCGTCACCTTGGGTACCGTCGCCTCGGCATAAGCGAAAAGCAGCTTGGCGCCGTGCTTGATGATGCCGCCATATTCCTGGGCCACGCCGGGCAGGAAGCCGGGCACGTCGACCAGCGTCAGGATCGGGATGCCGAAGCAATCGCAGAAGCGGATGAAGCGGGCGGCCTTCTTCGACGAATTGATGTCCAGGCAGCCGGCCAGAACCAGCGGCTGGTTGGCGACGACACCGACAGTCTCGCCGTTGAGCCGGACGAAGCCGGTGAGGATGTTACCCGCGTGGTCCTTCTGCAACTCCATGAAGTCGCCTTCGTCAGCGATGCGGAGCACGACTTCGCGCATGTCGTAGGGCTTGTTGGCGCTGTCGGGGATGATGGTGTCGAGCGCGTCCTCGCGCCGGTCGATGGTGTCGAACGGGGTGGCGCGCGGCGGCTTGGCATTGGCGTTGAGCGGCAGGAAATCGAACAGCCGACGGACTTCGAGCAGCGTCTCGATGTCGTTGTCGAAGGCTGCATCGGCCACCGAGCTGACCTTGGTGTGCGTGCCGGCGCCGCCGAGCTCCTCGTGCGTCACGATCTCGGAGGTCACGGTCTTCACCACGTCCGGACCGGTGACGTACATGAAGCTCGTGTCCTTCACCATGAAGATGAAGTCGGTCATGGCCGGCGAATAGACTGCGCCACCCGCCGTCGGTCCCATGATCACGCTGATCTGCGGAACCGCACCCGAGGCCTGCACATTGCGCCAGAAGACTTCGGCGTAGCCGCCGAGGGCAGCGACGCCCTCCTGGATGCGGGCGCCGCCGGAATCGTTGAGCCCGATCACTGGAGCGCCGTTCTGCACGGCGAGGTCCATGATCTTGCAGATCTTCTGCGCGTGAGTCTCGCTGAGCGAGCCGCCGAACACGGTGAAGTCCTGGCTGAACACATAGGTCATGCGGCCGTTGATGGTGCCCCAGCCGGTCACCACGCCGTCGCCGGGGATCACCGTTTCATCCATGCCGAAATCGAGAGCGCGATGGCGGACGAACATGTCGTATTCTTCGAACGAGCCGGGATCGAGCAACACGTCGAGTCGCTCACGGGCGGTGAGCTTGCCCTTGCCGTGCTGGGCGTCGATGCGTTTCTGCCCGCCGCCCAGGCGAGCCTCGGCGCGCCGCGCCTCCAGCGCCTCGATGATGTTCTGCATCTCTCCCTGCCCTCGGCCGGTTTTTATCGTTGGGTCAAAAGTGAAGTCGTCGGTCAAAAGTGCAGGCTTGCGCTCCGGAAGTCCAATCCCTTCCACTACAGGTCCTTAACCGGATTTGGAAACGTTTCCAAGCGGTGCTTTCGTCCGCCCTTCAGGTGCCACGCGGCTTGGCCCGGCTGGTGGGCGCGGCGTTGGCCGGATCGTCGGGCCAGGGATGACGGGGATAGCGGCCGCGCATGTCCTTCTGCACATCCTTCCAGCTCCCGCGCCAGAAGCCGGGCAAGTCGCGGGTGGTCTGGATCGGCCGGTGCGCCGGCGAAGTGAGGACGAGAACCAATGGCACCCGGCCCTGAGCGACGCTGGGGTGCTCGGTCAGCCCATAGAGTTCCTGCACGCGCAGTTCGACGCTTGGCCCGGCCTCGGCGGCGTAGTCGATGGCGAAGCGGTTGCCGGTCGGGGCGGTGAAATGCGTGGGGAGCGCACGCTCGGCCTCCTGTGCCTTTTGCCAGGGCAGCACAGTTGCGAGCAGGCCATCAAGATCGTCCGCCGTAATGTCGGCACTGCTCGTGCGTCCGAGAAGCGCGCGGGCGATCTCTTCCGGCGGCAGCGCCGACAGGTCCGGCCAGTCGGCCCCTGCCGTCCGTCTAAGGAAGTCGATCCGTGCCTGCGTGTCGCGTTGCGCCCTGCTCCACGGCAATCGGGGCGCCAGCTGCCTCGCCAGCAGATCGGCGGCTGCCTCCATCTGTTCCTGCGGCACTGCTATCGGGTCGTCGCCGAGCACCAGCGCCTGATAGCTCCGCCGTCGGCGCGCTTTTACGGACTTCGATGGCTCGTCCCAATGCAGTGCCACCTCACCCGTGATGTGCGCCGCGAACAGCGCCTCGATCTCCTCCCGTGCGATCGCCGCCGCGCCGCGAATGCGGGTGGTGGCGGCAGCTCCCGTCATGTCGGTGACCACGATGAACGGTGCCTTTGCCAACGCGTCGGTTTCGTCCAGCGATGCGGCGCGGCCGTTGGCCAGGCGGAAGCGCCCGCGCGCACCGGACTGCTGCGCGACACGGTCGGGATAGGCCAGTCCCAGCATGGCGCCGATGGCATCGTCCCCCTGCGGTTCGCCGCCCCAGCGGCGCGCGAGGCCGCGCGCATCATTGGCACGGCGCGAGCGTTCGCTGCGAAAGAGCTGCAGGCGATGCGCGAGGTCGGTGTCATCCCCGCCGAGCCCACGCTCGGTGAGCAGCACCGCGAG
>JBEBHC010000087.1:0-13521 GCA_040081185.1 Devosia sp. | reverse complement strand
CAACCCTGAAAGCGCCGGACCGGGCGCCATTGGGCCACCGAGAATTTCATCGGCGTCACGGACTTCCTCAGCGGCCTTCTCGAGCTGCATCAGACGCTGCCGCCGCTCGGCCAGCAGATCCTCCTCACCCTCTTCCGGCGCCAACTCCGACAATTCCTGCACCGCGTGCCGCGCAAATTCTTCGCGCGACTGCGCCTCCGCAATGACGGCACGCTGCCGGGCCACCGCGTCGTCGGCGGCGATCAGTTTGGAATGTGCCGACTGCACGATAGCTGCATCGCAGTCGAGTCCGCCGAAGACATCGAGCAGTGCCCGGTGCGTCGCCGCATCGACGAGCGCACGGTCGTCGTGCTGCCCGTGGATTTCGACGAGGAGGCGGCCGATGTTTTGCAGCAATCCCGCCCCAACCGGCTGATCATTGATGAATGCCCGGGTCCGCCCGTCGGCGAACTGCACCCGCCGCAGGATCAGTTCGGCGTCGTCAGAGATGTCGTTCTCGCGTAAAGCGACGCGCGCCGGATGCGACTCAGGCAACTGCAGCACCGCCACCACCTGCCCGCTCTCCGTCCCCTTACGGACGAGAGCGGCATCACCCCGCCCGCCAAGCGCCAAAGTCAGTGCGTCGAGCAGGATGGATTTACCGGCGCCGGTTTCGCCGGTCAGGGCCGACAGCCCGCCGTCCAGCGCCAAATCGAGCTGGTCGATCAAAACGATGTTGCGAACCGAAATTGCGCTGAGCACGACCTGCCGACTCCGCCGCTAACCCAGGCCCGACTGCAGCAAATGGCCCGCGTCGCCGCAATCGCGGCAACGCGAACAAAATAGCAACAAATGGAACGCCGTGCTAGCCCTGCAATGCAGTTGCGAGACTGCTGCCCTGCTGCACCACCGGCTCGAGACCGACATCCTGCAGCAGCTTCAGGGCATCCTTGTACCACTGGCTGGACGGGTAGTTGTGCCCGAGCACCGCCGCCGCCGTCTGCGCTTCGTGGTTCAGACCCAGAGCCAGGTTCGACTCGGTGAGGCGGAACAGCGCTTCCTCGATGTGAGAGGACGTCTGGTACTTGTCGACCACCACCTTGAAGCGATTGATTGCCGCCGTGTACTGGCCGTTGCCCGCATAATAGCGGCCAACCGACATTTCCTTGCCTGCCAGCTGGTCCACCGCGATCACCAATTTGTCCTTGGCGTCCTTGGCGTACTTGCTGTCTGGATAATTCGAGATCAGCAGCGTGTACGTGTCGATCGCCTGTTGGGAAATCTTCTGGTCGCGCGTGATGTCGGTGATCTGCGCAAAATACGCCGTTCCCTTCAGGAACAGCACATAGGGCATCTCCGGCGAACTGGGGAACGTCGCTGTATAGCGATCGGCGGCGGCAATGGCGTCGTCGAAACGGCCGATATGGTAGTTGCCGTAGACCTCCATCAGCTTCGCCTTCTCGTTGAAGTCCGAGTAGGGATGCTGGCGCTGCAGCTTCTTGAGGAGGTCGAGCGACTCTTGATAGCGCTGCTCGTCCATCTTCTTGAGCGCTTGCGAGTATAGCGTCTCGGGCGGGATGATTTCCTCGTCCACCAGCTTGGTCGGCCCGAAGAGCGAGCAGGCAGAAACGAAGGCGAGCACCGCCGCAAACGCTAAGATGCGGCCCAAAAGTCCTGCCGCAGACCCAATTCTCTTAGCTGTCACGAAAAGCCCCGTCCGGTTACGCGCCGCATTCTATCAGCACTGTGCGGCCTACGCACCAAATCCAACAAAACTGTGACGTCGTGCCCTATGCGACCGAGCGGATATAGGGCCGCACTTCCAGCCCATCCGGCATGTCGTCCAGAGCGTCGAAAGCAAGCGGAAGGTCTTCCGCCGAAACTATCTCGTAATTCGCCTCGCTGGCGAACAGACCCTGCAAGACCAGCGCATTGAGGGCGTGGCCGCCGCGATAGGACCGGAACCGGCCATAGATCGGCAAGCCGCACAGGGCAAGGTCGCCAACCGCATCGAGCAGCTTATGCCGCACGAACTCATCCTCGTAGCGCAACCCACCGGGGTTGAGGATACGATCCTCGTGAACCGTGATCGAGTTGTCGAGCGAAGAGCCCAGCGCGTAACCCGCTTGGCGGAGAATCTTGGCATCACGCACGAAGCCAAACGTGCGGGCTCGCGAGACGTCGCGGTAATACTTGTTCGGCGTCCAGTCGAAAATCATCCGCTGCCGTCCGATGACACGGCTGTCGAACTCGATCTCGAGGTCGAGCATGCGCCCGTTATACGGCTCCAGCGCCGCAGACGCCTCGTTGTTGCGCACCATCACTTGGCGCATGATCTTGATATAGCGCCGGCTCCTGCTCTGAATCTCGAGGCCGACGCTCATGATACCGTCGACAAAGGGCCCTGCACTTCCGTCGAGGATCGGGCATTCGGGCCCGGTGAGCGTCACCAGCGCGTTGTCGACACCAAGGCCGGACAATGCCGAGATGACGTGCTCGATTGTGGCAACGGACACGCTGTCGCCAAGATCAAGCGTGGTGCAAAGGGTGGTCCGGGTGACGCGGGAGAAGTGGACATCGACCGGTCCGACAACCGATCCATTCTCGAATTTCCGCTGGATCTTGTAACCGCTATCTGCCGGTGCCGGCTCGATTTTCAGCGTGACGGGCAGGCCCGAGTGAACGCCGAAACCGCTGAACTCCAGCGCACCGCCTAAGGTGCGCTGCCGCGCCGACAGCTTCTGCATAAACAGACTCCAAAACCCCGAAGACCCAAATCAGTCTTAACCAAAAACAAACCGGCGCGGAAGGCGCGCCGGCTGCTGTTCCACGGTCAAGGCAACGGCGTTCAGCCGTGCTTCCGCAAGAATGACGGTATCTCGATATGCTCCTTGTGCGGGAGCTGGCGACCCTGCGCATCGAGGTTGCCGGCGGCCCCTTGCGGTGCCCCCGAAGCGCCCGAATTCCGCGGTGTTCCGGCCTCGATTGCGTTTCGTGCAGCAGCATCATCGGTCGCCGAATAAGCCGTTTCGTCGCGCTGCGGCGGGGCAGCCGGACGCAGTCCGAGGCCCACATTTGAAGCGAGCCGCTTGAAAAGGGCGCGCGCATTCCGCGGCTCTGGTTCATGCCGTTCTTCCGCGACAAGTGACCTTCGCGCAACAGCGGGAAGCTCCTCGGTGCGGGGCATACGGCGGCCACCATCGGGCCGTTCCGCGTGGGAAGGTACATAGACGCTCGGAACCGGCTGCTCGGGAGCCCGAATCGGTTCTTCGATGTGGGTATGGGCAGAGGCCGGGATGTACGGCTCGACGGTGATCCCGTCGTCCTGCCCATAGCTCGAATAGGCCGGCTCCTGGTGGATCGCCTCGGCGACGGCCTGCTGCACTTCGGCTTCGAACTGCGGCATCTGGACCGGCGCGGGCGCCTGCTCGAGGGCGGCCTGCCGCGGGCGCACGGAAAGCGGCGCACGCGTGTTGTTGGCTTTCATCGGCTCGAGCGCCTGGACCATCGTGGCGTCCGTGCCGGTGGCGACGACCGCCACGCGGATCTTGCCGCTCATTTCCGGATCGTAGGTCGCGCCGAGGATGATGTTGGCATCCGGATCAACTTCCTCGCGGATGCGGCTGGCGGCTTCGTCGACTTCGTACAGAGTGAGGTCAGGACCACCGGTGATCGAAATCAGCAGGCCGCGTGCGCCGTGCATCGACACATCATCGAGCAGCGGATTGGCAATGGCGGCTTCGGCGGCGTGACGCGCCCGATCGTCACCGGAGGCTTCACCGGTCCCCATCATGGCCTTGCCCATGCCCCGCATCACAGCGCGCACGTCGGCGAAGTCGAGGTTGATGAGGCCTTCTTTGACCATCAGGTCGGTGATGCACGAGACGCCCGAGAAGAGCACCTCGTCGGCCATCTTGAAGGCGTCCGCGAAGGTCGTCTTCTCGTTGGCAACCCGGAACAGGTTCTGGTTCGGGATAACGATCAGCGTATCGACATGCCGGTGCAGTTCGTCAATTCCATCCTCGGCCAGCCGCGCACGACGGTTGCCTTCGAACGTGAACGGCTTGGTGACGACGCCAACCGTCAGGATGCCCTGCTCGCGCGCCGCGCGCGCAATCACCGGCGCAGCGCCCGTACCCGTACCGCCGCCCATGCCTGCGGTGATGAACACCATGTGGGCCCCGGACAGGTGGTCGTTGATCTCGTCGAAACTCTCTTCGGCGGCCGCACGGCCGACTTCCGGGTGCGACCCGGCGCCGAGACCTTCGGTAACCGAAACACCGAGCTGGATGATGCGCTGCGACTTGCTCAGCGCGAGTGCCTGCGCATCGGTATTGGCGCAGACGAAGTCGACCCCGTTAAGGCCTTGCGCGATCATGTTGTTGACCGCGTTTCCTCCCGCACCGCCGACACCGACGACGGTGATGCGGGGCTTGAGTTCCTTGATATCCGGGATAGCGAGATTGATCGTCATGGGGGGCCCCACAGGTGGCGTTGTGGGGCAATTGTTAGTCGCCAATTCGTTAACCGCGCCCTAACAATTGACGCCAATCCGTTAATCTAGATGCAGAATGCGACGGTCTGGCCCCGTTGCATTCACCACCTGTTAACCATGACTGCGCGGTGGATTAGAAGCTGGCGCGAAGCCAGGTACCGACACGCGCGAGGTAGCCGTCGGTGCCGGTGAGCTTTGCCGTCGTCCGCGGCTCGACGAATTCCTGGGCGCAGACCTGCGGATAGATCAGCATCCCGGCTACGGTCGCGAAAGCGGGCCCCTTGGCCATCTCCGGCAGGCCGGAGATTCCCATCGGGCGTCCGTTGCGGACATTGCGAGCGAGGATACGCCGCGCGACTTCGGGCAGGCCGGTCAGTTCACTGGCGCCGCCCGTCAGCACGAAACGCCGGCCGGAAATATCCATCATCCCCGTCGCCTGCAGGCGATCGCGCAGCGCGGTGAGGATCTCCTCGACCCGCGGCCTCAGGATGCGGGTGATGTGCGAGCGGGCCACCTGCCCCGGCGCCTCGTCGGCCTGCGCGCCAACCGGCACGACCGAAATCATCTCGCGCTCATCGGCCTGCCCCGGCAGCACCGAGCCGTAAACCGTCTTCAGCCGCTCGGCGTCGGCGACCGATACCGAAAGCTGCCGCGCGATATCGAGCGTCAGGTGATGGCCGCCGATGGCGATGGCATCGGCATGCACCAGCTGCCCCTCGGCGAACACCGAAAGTGTCGTTGTCGCCCCACCGAAATCGACCACGGCCACACCCAGCTCCGCCTCGTCGTCGACCAGTGTCGACATGCCCGAAGCATAGGGCGTCGCCATCAGCGCTTCGATCTGCAGGTGGCAGCGATTGAGCACCAGCTCGATATTGCGCATGGCCAGCGTCTCGGCGCTGATCACCGACACATCGACCGAAAGATTCTCGCCGACGAGTCCGCGCGGATCGCGCACGCCCTTCTGACCGTCGATCGCATACCCGATCGGCAGCGCATGGACGATCGAGCGTTCCGGACGCACGGAGCGTTCGTTCACGGCGCGAAGCACGCGCTGGATGTCGGCTCGCTCGCACTCCTGTCCGCCAAGACTGACCGTCGCCGAGAACGTCTCGGAGCCCAGCCGCCCCGCGGTGACGTTGACGATCACCGACTGGAGCGTGAGTCCAGCGGCACGCTCGGCCATCCCTACGACTGTACGAATTGCCTGTTCAGCCTTGCCGAGGTCGGTGATCACGCCGCTCTTGATTCCGGAGGCGGCGCCATAACCGAAACCGATGACCTCGGCGCTGTGCGTCCGGCCCTTGAGCGACTTGCCCTCAGGTCGCGGCGACAGGCGCGCGATCACGCAGCAGATCTTGGTCGACCCGATATCGAGCACGGAGACCAGGCTCGTGCGGCCCGGCTGTACCGGCTTCAGCCGCGCGGTCATCATGTCGGTGATCATTGTGGCTTCTTCTCCGCCGCGCGCTCGGCCGGGGTTTCATATTCTGCATCGCCTTTGACGACGTGCTTGTTGTTCTTGGCATCGGCCTTCCGCGCCGCAACCGATAGGTCGCCGAGTTTCAGCGACACCATGCCCGCCACGCGCATGTCGATGACGGTAACGTCGCGCTCGAGCAGTTCGTCGGTCTCTTGATACATCTCGAGCTGGTCGAGCGCCTGCGCCACGCCGAACTCGGGCAGCTGCACGCGCAGGCCGGAATAGAAGATCAGGTCCCAGCGACGGTCACCGATGCGGCTGAGCGCGGCGAGGTTCTCGCGCAGCAACGCATGGCGCTCCAGCGACTTGATCATGACCATCGCATCGTCGGCCGCGCCCTCGCCCACCACTAGGGGCAATTCGCGGAACGTGCCGTCGTCTGGCGCCACGGCGCTGCCATTACCATCGACGAGATAGGTCGCATCACCGATGCGCCAGCGCGCCACGGGTTCCTTTTCCACCACCAGCACCTGGAGTTCGCCGGGATAGATCTTGCGGATGGTCACCGACTTGACCGAAGGCAGCGCCTCGATCCTATCGAGTGCTGCGTCGGCATCGAAGTTCAGCGTTGACGCCGCGGGGGTGAGTCCGAGCGCCTTGAGAATCTCGGCTTCGCCCGTGAGCGACTGGCCGGTGATGTTGATCTTGGAAATACCGAAGCCGGCCTTGGCAAACTCGCCCTGCGCCAGATCGCTGACGGCGGTCACACCCTGCCCGATCAGCGCCCGCCCCTCATAGAGGCCGACCACCACGGCGAGCACCATCACGGCCGCGAGACCACGCAGCATCCACTTGCGATGCAGCACCCAGGCCGTGCGGAAATTGCGGCGCGCCTGGCGCGACAGGTTGGTCAGCGGAACGGGAAGCGAGCGCGGATCGACCAGTTCTCCTGGCGCGAAATCCCTGGCTGCTACCTGTTGCAACTCGCATCCTCCACCATCCAGGCGACAAGTTCCTCGAACGTATGGCCCGCCGCGCGCGCCTGTTCGGGAACCAGAGACGTCGCCGTCATGCCTGGTTGGGTGTTGATTTCCAGGCAGACGAGTTCACCGTCTTCGCCCGCACGGTCGTTGAAGCGGAAATCGCTTCGAGAGACGCCCCGACAACCCAGCGCAGCATGCGCCTTGAGCGCCATCTTCTGCACTTTGTCGTAAATTTTCGGTTGAATTTGCGCTGGTACGATGTGGCGCGAGCCACCTTCGGCGTATTTCGCCTCGAAATTGTAAAAGCTGAGGTCGGTGACGATCTCGGTAACGCCGAGCGCCACGTCGCCCATCACGGCGCAGGTCAGTTCGCGTCCGGGAATATAGCGCTCGACCATCACCTCTTCACCCATCGTCCAGTCTTCGCGCGTCAACTCCTGCGGCGGGTGCGGCGCGTCGGCCTTGACGATGAACACTCCGAAGCTCGAGCCATCGGCGATCGGCTTCACAACATACGGCGGCGGCATGATGTGCTTCCGGGCGACGTCGGCGCGGTCGGCGATCACATGGTCGGTCACCGGAATGCCGACCGATTTGAAGATGATCTTGGCCTGGTGCTTGTTCATCGCCAGCGCCGAAGCCAGCACCCCGGAATGCGTATAGGGGATCTCAAGCAGCTCCAGCAGCCCCTGGATCGTTCCGCTCTCGCCGAACGGTCCATGCAGCGCGTTGAACACTACGTCCGGCTTCAGCTTTTGCAGCACATCCGCAATGTCGCGGCCCATGTCGACTTCGGACACCGCATAGCCCCCGTTACGCAGCGCCTGCGCGCATTCGCGCCCCGAGCTCAGCGACACCGGCCGCTCGTTGGACCAGCCGCCCATGAGGACGGCGACATGCTTGCTCATCAAACAGCTCCCGTGAACGGCTCGCCGTCCGTGAACTCGCGCACCTCGCGGCCGGGTATGAAATGGCCCATGCGCCGCACTTCCCAGCGCAGGGTGATGCCGTGCTTGTCGCGAACCTTCTGCCGGATCATCTCGCCGACAGTCTCGACCTCGTAAGCATCAGCCTCGCCCATGTTGATGAGGAAATTCGAATGCATCTCGCTCATCTGCGCACGACCAAACGTGAAACCGCGGCCACCGGCCTCATCGATCAGCTTCCAGCTCGAATGTCCCTCGGGATTCTTGAACGTCGATCCCGCGGTTTTGGCGCGCGTTGGCTGCGTGCTCTCGCGTCGCTCATGCACCTTGCGCATCTCGTCGAGGATTGTCTCGGGATCGCCCGCGAAGCCCTGGTAGGTACCCGACACGAACACCGCCCCGCGCGGCCCGTTCGACTTGCGATAGAGATAGCCCATGTTCTCATGCGACAGTGTGATGATTTCACCATCGCGTGTGACCGCTCGCAGCTCGATCATGCGGTTGCGCGTCTCGGTGCCGTAGCACCCGGCATTCATGTAGAGCGCCCCGCCGATGCCGCCGGGAATACCCCGGTAGAACCAGAGTCCATCGATGCCCGCTTCGGCCGAAGCCGTAGCGACCTTCACATCCGGCACCGCTGCACCTGCCCGCACACGGTGACCATCGAGGATATCGACGGCGCCGAAGCCTTTCGCGGGCAGGCGGATCACCACGCCGTCGAGGCCACCCTCACGGATCAGCAGGTTGGAACCCAGCCCCACCACCGTCACGCGGACGTCAGACGGCAGGTGTTTAAGGAAAAACGCGAGGTCGTCCTCGTCCACCGGACGGAAGAACAATTGCGCGGGGCCGCCGACGCGCAGCGTCGTCATCTCGCCGAGCATCTGGTTGGGGATCAGCTGGCCGCGAACATCCCCAACCCAGCCCGCAAACTGCGGCAGCAGGTCTGGCCAGACTTTGCTGGGGGTCGCGAGGGTTGCGTCGCTCATGCCGCCTCCGGCTCCTTACCGAGCAGCCGTCCAAGCTCGCCGGGCAGCGATGCTGCCCACTGCGTGATGCTGCCCGCGCCGAGACAAACGACGTAGTCGCCCTTCTGCGCCCGGCTGGCGATCAGTGGAGCCAAAGCCTCCGGCCGGTCGATCACACGCGCGTCGCGATGGCCACGCGCGCGGATACGTGCCACCAGTTCTTCATGCGTGACGCCCTCGATGGGCGCTTCACCCGCCGCGTAAACCGGCGCGACGATGACCGTGTCGGCATCGTTGAAGCAGGTGGCAAAGTCATTGAATAGATCGTGCAGCCGTGAATAGCGGTGCGGTTGCACGACCGCGATCACGTCACGTTTGGTGGATTGCCGTGCAGCCTTCAGCACCGCCGCAATCTCGACCGGATGGTGCCCGTAGTCGTCGATGACTGTGATGCCGTCGATCGTCCCGGTCTTGGTAAAGCGTCGTTTCACGCCGGAGAATCCGAGCAGCCCCTTGCGGATCGCTTCAGCCGGCACCTTCAACTGATCGGCCACCGCAATGGCGGCGGTCGCATTCAAGGCATTGTGCTCACCCGGCATCGGCAGCACGAGGCCTTCGATGCGTAGATGTGTCATGCGAATACGGTCGCGGATTTCGACCGCGAAATGGCTCTGCCCGTCGATGACTTCGAGATCGATCAACCGCACATCGGCCTGCGGGTTCGTGCCGTAGGTAATGACCCGGCGGTCGCGCACCAGACCAACCATTTCCTGCACGACCGGATGATCGGTGCACATCACGGCAAAGCCGTAGAACGGCACGTTCTCGACGAAGTTGAGAAACGCTTGCTTCACGTGGTCGAAGTCGTTGTAGTGATCGAGGTGCTCGGGATCGATATTGGTGACGATCGCCACATCGGCAGGCAGCTTGACGAAGGTGCCGTCGCTTTCGTCCGCCTCGACCACCATCCACTCGCCATCGCCGAGGCGCGCATTGGTCCCGTAGGCGTTGATGATGCCGCCGTTGATGACCGTGGGATCGTAGTTCGCCGCATCGAGCAGCGTCGCGACCAGCGTCGTAGTCGTCGTCTTGCCATGCGTGCCGCCGATGGCGATGCTGTTCTTGAACCGCATGATCTCGGCGAGCATCTCGGCGCGGCGCACCACAGGAAGCCCCCGGGCGCGTGCAGCAGCCAGCTCCGGGTTGCCCTTCTTGATCGCCGAAGAGATGACAACCACCGCCGCATCGCGGAGGTTCTCGGCGGCCTGCCCGACCGCAACATCGATGCCCATGCTGCGCAGGCGCTGCACATTGGGGTTCTCGGACGAGTCCGAGCCGTGAACTTTGTATCCCTGGTTGTGCAGGATTTCGGCGATGCCGCTCATCCCGATTCCGCCGATGCCGACGAAATGCACCGGCCCAATATTGCGCGGCATCTTCATTGCGGTTTTCCCCCGCCCGCCAGCCCCTCAGCGAGGTCTGCGAGTTGTTCAACGGCCCTCGGCTGGCCCAGCGCCTGGGATGCTGCCGCCGCAGCCCGAAGCACCTCCGGCTCACCGAAAAGTGAGGTCAAGCGAGTGGCGAGCGAAAGCGGCGAAATATTGGCCTGTTCCATGATCCAGCCACCCCCCGCAGCCTCCATCACCAGCGCATTGTTCCGCTGATCGGCGTCGATCGAGCCGGGGAGCGGCACCAGAATTGCTGGCCGGCCAAGTACCGTGAGTTCTGCGATGGTAGAAGCGCCTGAGCGGGAAATCACCAGATGGCTGGCGGCCATGCGCTGCGGCAGGTCGTCGAAGAACGCCTGCAGCTCGAAATTGACGTGTGCCACCTTATACGCAGCCGTGACCCGCTCGAGGTCCTCGGGCCGGCATTGCTGTGTGATCCTCAACCGCGATCGCAATTCGACGGGCAATTCGGCTATCGCCGGCGGCACAAGATCGGCGAAGACGCGCGCCCCCTGGCTGCCACCGAAAACCAGCACATCGATCGGCCCGTCCATCTCCAAAGCCGGATCTGGCGCCACTGCGATCCGGACCCGGTCGCGCACCGGGTTGCCGGTGAGGACCGATTTGGCAGCAAATGGCTCGGCATGCGTGGTCTTGCTGAAGCTCAGCGCGATCCGGCTCGCCCGGCTCGCTAGCGCCCGGTTGGCGCGTCCCATCACCGCGTTCTGCTCGTGCAGCAGACCGGGCGTCCCCCGTAGGCGCGCCGCGAGAAATGGTGGGAACACCGGATACCCGCCAAAGCCGACCACGGCATTCGGCTTTATTCCGCCCAACTGACCCCACGCCACAACCGTACCCCACAGGATCTTCACTGCGGCAATGGCGAACTTGATCGGGTTCCGAATGGATGGCGTGGCGGACGGAACGACATGGATTTCGCGCGCCGGGAATGCCTTGCCGTAGTCGCTCACCCGATGATCCGTCATCAGGTGGATCGTGTGGCCGCGCCGGCGCAATTCCTCGGCGAGCGCCATGGCGGGGAAGAGGTGACCTCCCGTGCCACCGGCCATCAAAACGAACAGGCTCATTCGGCCGGAACCGCCACCGGGCTTGGTCGATAGACCGGCAGGCCCGTCGCCATCCGCTCCTCCGGCTTCTTGCGCGTCAGCGCCAGCATCAGCCCCATGCCGAAGGCAATAGCGATCATCGACGTCCCGCCATAGGAAACGAACGGCAGCGTCATGCCCTTCGGTGGGATCAGGTTGAGGTTCACCGACAGGTTGATCGCGCACTGCAGCCCGAACTGGATCGCCAGCGTAGAAGCGGCGAGACGCGTGAACAGGCTCGTCTGCTGCTGCGCTCCCATGAGCGCGCGGATCACGATGAAGCCGATCAGCGTCACGAGGCAAAGGCAGAACAGGATGCCGAATTCACCGGCCGCGGCAGAGAACACATAGTCGGCATGCGCGTCGGGGATCACCTTCTTCGCCAGTGACTCGCCCGGCCCACGTCCGAACCAGCCGCCCTCGAGCAGCGAGTTGAGCGCCTTCTCCATCTGGTAGTTGTTGCCAACTTCCGGGTTGAGGAACGTATCGATGCGCTTGGCGAAGTGCGGGAACACCATGTAGGCGCCGAACAGCAGCCCTACCCCGGCCCCCGCCAGCCCCATGATCAGGAACCACGAGATCCCCGAGAGGAAAAGCAAAGCCGCCCAGGTGGCGAGCACCAGTGCCGTCTGGCCGATGTCCGGCTGAAGGAGAAGCCCGGCCACGATCGACCCCATGATCAGCGTGGCCATGATCCGCGCCGGCACATGCTTTTGCTGCATGCTCTCCGAGAACAGCCACGCGCCGATGACCGCGAATGCTGGCTTCACGAACTCAGACGGCTGCACCGTGTTGCCCGCAAAACTGATCCAGCGCCGCGCACCTTTCACCTCCACGCCGAACTTCAGCGTCATCCAGAGGAGAACGATCGACACCACCAGCACCCCGAGCGCCACGAACCGCGCCGGCCGATGGCCGAGGAACGACGTGCCGATCAGCACCGGCAGGGCCAGAAGCCCGAAGATCGCGTGACGGATGATGAAATGCCACGGCCCGAGGCCGAGCCGCTCTGCCACCGGCGGGCTCGCGGCAAAGCTCAGCACCATCCCGGCCAGCATGAGCAGGATCAGCGCAGCCAGCAACTGCCGGTCTACCGTCCACCACCATTCGGCGAGCGGAGTCTTCCTGTCCCGTGCAAACATCTCGTGTGCCGCCCGGCCCGGCGGCTCCCCTGACGCAA
The DNA here is from genome assembly GCA_040081185.1 of Devosia sp. GTDB lineage: Bacteria > Pseudomonadota > Alphaproteobacteria > Rhizobiales > Devosiaceae > Devosia_A. Next base: position 1,013 of record JBEBHC010000087.1, on the reverse strand, counting down.
CTACTCGAATGCCAAGTCTATCGCCCTGCTGGTTAGCAAGGTGTGACCGGCCGTCGCATTTTGCATTTTGCGACTAGCGCAGCTTCAGCGAGCTCAGCCCGATCAGCGCCAAGACGATGGAAATGATCCAGAACCGGACCACAACCTGGCTCTCGGTCCAGCCCAGCATCTCGAAATGGTGGTGGATCGGCGCCATCTTGAACACACGCTTGCCGGTGAGGCGGAACGAGACGACCTGTACGATCACCGAAACCGTCTCGAGCACGAACAACCCGCCGATGATCGCCAGCACGATCTCGTGCTTGGTCGCCACCGCGATGGTACCGAGTGCCCCACCCAGCGCCAGCGACCCCGTATCGCCCATGAATATCTGCGCGGGCGGCGCGTTGAACCACAGGAACCCGAGTCCCGCTCCGATCAACGCCCCGCTGACCACCGACAGTTCCGCCGTCCCCGGCACTGGGTTGAGCAGGAGATAATCCGAGAACGTCGCCGAACCGACGAGATACGCGATCAGCCCGAAACAAGCAGCCGCCACCATCACAGGCACGATGGCGAGCCCGTCGAGCCCGTCGGTGAGGTTCACCGAATTGCCCGCCGAAACGATCACGAAGGCTGCAAAAATGTAGAAGAAATACGACAGCGGGAGCCCGCCGCCCTTGATGAACGGGAACATCAGCGAATTGGCGATCGTCGGATCGGTCACCGACGCAATGATGTAAGCCGCGATCAGCGCCACCACCGCCTCGATCGCCAGCCGCTGCCGGCCGGAGAACCCGTTGTGGCTCATCCGCTTGACCTTGAGGTAGTCGTCGTAAAGCCCGATCGCGCCGAACGCGATGGTGACGAACAGCACCGCCCAGACATAGACATTGCTAAGATTCGACCACAGGAGGATCGACGTCACCGCACCGGCAAGGATCATCAGGCCGCCCATGGTGGGCGTGCCGCGCTTGGCCAGATGGGTTTTCGGCCCGTCTTCGCGAATCGGCTGGCCCTTGCCCTGGCGGACA
>JBEBHC010000007.1:0-45040 GCA_040081185.1 Devosia sp. | reverse complement strand
GCCCTCGCAACACTGACGAAGAACGCAGCTCACGCGCACTTGGCCGATCGCATCCGCGCCAACGGCATCATGATGGGTTGGGCCTCGACCCCCGGCGAAAAGACCATGCAGGGTGACAAGCTCGGCAAGGGCGCCGCCTGGGAAGCAGAAGCAGCCGCCAGCCAGCCACTCGGCCGCTTGCTCTCCGAACATGAAGTTGCGCAGCTGACGATCTTCATGCTCAGTGATGCCTCGGGGATGCAGACCGGTACGCTCGTCGACCTCGAGCAGATTGTCGCCGGCGCTCCGCCCCGCCGCAGTAAATGACCAGCCATGCACTCTCGTCTGCCACGCGCCTCGATGCGCTGAGCGCCTCACGCCTGCCTGCCTCCATCGAGCGCCCGGCCTACGACCGGGCCGCCCTGAAGCCCGGCATACTCCACCTGGGCGACGGTGCCTTCCACCGTTGCCACCAAGCCGAATGGACCGACGACGCCCTTGCCGTGGAGTTCGGCGACTGGGGCATAGTGGGCGTCAACCTGCGCGCCCCCGATGTCTCCACCCTGCTCGGCCCACAATCCGGACTGTTCTGTCGCGAGTTGCGCGAAGGCGGCACCGTAACCCGACGGCTCGTTGGCTCCGAAATCGCCCACCACTCCGTCCTCGACGACAGCTACGACCCGCACCGCCTCACGCTGCTCGCGGCACTCGAAGCCGCCGCCGATCCTGCGATCCGCCTGATCACCATGACGGTGACCGAAAAGGGTTACTGCCACATCCCGGCGACCGGTGAGTTCAACCGCAATCATCCCGACATCCGACATGACATCGCCAGCCCGCGCCTGCCGCGATCGGTTCCTGGCTACATCCTCGAAGCGTTGACGCTGCGCATCTCCCGGGGCCTCCCGCTACCCGCCATCATGAGTTGCGACAACGTGCCGGACAACGGCGCAACGCTTCGCCGCTGCGTGATTGGTCTGGCGCAGGAAGTTGATCCGGTCGTTGCGCGTCACATCGAAACCGGTGTGCATTTCCTCAACACCATGGTCGACCGCATTGTACCCGCCACGCAGGATGCCGACATCGAGCGCTTCGCCGCCGAGACGGGAATAACCGATTACGGGCTCGTCGTCGGCGAGCCCTTCCGCATGTGGGTCATCGAAGACCCGCACGGCGTGTCAAAGCCCGCCTGGGACAAGGTCGGTGCACTTGTCGTCGACGACGTGCACGCCTACGAGATTCTCAAGATGCGCGTTCTTAACGGCATCCAGTCCAACGTCTGCCAGCTGGGTCTGCTTTCAGATCTGCCCTTCATGGCCGACGTCATGGCGCAGCGCGCCTTCGAAGACTTTGCTCGCCGCACCATCATGGCCGAAACCGTGCCCGGCCTGCCTGCAGTGCCCGGCATCGACGTGCCCGCCTATGTCGAGCAATCCATTCGCCGACTGAAGAACCCGGACCTCAAGCACGGCACGCTACAGATCTCCACCGACGGCTCGCAGAAAATCCGCCAGCGCCTGCTCGAACCCCTGCGCGCCTGTCTCCGCGATGGGCGCCAAGCCGACGGCCTGTTGCTGGGTGTCGCCGGCTGGATGTGCTACGCATCAGGTCTGCATTGGCAGAACAGGCCCGTCGACGTGCGCGACCCGATGGCCGCGGTAACCACCGCAATCGGCCAGCATCACCGCGACGACCCCGAAGGCTTGGTGCAAGCCATGCTGGAAATCGAAGCTGTGTTTGGCACCGATCTCATCGCGGTCGAAGCGGTTAGAACGGCGCTGGTCTCATTCGTACGGCAATTGCGCACTGCTCCGGCGATCGACGTGGTTGCGGCACTCGTCGCCCACAATAGTTTTGCCTAGAGAGGACAGATCATGGTTGATGCCCGTAGCGACGCTCGCGCCACGCGCAAACTGAGGATCGGCATGGTCGGCGGCGGCCGCGATGCCTTTATCGGCGCCGTACACCGCATGGCGGCCCGGCTTGATGACCGGACCGAACTCGTAGCTGGCGCGCTCTCCTCGGACCCAGAACGCGCCCGTCTGTCCGGCACCGACATCGGCATCGCCGCCGACCGCACCTATTCCGACTACACCGCGATGGCCAAGGCGGAAGCAGCTCGCGCAGACGGCATCGAGGCCGTCATCATCGTCACCCCCAATCACCTGCACGTGCCTGTCGCCAAGGCCTTCCTCGCCGCCGGCATCGATGTGATCTGCGACAAGCCGCTTTCGGCGACGCTCGCCGAAGCGGAAGAACTCGCGGTGCTGGCGAAAAAGTCTGGCCTCGTCTTCGCAGTGACCTTTAACAACCCCGGCTACGCTTTGGTGCGCGAAGCGCGCGCCATGGTGGCCTCCGGCCAGCTCGGCACGCTGCGCGTCATCCGTGTCGAATACATCCAGGATTGGCTGACCAACCCCATCGACGCCGATGGGCAGAAGCAGGCCGAGTGGCGTACGGACCCTGCGCGCGCTGGCCGCTCGGCCTGCCTCGCCGATATTGGCGTCCACGCCTTCAACCTCGCCCACTTCGTCACCGCCCAGGCACCCGATGAAGTAGCCGCAGATCTCACCACCTTCGTTCCCGGCCGCAGACTCGACGACAACGCTCATGTGATGCTGCGCTACCCCAGCGGCGCACGTGGCATACTGATCGCAAGCCAGGTCTCACCGGGCAACGGTAACCGCCTCGCCCTCAAGATCTTCGGCGACAAGGGCGGGCTCGAATGGCTGGCGCATGAGCCCGAAGTGATACGCTTCACCCCATTCGGCGAACCCACTCGCATACTCGTCCGCGGCAGCCCCGGGTTGGGACCGGCTTCGACAGAAGTGTCGCGGATGCCATCCGAACATCCCGAAGGCTATATCGAGGGCTTCGCCAATCTCTACCGCGATGCTGTCGACCAAATCCTCATCCGCCGCGACGGCGGTAGGCCCGCGCGCAGCCTGCACGTGCCGACAGTCGACGACGGGTTGATGGGCATGCGCTTCATTGAGGCGGCGGTGAACTCAAGCGAGAACGGCAGCACCTGGACTGCGCTCTGAGCGCTAGGCCCGTTCGATCATCTTGCCGACGCTGATGATAATAGACTGGCAGAGCACCATTGCCGGCACCTGCGACCGGAAGTGCCCGAGTCGTGCTTCCTTGACGAACAGCGTATGCGCACCGATTTTCGCCACCGGGCTCAGCTCGTTGTCGGTAATCACCAGCAGCGTGCGGCCCTTCTTGTGTGCAGCCGTCGCGACCTCGATCGTCTCGGGCGTGTAATCGTCGAACGTCAGCACCAGAAGAACATCGTTCTCGGTAATCGCGTTGAGCTGTTGCTCGCGCATCGAACCCGCATTGTCGATGAGATGGGCCCGCTTTCCCACCCGCGACAGGCTGTAGTAGCAATAGGCGGCCACGCCATAAGCACCACGCGCACCTGCAATATGCACTGCGCCCGACCCTGTAAGGGTCTCGACGAAGCCCTGTAACTCGCCGCGGTCCACATCCTCCCGCAACCGGATCAGTGTATCCATCGCCGCTTGCACGAACGTGTCGAACACCAGGCCCGGCTCTTCGAGGTGCAGAACTTTGGCCTTACTCGGCCGCGGTACCTCAGCAAACGATTTCATCCGCTGCGCATAGCTCATACGCGGCCCGAGCAACCGCTGGCGGAACACGCCCTGCAGCTCGTTGAATCCGGCAAACCCCATCTCCTTGGCAAAGCGCGTAATCGTCGAAGGCTGCACGTCGGCCTGCCGCGCCAGTTCGACGATGGTGTAGATCGCCACGTCCTCGGGATTGTTGACGAAGAAATGCGCTACCTGCTGCAGTCGGCGGCTGAGCCCAGCCTTTCGCGCTGTGAGATCGGCCGTAAAGCTCGCGAAATCGGTAGCGCTCTGTTCCTCCGTCTCGGCCTTGGCTTTCGTCGTCACGCGCTTCCCCTCCCGCGCTGTCAGAGCCTGACCGGCTTGCCGGTCCGCACGCTCTCATCCGCAGCGAGGCAGATGGCAAGTGACGCTACCGCGTCGTCCATGTGTCGCGTCAGGTCGATATCCTCGGTGATGGCGCGATAGAGATAGTCCTGCTCCCGCGCCGCCAGGGCATCGTGCCCCGGCTCGCCTGTCATCGAGATGATCTCGTCCTCGGCAGCAAACTTGCCGTCGGCATCGAGCTTGGCTCGATGCACCTTGAGCCGGTCGGTGCGGCTATGTGTGTCGTGGTCGTCCGACTTCTGCCCTGCATCGACAACAATCGAGACCGAGCCGTTCGGCGTCATGATGTCTTTGACGAAGAACGCCTGCTCCGAAATCATCGGCCCCCACGCCGCCTCATACCAAGCCACCGACTTGTCCGCGAACAGCACCTGAAAATGCCCGTAATTGTACATGTCGGGCGCCACTTCGTCCGACAGCCTGACGCCCATGCCGCGCACTTCCACCGCCTTGGCATCGGTGATCTGGCACATCACATCCACATAGTGCACGCCGCAATCGACGATCGGCGATGTTGTCTCCATCAGCATCTTGTGCGTCCGCCAGTTCACCCCGCTCGATTGCTGGTTGAGGTTCATGCGAAACACGTAGGGCCCACCGAGCTTGCGCGCTTCCTCGATCAACCGGATCCAGCTCGGATGGTGCCGTAGGATGTAACCGACCACGAGCTTCCGCCCGTTAGCCTTGGCCGCGGCCACCACGCGCTCGGCATCCCTCACATTGGTCGCAATCGGCTTTTCGACGAAGACGTGCGCACCCTGTTCCAGAGCCGCCACGGCGTAGGCAGCATGCGTGTCCGAATAGGTATTGATAGACGCGACATCGGGCCTCAGCCCGCGCAATGCCGCGGTGAATTCTGGAAGGATCTCGTAGCCCGAAAGCTCCTCGTGCAGGCGCGGCTTCGATCTGTTCACGAGCCCCGCGATCTCGAACCCCGGGTGGCGATGATAGGCCAGCGAATGGCTCCGCCCCATATTGCCAAGCCCCGCCACCACCACGCGCAACGCCATATCCGGCTCCCCAGAAATACCGGGCAGATAAAGCATGGTCCGCGCCCGCCGCGCCAGTAATCATAATTGTAGGGCTGTCGCCGAACCGTCCCAGGACTTGGCCGCGGATGCCGGAGCCGTCGGTTAGCCTCCGAAATCAACAGGGTCACGGAGTGAGAGTTGTGACAGCTGCCGTACCCGTGATGACCGCAGCGGCGCGCGCCGGGACACGCGCCGCATTGCGATCAGGCGGCTTTGGCGTTGTCTTGGCTGACGGCGAGGTCGGTGAGTTTCTTGTCCGCCGCCTTCTCTTCGTTAAGCGTTTGCTCGAACAGCTTGGCCGCTTCGCTAAGCCCCAGCTGCTGCGCCCAGATTCTCAGGGTGCCGTAGCGCGCCATCTCGTAGTGCTCGGCTGCCTGGCCGGCAGCGATCAGCCCCGCATCCAGCGAGACCGTGCCCTTGTAGTCGTCAATAATCGACTTGCCCTCCTCGAGGATTCCGAGGATGGCATCACAAGTCTTGGCACGAGCCGGCTTGCCGATGATTTCGAATACCCGCTCAAGCCGTTCGACATGCCCTTCAGTCTCGGCCTGATGGTCCTCGAATCCCTTTTTGAGCATCGGGTCTTGCGCCGCTTTGGCCATTTTTGGCAGCGCCTTAACCAACTGCTTTTCCGCATAGTAGATATCGCGAAGTGTGTCGTGGAACAGATCGTCTAGCGTCTTTTCGGTTGCCATGTGTGTCTCCATCTTGCGAGCAGCCGACCACGCGGGCCCGGCGGGACACAATCCCGAGCACACCGATGAGTTCCGCCATCAGGCCAGTTCGCCTAAGGGTGCGGTTGTCCCGCAACGGCAGCCGACCCACATCGAAAATGGCATCCTTCAGCCGCGGAGCTATGACAGTTTCCCAATCGATCTGTCGCACCTAGCCGCACCGCGCATGAGAGTTGAACCCCACATTGTCGCTGACCGCTTGCTCGCACCTGTGGTGTAGGGCAATTTCTCGGGGGGAACGTCCCGAGATCGCCTCTACGAGATCGTCTTCAGCGACAAGGCTAGATGGGACGGATGGCAAGCAGCTTCAATCGAAGGTCGCTCGCACTCTGACGCTCGCTGCTGAGTGTGCGCTCCTTGTGCTCGGCCTGCCAGCGGGAAAGCTCCCATGTCGGTGCGCCAGGCTTGACCATCGCAGTTGGCAAATACGCTTCGGCCTCGTGCAGTTCCTCGCCAATGACTACGGCGACAAAATCCCGGCGGTATTCGTTCCCCTCAAAAGCATCGAGCAGATCCCGTTCGAACGGCGTGAGGTCCGTCAGCATGAGCCCCTCGGCCGCACCGCCTGGGTATCGCACCAGGGCCGGGTAGACGCGGCCGGGATAGTTAACTGCGACAAAGCCAGGTGCGTGGGCCAAAAGCATTGCGTCGGCGTTCAGCGCCCGCCCCAGCAAAGCCAAGAGAATGTCGGGGTCGCGGAGGGTTCCGTAGACAAAAAGCGGATGCACCTTGAGCGGCAAACTCTGTTGCGAGGAGCCCCCTGCTATGCCATAAGCCGCGCCGTGTCGACCTCCGCCCTGGCGGACTTCACTCTCGCGGAGAGGTGGCAGAGTGGTCGAATGCACCGCACTCGAAATGCGGCATGGGGGCAACTCCATCGGGGGTTCGAATCCCTCCCTCTCCGCCAGCACGCCCCTAGCCATATAGTGTCGCGCGCATATTCTTGATTGCGGGCGCCACACCCCCCTTCCAGCCCACGATTTCGCGGCGTGCTGTCGAGGGGCCACAACAACGGGCCACCTTACTGGTTTGACCTTGCGATAATACGCGCCACCCTGCGGGCACAAACAGTTGCCGCGAACAAAAGGGCCGAAGTCGGGCCGAGCAGATTGCCGGCGAGGACAGCGTCCCGTTCGCTCGATCCAAGTCGCTCGATTGCCGGTCTGTGCAGTGTCTGACCGAATCTGCACCAGTCCAAAGCCGGATGGACGGTGCGCTCACAGGTAACCTTCCACTGCTCGTCGGCGCGCAATGTCAGACAATTAACGCGGCCTTATTGTTATACCCCTAGTGATGGCCCTGCCCGGAATTTCATTCCACCGCCATACTCGCGTCAGGAGCCTCTGGTGAGCGCAAAAACGTTGCAAAGCAGATCCGATACGGATTTGCTGGAAGAGCTATCTTTGCTGGCGGTCGAGAAGAGCGTCGAACGGCGTCGCCAGCTGCTTTCGAGCGTAGCCGACCTGTTCTACGCGCCGGGATTGGACGCCCACACGGTGTCGGAGCGACAGATATTCGCCTCTGTCGTCGGACGCCTGCTGAAAGATGTCACCGTAGCGGGACGGGCGGAATTCTCGACGCGCGTGGCACGCGATGACCGCACGCCTCGCGACGTCGCACTCGCCCTCGCGAACGACAAGATCGAAGTTGCCCGGCCCATATTGTCGTACTCGCCGGTGCTCTCGGAGGGAGATCTCGTCGCCATTGCGTCGACAAAAGCGCTCGAGCATCGGTTGGCCATCGCAGGCCGAGAGAACATCACCGAGAAGGTGACCGACTCTCTCCTCGAACACGGCGAACTCGAAGTCGCGGAATCCCTTACCGACAATACGACCGCGGCAATCTCGCAGGACGCGTTCTCGCGCCTCGTTGAGATGGCGTCGAACCGGCCATCCCTGAGCCGCAAGCTGAGTTCGCGTGAGGATATGCCACTTCGTACGGCCAACGACTTGCTGCCCTATCTCAGTGCCGACGATGCGGCCAAGCTGGTCGCCCTGATGGGCGTCGAGGGCGCCGAAGAGCTGACGTCTCTCCTCGATCGGGCGACGCCGGAACTGATTGCTCAGCGCGGGGCTCAGGCGCGCCGGCGCATCAATGTCAGAGCCCTCCTGCAAGACGTGAGCGCCGGCAAGCGGTCGCTCGACGAAGCCATGGGGCACCTTACCGAGGCAGGCCAGGCGCTCGACCTCGCACTTGGACTGTCCCTCGCGTGCGAACTGCCCGAGCAGCAGGTCGCCAATGTAATCATTTCGGTTCGCTCGGAGCCGCTCGCCGTTATCTGCAAGGCGCTGGACATCCTTCCTGCGATCTACATCGCCGCAGACGGGTTGCGGACTGCCAGCGTGAATCTCCCCACAGTTGCGCCCGCGACGCTCAAGGCGGCATACGACAAACTGACTCCGGACGGCGCGGCGCGAAGCTTGCGCTTTGTCAAAGTCAGAAATCACGTGGCGGTGGATCCGCTTGCGGCCAACTAAGACGCTGGGGAGCGGTCCGGTGGGCCGATCGATCATGTCCACAGGCTCAACATCGCGGACCAAGTTCGAGGCCCCCCTCGACACAAAGTTCGTTGGAAGCATCGACGGGCGATTCGTCCTGGCCGACCGAGTGGTCGGCGCTGGCGTGGACGCGAGCCATGCAGGTCGCTCGCAATCGATTACCGCACACGAACTCATCGTCGCCTCGCCGGTTCCGGTCACAATCGGCGAACGCTTCGTTTCGTCGTTCGGTCGCTTGGGCAAGATCAACGGGACTGTCGCCCGGCCCGTCGATGGTGGCTTTGTCGTTGCTATTTCGGCGACCGAGATAGAGCGCAAGAGCCTCGCTGCCACGATCAACTGGTTGAAGAAGCGCCACGCACGCCAGGCAGAGGACCATCGGTCGGCGGCGCGCACCAAAACTCGATCCGAACGGTGCATTGTACGCTGGCCGGATGCGGAGCTGTCCGCCGAATTGTTCGACATCTCGACGAGTGGCGCCAGCCTGAAGGCCGACAGCCTGCCGCCCCTTGCGACAGTGGTACACATTGGTCGCGTGGAGGCACAGGTCGTGCGTCATATGGAAGGGCGGTTTGGAGTTCGCTTCGCGACCACCCAAACACTTTCAACGGTGATCGCAGACCTGATTGCCGCCGCCGACCCTGGCGAAGTCAAACTCTGACGAAGACGCCTGCGCGCCGCATCTTCCGCGTGATGACGGCTGGGTGGATGCCACATCAAGCGCAGCTTGCGAGCCTCTCGAAGACGAGCCGGCAAAGCGAGCTGCATCAACGTATCCGAGGAAGAACAGATCGGGCCGGCGTATAAACGCCGGCCCGATGGATGCGATGTCAATCAGAGCCCGTGCGCGATGAGCTTGTCGTTCAGGAACTTCTTCGAGCGCGGCACATCGGCCTCGTCGAGGTGTTCGATGATCACAGGGATGTTGGGGTGCTTCTCGCTGAGGCGCTTGAGGTAGAGGTCGTAGTTCAAAACGCCCATGCCGGGCGCATCCAGAGCGATAGCGCCCACGCCACGGAAAGTATGCGACGCAAGCGCATCGTCGTCGCCGATATCGGCATGCTTTTCGGTGGTGTCCTTGGCGCGAGCGACGTCCTTGGCATGGGCAATCTTGACCTTGTCCGACAGGGTGTCGAAGACCTGGTTCAGGACCTTGTCCATGCTGTCGATGTTGTGGTCCTCAAAGTAGTTTGTGGGGTCCATCAGCAGACCAAGGCCCGGATGGTCGACCTGCGCGAACATCTTGACAGTCTCCTCGACGGAACCGACGACGTTGTTCACGTAGGTTTCGAGCAGGAACATCGAGCCGTGGTCATAGGCCTCTTGTGCAAGCTCCGCGATCACCTTGCGGCACACCTCGAAGCCTTCCTCAGACTTGTTCTTGGGGTCGCTCATCCACTCGGACTCGGTGTTGTAAGTGCCGGTCTCGGAGATGACGTACCGCGAGCCGAGCGCCCGCGCATTGCGGATGATTTCCTTCAGCCGATCAACGTTGGCCTTCCTGTGCGCCATGTCGGGATGAATGATGTTGGTGTAACCTGAAATGCAACAGATCGGCAGGTCGTGCGCGCGGAACGTGTCCCGCACCTTCTTGGCCTTTGCCTCTGTGATCTGCCCGGCACCAAGATCGATGTCTTTGAAATGAAGATCGAGCTGCACGGTGTTAAAGCCGTGGCTGCGGATACGCTTGGCCGTTTCCTCCAACCCGTAAGGAAAGTAGCCGGTGAAGATTCCGGTCTGCATCATGATGGGTTCCTCCTCTTATTTCGTTGAAATCTCGCTGAGCTTCACAGTGCGGCCCTCGGCCATCGACCGATAGCCCGCCTCCACCAGCGCCATGGTTTTGACGTTGTCGGCAACGTTGAGCTCAGGCGTCTTTTTTGCCTTCACCGCGTATTGGAGCTGTTCCATCACGCCGATGAAGGCGTGCGGGAACCATGTGGTTTTCCATTTCGGGGTGACCCATTTGCCGCCGGTCGTTTTCTTCGAGTTGTAGGTCAGCGTCGATGGCTTGCCGTCTGGCCATCCGATCGTACCCTTGGCCACCCCGTCGGTTCCCTCCACCCGCCACGCGATGAAGATGTCGTTGTCGTAACCTTCCTCGCGCGGACCGCTCCAGACGTCCTCGAGAGACAGCGCCATGACTCCGCTCTTGAACTTGATGGTCGAAACGACGATGCCGTCCTTGTGCTTGAAGACCGTCCGCGGATCCTGCCGCGACTGGCTGGTAATTTCCTTGGGCTCGCCGAACAGGAAACGCAGGACATCAAGGTGATGAACGCTCATGTTGGAGAGCGTTAGTCGGTCGTATTTCTCCAGAAAAGTCTGCCAGTGCGGAATGGCATGCATGTCGATCTGTGCAAAGACGACTTCACCCAGATCGCCGGCGTCGAGGATCTGCTTCAGCACTCGCATGGATTGATCGAAACGCATGTTCTGGTTAACGGACAGAATTTTGCCGGCGGCCTTGGCCTCGTCGCGGAGCTTGATGGCTTCCTTGAGGGAAAGGGCGAGTGGCTTTTGCGCGAGGATCGCTTTGATGTGCTTCTGCTTGAGCGCGAGGCGGATCAGGGCGGGCTGCTGATCGGGCGGATAGGCGAGATCGAGGATTTCGATCTCCGGATCAGCGATCAATTCCTTCGGCGTGTCATGCACTTTCGAGATGCTGTAGCGCGCAGCGATCGCCTTGGTTTTCTCGACGTTGCGCGAGGAAATTGCCGCCACCTTGAAGCCGGCCTGCCGGTACGCGTCGAGATGAACCTCCGACATGATCATGCCACCGCCGATGCACCCGATAGTGTAGCCTTTTTCGCGAACTATGACGTCCGGCTGAAACGTTACGGCCATTCCCTACTCCCTCTGCGACGCTTAAATATCGCTCGTGACACGTCGAACCGCTCGACACCGTCGCCCAAACCATGCCGCGATTTCGAAATCCCTCATCCCCGGGCGCAGCATGGTTCGGCGATCAAGGCGAGTCAACTGATTGGCAGGAGCGACGGTCCGTGCGGAACTCTGGAAACACGTTCCACCTGACATGTTCGCGTCAGATTGCATCGGTGACTACCAGTCGACAATCGTCCCATCAGGCAGCCTCGCGCTCGATGTGATGAACGGCTCTTGCTCATAGGGGTGTGCGGCTAGCACGTTGAGGTCGACTTCTACACCGAGCCCGGGCGCCTCGGGAACCTGCCAGGCGCCATCCACCCGGCGGATCGGCCCTGGCGCCACCTCGGAATACCAAGGCACCGCCCCGCTCATCTCTTCCTGGATGACAAAATTGGGGGTGGAGACCGCAAAGTGAAGCGCTGCGGCGCCGGCGATCGGACCGAGCGGATTGTGCGGCGCCATCCCGACTCCGGAATGCTCAGCCATCGCGGCGATCTTCTTGGTCTCCAGCAGGCCGCCTGTATGGCAGATGTCCGGCTGTGCGATCTGGATGGCGCGAGCAGACAAGAGGGGCTCGAATTCCTCTCGCCCGATAAGCCGCTCGCCTGTGGCTATCGGCACGGGGCATTGGCCCGAAAGCGCGATGAGGCCGGCGGTATCGTGCGGCGGCAACGGTTCTTCGATGAACATCGGGCGAAACGGCGCCAATACGCGGGCATAGTCCAGCGCCGACTGCCAGGAGCCGCATCGCCCATGGAAGTCGATCATGATTTCAACGTCGTCGCCGACACACCCGCGCAACGCTGCCATGGAGGTCTCGACCTGGCGCAGTCCTGCAGCCGTGGAGGTCATGTGGGTATAGGGGATGAACACAACCTTGAGGGCCCTGTAGCCCTTCGCAATCAAGTCCTCGGCGCGCCGGACGACCTCGTCCGCTTCGAACGATCCATAGACCGCATCCTGCTGCCCAAGACCCAGATGCGTGTAGATCGCGACGCGGTCTCTGACCTTGCCGCCGAGGAGGCGCCACACTGGCAGGCCGACGGACTTGCCCAGAATATCCCACAGGGCCATCTCGATGCCCGACAGGGACGACATCCCGACCGCGCCCAGCCGCCAGAAGCTGTGCTTGGTCATGATGCGGTAAAGCTGCTCGATGTCGCGGGGATCCTGGCCGACGACCAGCGGCGCGAGATCTTCGATCCCACCACAGACCGCACGGGTCTTCCACTCAAGCGTGGCCTCGCCCCAGCCGTAGAGTCCCGGTTGGTCGGTATCGACTTTCACGAACACCCAGTTACGCAGCCCGGCGTTGGCGACATGTGCAGAGACGGCGGTGATTTTCACGTCGCAAGGCTTTCGGATCGGCTTATCGCGTGCCGTTGGAGCGTTGGTACCCGCTCCATCTTACACACGCTTGCTGTAGTCGTTGATGGCCTGCTGGGTCAGCGTGACGCCGGCCCCTGGAGCCTCGGGCCGGCGATAGAAGCCGTCCCGCACCTCGATCGGCTCTTCGAAGCTGTCTTTGATCCATGGAATGTATTCGAGCATCGGCGATGCAGGATGCCAGTAGGAGAGATGGACATGCACCTGCCCCATGTCACCGACATGGGCAGCAACGGGCAGGCTGTGGGCATGGGCCGTGTGCGCAACCTGTATGTACTCGGTGATGCCCGCCAGCCGCGTCACGTCCGGCTGAACGTACTGAACGGCGCTCGATGTGATGAAGGTATCGAACGCCTCGGCTGTGTAGAGTTGCTCGCCCAGCGCGATCGGGATCGAAGTGGATTGGGCAAGGACCTGATGGGATTTCACGTCGTCGTACCACATCGGCTCTTCGAACCAGAACACATCGAGTGGCTCCATTCGCGCGCAGAACCGCTGGCAGGTGGGCAGGTCCCATCTGCCGTTACCGTCGATGGCAATGGTGATGCGCGGACCGACAGCCTTGCGAACGGCCTTGAACCGCTCGATGTCGATGCTCGGGTCGGCGTGCCCGACCTTGATCTTCAGGCGCCGGAAGCCGTCGCGCTCCACGGCGTTTCGGCAGTCCGCCACGAGCTTGTCCATCGGAACCGAGAGCCAGCCGATATCGGTATTGTAGGCCTCGAGCTTCTCGGTCGTCGCGCCACCGAGCAGCTTCCACAGGGGCTGCTGCGCCGCCTTGGCCCGCAGGTCCCAAAGCGCGATGTCGATGGCGGCAAGAGCGATCTGCGTGATGCCGGCGCGGCCAACCCACTGCACTGGGGGAAAGCGCGCGAGTTTCAGCCACAGCCTGTCGCCGTCGAAGGCGTCCTCGCCGAGCAAGAGGGGCGCGTAGCATTCCGAGATGCAGCTGGTGATCAGCCGATCCGACGGCAGGTGCGCGTGGGTGCCGGTGTAGCCATAGCCCTCGAGACCATTGTCGGTCGTTATCTTTGCGCCGATGACGCCCCAATGGGTGATGGTGTGCGTCGAGTCCGATATCGAGGGAACGTTGATCGGCACATGGAGAATGAACGGTTCGACTGATTTGATCTTCATGGTTTCCCCTGGTCAGCCGGCGAAGCGGGGCTCAGGCAGTCCCGCAACACCGACATCGAGGGCGAACAGGCCCCCTGCATTTGGCTGTTTCTTCAGTCCGTCGGGCTTGGTGTCCCAGATGGCGGTGGTCACGTAGAGCGTCCGCAAATCCGGCCCGCCAAACATGCAACTGGTGGGCTTTGCGACGGGCAGGGGGATTTCGCGATCGACGCGCCCATCCGGGGCGAAGCGGACGACCTTCCAGCCGTCCCACATGGCAATCCAGATGAAGCCCTCGGCATCGATGGTGCCGCCATCCGGCGTGCAGTTCATCGGCGCTGTATCGAAGAAGAGCTTGCGGTTGCTGATAGTGCCGGCGGCGTGGTCGTAATCGAACGTGTAGACCTTGCGCTCCAGCGAGTCCGCGAACCAGAATCGGTCGTTTTTCTTCGACCAGATGAAGCAGTTGGAAATGCCGATATCGCCGAGTTGCCGGCTGACCTGCAGGTTCGGGTCGAGTCGGTACAGCGAGGCGGTGTGGGACGACAGGCTGTCGTCCATCGTGCCGGCCCAGAAACGCCCGTGCCGATCGACCTTGCCCTCATTGAACCTGTTTCCCGGCAGATCGGCTTCGGGCCGCGCGATCCAATTGATGTCGAGCGAGGGCAGATCGAGGAACGCGAGCCCGCTCGCAAAGGCCACCACCAGCCCGCCGCGCTCGCGCACCGCTAGGCTGGCGATTCGCTCGGGCATTTCCCAGCGATCGACCTTGCCGGTCGCTGTCGTCAGGCGCTGCAGCAGCTTGCCCTGGATATCGACCCAGTAGAGGGCCTGCTCCTGAACATCCCACAGCGGCACTTCGCCGAGGATGTTCTTGCAGTCCACAACGCAAACCGCGTTTCCGCCCATCGCAACTCCCCAGAGCATTCCTTCTCCCTCGCGTCCCTCGTTCGGACGCCCGATTGACAGGAGGGTGGCGGGATGCTTTCTCGAACTTCAAGGCAAGCTATAGTATAGGATAGTCGGTATTGTCATCAGCGAACGCTGCCATTGCTGACTCGGGAACGCGACCATCGGACATGGTCTCGGAGGTCGTTCTGCGGATCAGGACGATGCTCCGCTCAAAAGGCCTGCGCGTCGGTGATCCCCTTCCGGGCGAAGCCGATACTGCCATGCAGTTGGGCGCCTCGCGGACGGTGGTGCGCGAGGCCTACAGGACGATGTCGGCCCTGGGTCTCATCGATGTGGGCAATGGGCGCCGCCCGCGCGTCGGAGCCGTAAATCACCAGTCACTCGCGCTTTTGCTGGACCACGGAGTCCAGACCAACCAGGCGACCGTGCAGCAGGTCCTCGACGTGCGCCGGACAATCGAAATCCGGACGGCGGGGCTAGCGGCCCTCTTGCGCAAGAGCAGTGAAGCCGAAGAAATCGCAACGCTCGCGCAGGCGATGCGGGCCGATTTTGCATCGGGCGACAGGGTGATGGCGCACGACATCGCCTTCCACGAGGCGATCGCGAGGGCGTCCCGCAATCCGGTCTTCCTCACGGTCGTAGCATCGTTCGGCCTCGTGACGCGCGAAACCTGGCCCATCGGCTGGAAGGCGCGCACCGACGACGCCGCGCGCCTCGAGCATGTGCAATGTCACGTCCAGATTGCCGAGAGCATCGCCGAGGGTGATCGCGGCCAGGCCGAGTCGCTCATGGCGGCACATTTCGACAACACGGCGCAGGCCCTGCTCGCCAGCGGCATCTATTGATGAGGGCGACCCGGTGAAGATCACCAAGCTGGAAACGATCCGGATCGCGGAACACGCTAACCTCCTCTGGGTTCGCGTGCACACCGATGAGGGGATTGTCGGCCTCGGCGAGACATTCTTCGGCGCCCGAGCCGCGGAAGCCTACATCCACGAAACGGCCGCACCGCTGCTGATCGGCAGAAATCCGCTCGAGATCGACCGGATTTCAAGGGATCTGGCGGGTTATCTGGGGTTTGTCGGAACCGGCGCCGAAATGCGCGGCCGCTCGGCGATCGACATCGCTTTGTGGGACATTCTCGGCAAGGTCACCGACCAGCCCATCGCGCAGTTGCTCGGCGGATTTACCCGTCAGTCCATCCGGACCTACAACACTTGCGCCGGCAGCGCCTACATGAAGCAGGGCGGCCAGAACACCGCCAACTACGGATTGTCCTCGAGCAGCAATCGCTACGCAGACCTCGACGCCTTCTTGCACCGCGCCGACGACTTGGCGGAAGAACTGCTCGCCGATGGCATCACGGCCATGAAGATCTGGCCGTTCGATGCCGCCGCCGAGAAGACCAATGGCCTTTACATCAGCGCCGAAGACCTGAAATCCGCGCTGATACCGTTCGAAAAAATTCGCAAGCGCGTCGGCGACAAGATGGATGTCATGGTGGAATTTCATTCCATGTGGCAACTGCTTCCGGCCATGCAGATTGCGCGGGCACTGGCACCGTTCAATACATTCTGGCACGAAGACCCGGTCCGGATGGACTCACTGGGGGACCTGAAGCGCTATTCCGAGGCATCCCTGGCGCCAGTTTGTGCCTCCGAAACACTGGCGACACGCTGGACCTTCCGTGATTTACTACAGACCAATGCGGCCGGTATCGTAATGCTGGACCTGTCTTGGTGTGGGGGGATTTCAGAAGCGCGCAAGATCGGTGCCATGGCGGAAGCCTGGCACCTGCCTGTTGCGCCGCACGATTGCACGGGGCCGGTGGTTCTTGCGGCATCCACGCACGTTTCCCTGAACGCTACCAATGCATTAGTTCAGGAAAGCGTCAGGGCGTTCTACAAGACGTGGTACGGAGATCTCGTAACGGCGCTGCCGGAGGTGAATGGGGGAATGATTGCCGTACCGCCAGGACCCGGACTCGGCCTCGAGCTCGTGCCCGACATCGCTGAGCGGTTCACCGCCAGCGTAAAGTTTTCGGAACTCCAATGACGGGTGGTGTCACCGAATGGTAGCAACCGCCCGGGAGGAATGCATGCGTAGCATGCGAAGTGGTTCGCCCTGCGGGCCGCTGTAGTAGAACAGGCAAGAGGGAGGAAACCAATGTCTGTAAAGAGTGCCGTTCTAACGATGAGCGCCGTCGCCTTCGGGTTGATGGCGAGTGCTGCCGTCGCAGCCGGCCCGGCGGTCGTGTCGGGTCCCGGTTACGAAGCGGCCTGCTTCGCCCCGTGGTCCGCTGATACGAAGTACTTCCAGTGGCCAAAGAAGGAAGGCCCCTACAAGATCGCCGTGGTCAACGGCTTCGTGGCCAACGTCTGGCGCATTCAGATGATCCAGACTGCGAAGGCCTATGCCGCTACGCCAGAGATCGCCAAAGACCTCAAGGACTTCAAAGTGGTCTCGGTAGGTACCGACATGGCTGCGCAGCTCGGCGCGGTTGAAGACTTCATCAACCAGGGCTTCGACGCAGTACTTGTCGATCCCAATACCCCTAAAGGCTGGGACCGCGTCCTGCGTCTCGCCAACCAGAAGGGGACTGTCCTGATCGCTTTCGACAACCAGGTCGAAGGAACCGACATGGCCGGCGTTGCGCAGGACCAGATCGCGATGGGCAAGCAGAGTGGCCAGTGGCTGATCGACAATGTCGGTACGTCCGGCAAGCTGCTTGAAATTCGTGGCGTGGCCGGCTTCTCCGCCGACCAGGAACGTCACGATGGTTTCCGCAGCGTCGTCGGAAGCTGCTGGTAACAACTTCGAAATCGTCGAGGTTGTCGGCAACTGGGCACCGGGCGACTCGCAGAAGGCGACTGCCGATGCGATTGCGGCTCACGGCCAGTTCGACGGCATCTTCACGCAGGGTGGTTCGAACGGCACCGTCCAGGCGCTGATCGATGCCAAGCATCCCTTCGTGCCAATGGCTGGTGAAGGCGAGAACCTGTTCCGCATTCAGATCGACCAGTACAAGGATCAGGGCCTGAAGGGCTTCTCCTACGGCCAGTCGCCGGCTCAGGTCGCAATCGCCATGAAGATGGCCATCGCGGCGCTGCAGGGCAATCCTGTGCCGCAGCTGGTTTCGATCCCGAACCCGATCACCGACTACACCCGCATGAAGGCCGGTGAGGACTACTTCCCCGACCTGACTACGGACTTCTTTGCGGCGAATGCGTTCCCGCCGTGCGGTCTGAACTTCACTGCTCCGCAGCTGATGACTCAGACTGGCGAAGACCAGAAGTAATCACGTGACGAACGGACGCGCCGCCGAGGCTCTCGGTGGCGCGTTCATCTGATCTGGGGGCGGACAATTTGAGTCAGGTTGAACAGAAGCCCTCGGGGCCACCGCTGCTGGAACTGCGCGGCGTCAGCAAGTCCTACGGCGGCGTTGCCGCCATGTCGAAGGTCGATTTTTCGGCCCGCACTTCGTCTATTCACGCCGTGCTCGGCGAGAATGGCGCTGGCAAATCGACGCTCATCAAAGTCATCTCCGGTGTGGTTGCGCCCGACGAGGGCAGCATCGTATTCGACGGTAACACCGTGCAGTTCGACAGTCCGAAAGCGGCCGGCAGGCTCGGCATTGTGTCCGTGTTCCAGGAACTGTCAGTGCTTCCCGACCTGTCGGTCGCGGACAACATCAGCATCACCCAGCCACCAACCCGCTTCGGTCTCATCGATCACCGGGCGCAACGCCGCCGCGCAGAAGAACTACTGGCGCGCGTCGGTTGCGAAGATATCGACCCGCGCGAGCGCGTCGGCAGCTTGCCTCTTTCTCGACGGCAGATGGTCGAGATCGCCAAGGCACTTGGCCGCAATCCCCGACTTCTCATCCTCGACGAGGCAACGTCTGCCCTCACGGCCGCCGATGTGGAGCGGGTCTACGGCATCCTGCACAAGCTGCGCGATCAGGGGCTGTCGCTGCTCTACATCTCGCACCGCATGCACGAGATCGAGGAACTGGCGGACGAAATCTCCGTTTTCCGCAACGGTCGCCACATCCGCACCTTTGCCAAGGGCGACTGTTCCAACGCCGAAATCGTCCAGATGATGATCGGTCGCGACGTGACCAACGTCTTCCCGCCCAAGCCGGTGCGGTCGGCGGCAACCGGCGCGATCAAACCCGAGCTTGAGGTAAAGAGCCTCGGTTGGGCGGGCCGGCTCAACGATATTTCATTCTCCGTGAACAAGGGCGAAATCGTTGGGCTCGGTGGGCTCGACGGGCAGGGTCAGCGCGAGATCCTGCTAGCACTGTTCGGCGTTCTTCGCGGTGTTACCGGAAGCATCAGCGTCCACGGCCAGCCGGGCAGCATTTCAAGCCCGGTCGCTGCCACCAAGAAAAGAGCTGGTCTCGCTCTGATCCCCGAGGATCGCAAGACCGAAGGCCTGATGCTGCCCATGTCGATTGCCGACAACATCACGTTGGCGTCGCTCGGTGACCTCTCCCGTGGCTTTGCGATCGACACCGCGGCGGAAAGCAAGGCCGTCGATGCGATGGTCGAGAAGCTAAAGATCAAGGTCGGCAAAGTCACCGATCCCGTCGGCACTCTGTCGGGAGGTAACCAGCAAAAGGTTGTCCTCGCGCGATGGCTGCTCAAGGGGTCGAGTATCTTGCTTCTGAACGACCCCACGCGCGGCATCGACGTGGGAACCAAGCAGGAAATCTACCGCCTTCTTCGCGATCTTGCCGATCAGGGCTCGACAATCGTGCTCTACTCGACGGACTATGACGAACTGATCGGCTGCTGTGATCGCGTTCTGATCCTCTATGGTGGGCAGGTGGTGCGGACGCTCGAGGGCGACGACATCACTGAAACCAACATTATCGCCAGCTCTTTCAACCTTGATCAGAATGCCAGCGGCGTGTCGGCCGGAGCGAAAGCATGAAGAACCTCCGGCTCGCCATCGCCAACAATATCGGCGCCATCATCGCCTTCGTTCTCTTCCTGATCCTCTACGTCTTCTACAGTCTGTTGCATCCGCGTGGGTTCACGACGGATCTCTTCGTTCAGAACTCGAACGAGGCCATGACGCTCATACTCGTCGCCATGTCGCAGACCGTGGTCGTCATCATGGGTGGCATCGATCTGTCGGTCGGCTCGATCATGACGCTGGTCAACTGCGTGGCCTCCGTCTTCGTGATCGGGTCGCCTGGAGGCATACTGATCGGTATGGTCCTCAGCCTGGCTGTCGGCCTTGGATGCGGCCTGATCAATGGCATCGCAATTGTCTATGGCCGCCTGCAGCCCATCGTGGTCACCTTGGCGACCAGCGCGATCTTTTCGGGCATTGCGCTGTTCATTCGGCCCAAGCCGGGCGGTGAGGTCGACGGCGACCTGTCATGGGTCAGCACCAACGCGCTAAGCGAACTGCCTGCGACATATGGTTGGTGGGACGGCAATCCGCCGGCGTGGTTCGGTATCATCGCCGGCATTCCAATGCCGGTCGTAATTCTGGCCGCGATCATCTTGCTTGTCTGGTTGCCTTACCGGAACTCCGTAGTTGGTCGCGCCAGCTACGCGATCGGATCCAATGAGAGCGCCGCCTACATGTCGGGCGTGCAGATCAATCGGTCGAAGCTTGTGGCTTATGCCCTGTCGGGCCTCCTTGCGGGATTTGCCGGTCTCTACTTCGCCATCCAGACCGGCAGTGGCAGTGCCGACGTTGTGCAGGCGGGCACCTACACACTCAACTCGATCGCCGCCGTGGTAATCGGGGGGACGTCGCTCATGGGCGGTGCCGGCGGCGCGATCGGATCGATCTTCGGCGCGGCGGTGCTGCGCTCCATCACGTTTTGCTTCCGCGTAGTCGATACCAACTCGCCCGTCGGCTTCCTCGCCAATCCACTGATGCAGCCGATGTTCGAGGGACTGATCCTCGTGATTGCCGTCACGCTGGGTGCCGCTCGCTCGTTCAGCGTCAAAAACCGCCTCAACATGTTCAGGTAATGGCCATGAACCTGCCGCGCATCTCCGACATCTCGCGAAACGTCGACCGCCCCTTGTTCTTCGCGGGCATCTTCATCGTCGCGATCTTGATCGTTGGCACGATCTACACCCTTGCGATCGACGGCACGATGACCCTGCTGTCGCCGACCTACCTGCTCCTTCAGTTAAAGGTTGCGGCGTTCCTCGGCATCGTCGCGGCCGGCATGATGATTGTAGTCCTGCTTGGTCACATCGACCTGTCGGTGCCCTGGACGATTGCAGCATCTGCGATGCTGGCAACCGCCTGGGGGGGACCGTTCGCGATCCCGATAGGCCTCGGCTTTGGCTTGCTGATCGGCGTTGTGAACGGTCTGGGCGTGGCCTATTTGCGAGTGCCGTCCATGATTTTCACGCTGGGCATAAACGTCATGCTGCGCGGCTTCATGGTCATGCTCACTGGCGGTTTTTCACCCTCCTCTGTTCCCACGCAAGCCATGCTGGACCTCGCAAAGAACGACCTGTTCGGCATCCCCAATCCGGTTCTCGTGTGGCTCGCGGTAAGCATTGCGTTGGTGTTCATGCTGCGTCGCACAGCCTTTGGCAGGTACATCTACGCAACCGGCAACCGCGAAGCTGCGGTCTATCTGTCCGGCATCAACACGCGCTTTGTCCTCGTGGCCAGTTTTGCCTTGTGCGGGCTACTTTCTGCTCTCGCCGGCCTTCTCATTGCGGGCTATTCGTCGAAGGCGTTCCAGGCCATGGGAGACCCGTACCTCCTCCCGGCGATCGCTGCCGTCGTCATTGGCGGCACAAACATCCTGGGTGGTGCGGGGCGATATTCGGGAACAGTGGTAGGCACCATCCTGATCGTGCTTTTGCAGAGCGTTCTCTCCGTTATGCAGATGCCCGAGGCGGGCAGGCAGATCATCTATGGCTGCGTGATCATCGCAATGCTGCTTGCCTACGGCCGCAGCGCGAAAGTTCGAACATAGGTCAAAGAACGCGATCTCGATTGGGCGACATGCTAACTTCGCCTCAGGCCGCCATGTTCATAATTGGTAAGGTGTGTGAAGTAGCTTTGAACCATCGTGCGCTCACGAGAGCGCGAGACTGGATTATTGGAAGGCGAAACGGCGGACGGCCGCTTCGTCGACTGTTACGCCGAGGCCTGGCGCATCGCGCACATCGATCCAGCCATTTTTCATTTCGATTGGATCACTGACGATCTCGTGCTGCATCGGTGAGGGCTCGGGCTTCAGTTCCAGCAAAAGTGCGTTCGGCGAAGCGGCGCAGAGATGCAGGGAGGCCGCAGTGTTAAGTGCGCTCGACCACGAATGCGCGTTCCACGACATGCCGGCGTCCGCCGCCAGATCGATCACTTTCTTGGAGCCCGTGACCCCTTCCGCCCGGCCGGGGTCGATCATGATGACATCGAGCGCGCGGCTCGCTATCAGGCTACGGAAGTGCGGGATGGTCCAACCCTTTTCGCCGGTGCAGAGCCTTGTAGCCGTGCCGTCACGCAGGCGCTTCCAGCCGGCAAGATCGCCCTCAGTCAGGGCGTCCTCCAGCCAGTACAGCCCGTAGGGCTCGAAGGCGCGTGCCATCTTGATTGCATGGCTTGCTGTCCAGCCCGAGCCCGCAACCACATCGACAATGATCTCCGCGTCTTCACCGACAGCCTCGCGCATCGTCCTGACGATGGCGACGTCTCGCTTCGGGTCCCGCCCGAAGGCAATGGAGAGGTCGTGCCCCCAGCCACCCTTCAACACCTGGTACCCGCGCGCTTTCAGGTCCGAGAACTGCTTGCCCAGACTGGAGAGATTTCCGGTATCGAAGATGATCGACGAAGCGGCGCGGACCTTGTCACGATACTTGCCTCCAAGGAGGCGATAAAGCGGTAGACCAGCCAGCCGGCCAGCCAGGTCCCATAGCGCCATGTCGATGGCACTGATGGCGAAGGTCACGATGCCGCCATTTCCGGACCAGTAGGTGCTTTCGCGGAACTCTGACCAGATTGCCTCGACGTCGCGCGGGTCGCGACCAATCAGGCGCGATGCCAAGCCGCGATCGACGATGACCTTCATGGCGAGAGACGCATCCTCGCTACCGGTGATGCCTTCGCCCCAGCCGACGGCGCCACTCTTGGTCTCGATCCGGACTAGAGTGACGTAGCGAGTTTTGCCGTTATTGTTGGGCTCCGCGTAGCGAAGCGGCAAGGCTTCGACCTTTGCGATTGCTTCTTGGCTCATGCGGTCTCCCCTATTTTCCCAACGTGATGGTGCGCCCCTCAAGGGCGGCGCGGTACATCGCGTCGACGAACTCGACGGTCATCACGCCCAGAGACGCGGGCGAACCGTTTCCACTGCGGCCAAGCACGACGTCAACGAGATTGTCGGCGGGCGCCCAGTCCGGATAGCGCTCTTCGGCAGCCAGGCCCGGAAGATGATGCACGTCGCCGTCCGGGCCGTAGATCACTGCGGCGCCGTCGTTGACGTCGAACGTGATGTGGCCGTTGGCGCCAAAGATGCGGTATTCGAGCATCTCGTCCTGTCCGCGCAGTACCGATCCCGTGGAACCGAGAGAACCGATCGCGCCACCGTCGAATCGAGCCACGACAGCGTCGACCAAATCCACCTCGAGCTCGAACGATTCTGTCAGCGCGGCAACGCTAACCGGCTTTAGCCCCGTCAGAAAAAACAACAGCGCGGCGCTGTGAGTGACCTGCGTCTGGCCCTGGCCGCCACCGGCAATTTCCGGGTCGGCGTAGGTGCGCGTACCCGGCGGATTGACCGCGTAGTCCAGGATGTCGCGGTAAGGTTCCGGATTTCCTCGGTAGAGTTCGCGCACGATCGAAGCGAACTGGCACGAAATGTACTCGATCGCGCCGATACGGCCGTCGGCGATCGCATCGCGCAAAGCCAGCACCTGACGATTATAGTGCCATGGATAGCCGATGATCAGTTCCACCTTGCGCCGCTCGGCGAGTGCGGCCAGTTCACGCGCGTCAGGCGGCGAGATGGTCATCGGCTTTTCGAGAAGAAGATGCAGTCCTCGCTCGAGCACCAAACGAGCCATGGGCGCGTGCGCGGAGTGCGGGACGGCGACAATTGCCGCATCGAGATCGACACCTGCCAGCATCGCCGCAGCGTCCTCGAATACCCGCTCGGCCGGAATCTCGAAGCGCTCGGCAGCACGCGCCCGGTTCTCGGGATCGGGGTCGGCGATTGCAGCAATCGTCGCGTCGGGGTTCGCCAGCAGGGCCGGCAGATGCGCACGGGTAGCCCACCAGCCGCAGCCGATAACGCCGATCTGGGCACTCATGCTTCCTCCAGACGATGCCGCCTCAACTCGTCGTATAGCACCGCGATCAGGAGAATCGCGCCTTTGACGACCTGCTGCCAGAAGGCAGGTACGCCGACGAGAATAAGCCCGTTGTTGACCACACCGAGCAGCACGAGACCAATGAAGGTCCCGACCAGCTTGCCACGACCGCCGGTGAGGCTCGTGCCACCAAGGATGACGGCTGTAATCACGTCGAGCTCGATTCCGAGTGCGGCACTCGGTTGAGCATTGCCAGTACGCGCGACGAACACCAGCCCGGCCAGCGCGGAAAGCCCGCCGCAAGCAACATAGAACGCCGTTCGCCAGCGCGCGACGGGCACCCCGGCCCTCTGCGCTGCCTTTGCGCTGGAGCCTATCGCGTAGGCGTATCGTCCGAAGAGTGTGCGCGGCATGGCCAGTCCGAACACCAGGAAGGTGACGACCAAGAGGATCACGATGTATGGAACACCGAGAAAAGTGCCGACGCCGAACTGAAGAAAAGCTGGGTTCGACACCACCATTTCTCGTCCGCCGGAGATCACGTAGCCCAGACCTCGGACGATCGCGAGCGTCGCAAGGGTGGCGATCAGCGGGTTGATGCGGAAGCGGCTGATGATCGTGCCGTTCACCAAGCCAACGACAAGCCCCAGCGCGATCGCCGCGGCAAAGGCGATCGGCAGCGGAACGCCCTGCGTCACCATCCATCCGGCAAGCATGCCGGAAGCAGCCATGACCGACCCCACCGAGAGATCGAAGCCGCCGGCGATTATGACGATGGTCTCGCCAACGGCCACGATACCGACGATGGCAATGCCACGGCCGATGTTGAGAAGATTATTCGCCGTCAAGAAGTACGGCGAGACGATTGCAAGAACGATCCCGAGCAGGATTACGATGGCAAGCAGCCCGGCCGATGTCTCCATGCCGCTCTCGCCGAGGCGCGAGCGTAGCTGGGCAAACGGGCTTCTGCGACCTTCGGGCTTGCGCTCAGCGTCCGAGCTCATGCGGCCCCCAGAACGTCACCGGTCATCATTGCATGCATTGCTGCCATGGTCCGTTCAGTCGTTTGCTTACGCGGCTGCAGCTCGCCGGCGATCCGGCCTTGCCGGACGACCACGATGCGGTCGCAAACATGGAGGATGTCGGTGAACCGATGGCTGATCATCAAGATTGCCACGCCGCGGGTCTTCAATTGTTCGATCAGTCCCATCAGTACGCGGATCTTTTCGCTCGAGAGTGCTGCGGTGGGCTCGTCAAGAAGCATGAGGCGAGGTTGAAACTGCAGCGCGCGTGCAACGGCGACCAGCTGCCGTTGGCCACCGGAAAGTGCGCCCACGGTGCGCCCGGGATCGAGTTCGGCGCCGAGTTCGCGCATCACGCTCCGCGCGGCGTCTTGCATGGCCACGCGGTCGAGAAACCTGAACGGTCCCACCTGTTTTCTGAGCTCACGCCCGAGAAAGACATTGGCGGCGATATCCAGGTCGCCGCAGAGCGCCAGGTCTTGGTAGATCATCTCGATACCTGCGGCGCGGGCATCGAATGGACTGGAGAAGGCCACGTTCATGCCGTCGAACCGCATGCTGCCGGCGGTTGGTGGATAGAGACCGGACAGGACTTTCACGAGGGTCGACTTGCCAGCGCCGTTGTCGCCGATCAGACCCACCGCCTCGGCCGCGCCGATCCGAAGATCGACGCGATCGAGGGCAGTGACAGGACCGAACGACTTCGAGACGCCCGTCAATTCCAGCAGTGGTTCTGACATCTTATGGACCGGCGTTCCAGTGTGTGGCGATCCATCTTACGGATAGACTGACCCGATATTGTCCTTGTTCAGGAACTCATGGTGACTGTGCACCTCATTGGGCACTGGCTTGCCATCCAGCACGTCCAGGGCGATCGAGATGAGGATGTCCGGATAACGCTCGGGAAAGTATGCAACGCAACCAAGAAACTTGCTCGTCGCAGGATCGCCTTCCTTGGTCGAGGCAACTCCGATGTCATCGCAGCCGAGGCCCACAGCTGCGCCCTCGCGGCCGCTTTGAGCGATGGCTTTGGCTACACCCGCCGACCGCGCATCGTCGATCGTGGTCGAGAGCACGAAGCTTGCCTGTGGATTTGCGGTCAGCCAGTCCGTCGTCTTGGTCAACGCCTGCTCGGTGGTGCCGGCGTCGATGATTTCTTCCTTGATGCGATCCGCCGGGATCACACCGCAGACTTCTTGAACGCCGTCGGTGAAGCCGACGATGCGTTGCGCTGCGGCGTCGCCTTCGCCCGGATTGATGCCGTTGAAAAGCGTCACTTCCTGGCATTTGCCGAGCGACTTGGCGTATTCGCCGGCCGCTTTACCGCCGATCTCGCCGGAGAGGTAATTGTCGGCGCCTACGAAGATGCCGTTCGGATGCCAGACGTCGATATTGGCGACCGGGATCTTCGCATCATTGTAGATCTTCATGATGGATTCGACCGCGCCCGATTGCCAGTTCGAGACAATGCGCTTCTGGTGATGAGCTCCAACTACGATCCGGCGATCGATGCAGCGAACGTGCGGCACCTCAACAGCCGCCGCGTTGACTCGATTCTCGTCTCGCCGTCACGCGAAGACGACCCCGAACTGGCGTCGGCACTATCGGAATTTGACGGGCCAATCGTGGCTCTCGAGAGCGAACTCCGCATTGCCACGCCCACCGATGCCGTCTGTGCCGACCATCGCGGCGGCATGCGCGAGGCCGTCGACCACCTGCTCAGATTGAACCATCGCCGCATCGTGGCGCTCACCGGTCCGCTGACACGTCGCTCGGGGCGCGAACGTCATGCCGGCTTGCGAGAGGCGCTGACTGCACGAGGCCTGTCGACGGAGCATTCGACGCTCGTCACCGAGCATCGTGAGGCCGACGCCGAGGCGGAAGTGCAGCGCGCGCTGCGTAGACGGGAGCCTCCAACGGCGCTGCTTGCCTGTAGCCTGCCACTGCTGGTCGGTGCGATGCGCGCCATCGAGCGAAGCGGCTTGCGCATCGGTCGCGATTTGGCGCTGATCGCTTGGGACGACACGCCATTGACCGAGCTCTCGCAGCCCCCGATTGCCGTCGTTGATCGCGATCCCCGTCGTCTCGGCGCCACCGCTGCGCAGGTCGTTCTGCGACGCCTCGGCCGCAACGGCAATCGCGACGCCATGCCTGCGGGGATGGAGATCCTGCCAACCCGCTTCCTGCCACGCGCTTCCTGCGTGGCGATCGGAGAGTCGCGCGCGAGCGCCTAGAAGCGGGCGAACCAAGGGACTGGGGATTGAAATTGAGTGACATGTTTTCCTTCGCAAAGGATCGTCGCGCTCTGGTAACCGGCGGGGCCAGCGGCCTTGGGCTGGGCACAGCAAAGCGGCTTCTCGAAATCGGCGCGAAGGTTGCGATCAGCGACTTGCGACCTGCACTTGATCGCATGTCCGACGCGGACCGCAACGCGTTCGCCCTGATCGCAATGGACGTCTCCGACGACGCCTCAGTCGTCGCTGGCGTGGCATCTGCAGCCGAAGCCCTAGGTGGTCTCGACACGCTGGTGAATTCGGCTGGCGTCTTCCAGTTCCGCACTCTGGAACAGATTTCGACCGCTGAGTGGGACCGTATTCTCGGTGTAAACCTGCGCGGCACGTTCCTCGTCATGCGCGAGGCCATGCCGCACCTAAAGGAGTCGAAGCGCGGCCGCGTAGTGAACATTGCGTCCGATGCCGGAAAGAAAGGCTTCGAACGACTCGGCGCCTATTGCGCGTCCAAGTTCGCAGTAGTGGGCTTGACTCAGGCTATCGCCGTCGAGGTCGCTCCGGACGGGGTGCGGGTCAACGCGGTCTGCCCTGCAACGATTGCGGAGACCGGCATGGGCAAGGTGGTGATCACTCAGAAGATCGAGCTGGGCTTCGGCGCGAGCCCTGCCGAAGTCGTGCGACGCGGTGCGCAATCCTTCCCTCTGCGCCGTGTCGGCACCGTCGATGACGTGGTGAGTGCCATCATGTTTCTGGTTTCGGACAGCTCGGGCTGGATCACCGGCGAGTCCCTCAACGTCGATGGCGGCTCGCTCTGCGGATGATGAGTGCTCGCTAGGGGCGGCGCGCGCTTTCGATGTGCTCAAGCACTGCTGCGGCGGCGGCAGGATCTAGCGCGCCAAACGAAACAGAGCAACGGAACCCGGCGCCGGGCGCGAGGCTGCGGACATTGCCCTTCGCTTTCTCGGCGATGTAGCCGTCAGCCTCGGCGGTGGCGGGCAACATCAGGCCGAGCGCATCCATTTCCGGCGTCCGGGTTATCCAGCGCAGGCAATGGTCGAGCTCGGAGGGCCTATAGCTGACGAAGTCGGCTGAGCCGTCTGGCAGCAATTGCATGCCGTTGGCCCACCCGGCCGCGTCGGCCGTTGTGTCCAGCGCGAGAACCAGTTCGGGGTCGATTTCCGGGAGCATGGTGCGGTGAGCACCAGGATTTGTGGTGAGCAACGCGATCAGTCGCCGGTACGCGTCCGAAGCGACGAGTGCGCCGGGCAGCCCTGTGCGCAGGTGGATGCCTGCTCCATCTTCGGCCACCGTATCGACCAGCCGTGCACCGTCGATCGGCCGGAAGTTGATATGCGCGAGATACATCAGGTCCATCGGTACGTGTCGCAAGTTGCGCACGTGCATCTCGGTGTCGATCCGTCCACCCTTTGAACGCATGGTGATGGTCGGCTCGGCGGCATAGTGGTGATGGAATGCAACCCGATGGTGATAAGAGCCGTGGAGGCGCATGAACGGACCGGCGGCGTCACGACCGGTGCTGAGCCAGGCCTGCTGGTAGCGCGCGTTCGGTAGTTCACCATGCACCGGGTGGGTATCGGCTGCGGCGGCGTCACCCATCGCCAGTGCGCCGCAGTGAAGGAAGAAACCGCCATAAGTGCGGTAGAAATCATCGGTGTCGAGCGGCTCGTCAAATAGCGAGCGCATGGTCAGTTGGCGGCCGAAAAATGTCGCATCCCAGATCTGCTGGCCTTGGAATGGGAGCGCCACGATGCTTCCGTCCGCATTGGCAATCCTGAGGCCGGCGACGCCGCTGCAATAACGAAAGGTCGTTGCGGTCAATCCCGCAAATCGCGCCAGCACTGTTTCACGGTCGCCGAAGCGCTCTGCGTGCAGCTCGATGACAGTGTCGTCGGCAGTCACGGTGCCGTTTCCCTCAGGCAGGTCAAGTGACGGCGTAACGCTGCTGCGTTTTGCACCTGAAGTCCAGCGTCGCGATTTTAGATGCCCGACGGGGCGGCGATTAACGCAGAGATCAAGGCCCTGCGCCATCCCCGTCACGCCGCAACATCAATCACAGCCTTGATCAGGCCGCGTTTGTCAGTGGCCCATTTCGGCAAGTCGAGCGGAACTGCCTCCAGCGTCGTCCGGTGCGTAATGAGCTTGTCCAGCGGAATCAGTCCCGAGCGGATGGTCGCCATCACCAACTGGAAATCACTGTGAAGCGCATTGCGGCTCGCGAGCAGCGTCATCTCGCGCTTGTGGAATTCGGGGTCGGAGAAGCTGATGGCCTCGCGCACGATGCTGACCAGCACATAACGCCCACCATGGCCGACCAGGTCGAAGCCGGCCATCATCGCCTTGGCATTTCCGGTGGCGTCGAACACGGCATCGAAAAATTCGCCACGGGTGAATTCCTTCGCGGTGTCGCCGGCGTCGGGTCCACCCTGTAGGCCGGAATCAAGACCAAAATTGCCTCTTGCGACTGCAAGGCGTTCTGCATCGACGTCCATCAACGTGACGTCGGCCCCGGCAATTCTCGAGAATAGCGCCACGCCGAGGCCAATCGGGCCCGCGCCGACCACGAGGATGCGTTCGCCGGGCCGAACTTGCCCACGTGCGACCGCATGGGCGCCGATCGCCAGAAACTCGGTCGTCGCGCAGGCATCAAGTGACAGATCCTCGGCCGGGATCAGATTGGTTTCGGGCAGGCTCAGGAATTCGCACATGCCTCCGTCGCGGTGAACGCCGAGCACTGCGATGTTGACGCAGCAATTCGGCTTGCCGTGCCGGCAGGCGATGCACTTGCCGCACGCGATGTACGGATTGACAACCGCAAAGCTACCGACTGCAGCCGCGCTTCCAGCCGGGGCTTCCACGACCTCGACTGCGAGTTCGTGACCCATGACGCGGGGGTAGCTGAGGAAGGGCTGGTTGCCCTCGTAGATATGGTAGTCGGTGCCGCAGATTCCGATGCGCCTGACGCGCACCAGCACTTCCGCCGTCCCGCGAACCGGCGCGGGCCTTTCCGAATGGCTGAGCAATCCAGGCTTCTGGCAGACAACGCAGTGCATGATCGCTTCCAGGAAGTTGAGCCGCCTACGGCACTTGAGCAGTGGCGAAATGGACCGGCGGTTCGTACCGCCGATCCTGTGCAGGGCTACTTGAAGTCGGCGAGATTTGCCATCGTGACCAGGCCGGCGCCGGTGTCGATCAGCGGCTCCACGCTCTCGCCACGAAGGGCACGGACCAGCGCATCAACACCCAGTTCGCCCATCTTTGCGGGGAACTGCGCAACCGTGGCGTCTTCCTGGCCGGAAGCAACCTTGTCGATTTCGCCGCAGCAGGCGTCGAAGCCAACCATGACGATGGCGTCATTAGCGATGCCGGCATTTTCGATCGCCTGTGTCGCACCGACCGCCGGAGGGCCGCAGGCCGCGTAAATCGCCTTTACGTCGGGATGAGCGGTCAGCAGGTCTTCGGCAACCGAAAGCCCGAGTTCCTGCGTACAGTTGGTGCCGCCCTTTCCGACGATCTCAACCTTCACTCCCTCCAACCCCTTGAGCATGCCGTTCACGCGATCATCGAGCGCGGGCACACCGGGTACGCCTTCGAGAATGCCGAGCGTGTCACCGTCGTGCAGCACGGACTTCAGGTACTCACCCGCGATCACGCCGGCGTTGAAATTGTTCGTGGTGGCAAGCGACGTGGCACCGGTCCAGTTCGGGATCGAGTTGTCCATCAGCACCACCTTGACGCCCGCCGCGACCGCCTTGTCGAGTGCAGGCGCAACTGTCGGATCGACAGGCGTGATTGCGATGCCCTGTACCCCCTGCGTCACCATGGACTCGATGAGCGCGATCTGCCCTTCGACATCGGTGCCCGACTGCCCCTGACCATAGACGATCGAGACCTCCGGATGCGCCATCGCATAGGCTTTGGCAGCCGTCTCCATGGTGCTGTAGAATTCCACCGGGAACTTGGTGATAAAACCGATCTTGACCGGATCGGCCGCAAAAGACGGGGCGACAGACGCAAGTGCCAGCGCTCCGAGCAGTCCAACGAGTCTTCGCATAGTCCTTCCTCCCATTATGCGTGCGACCACCCGGCAAGGCGGTCCACTGTTCAGGCCGCGCCGATCGCAGCCGGAATTTGATTGCGCCTCAGGCACCCACGATCATCGACACCAGCTCACGCTGGTTGCTGTGCGTCGGGTTGAGCTCTCCGACCTTGCGTCCTTGACGCAGCACCACCGCGCGGTTCGCAAGTTCGACGACATGCTCCATATTGTGTGTGATGAGGATCACCGCGTTACCCTCGTCGCGAAGCTGCGCGATCAGGTCGAGAACCTTGCGCGACTCCCGCAGCCCTAGAGCGGCTGTCGGCTCGTCGAGGATGACGACCTTGCGGGCAAACACCGTGGCGCGGGCCACGGCAATTGCCTGTCGCTGGCCGCCTGACATCAGTGCGACGGTCGCGTCGATCCTTGGCAGTGTGACCTTCAGCCGATCGAGGATAAGCGCGGTCTGCCGGTCCATCTCGCGGCCTTTAAGAAACTGCAGGCCGCGTGGCAGCCAGGCCGGTCCCGAGAGTTCGCGGCCCGAAAAGAAGTTCTGTGCAGGCGTCAGATTGTCGAAAAGCGCGAGGTCCTGATAGACGGTCTCGATGCCGACGCCCCTCGCCTCGGCCGCATTGCGGATGGACACGGTCTTTCCATCTACGGCGATATCGCCGTCGTCGAGCGCATGCACGCCGCTGATGCATTTGATCAGCGTCGACTTGCCGGCGCCGTTGTCGCCCAAGAGTGCAAGCACTTCGCCGCGCCGGACCTCGATGTTGACGGCGTCTAGCGCCATCACTGCACCGAAGCGTTTTACGGCGTTGCGCACGACGAGAACGGGAACGAGTTCCGGCGGTGGGCCCATCAAACCCTCGCAGCCTGGACAACACGCAGTCGGGACTCTAGGTGATTGCGCAACACATCGGCCTCGACCGCCAGAACGATGACGCTGCCGATCGCGATCAGCTGAAAATAGACATCGATATTGAGCAGGTTAAGCGCGTTGCGAATGACACCGATCATGACTGCGCCGACCAGCGCATGACCGATGTGGCCACGCCCGCCGAGGAAACTGGCGCCGCCGATGATCACTGCGGCAATCGTGTCAAGCTCGAGGAGGTTGCCGTAGAGCGGAGATCCAGCATCTGTGCGGCCGGCAAGGATGATTGCGCCAACGCCTGCACATGCCCCGGAGATGATGTAGGTCGACACCAAGACCCACTTGACGGGAATGCCCATCCGCTCGGCCGCTTCGGGTTTGCCGCCGACGGCGTAGATCCAGCGGCCCCAGACCATCGTTTTCGCCATCATCAGCACAAGCATGGCGACCCCGAACACGACGAAGAATGAGTTCGGGATGCCGAACAGCGCGTCGCCGCCGATGACGTCGATGGCGTGCGGCATGCCCTGCATGGCTCGGTGCTCGGCAGCGAGTTCGAAGGCGAGGCCCTTGGCGATGCTCAGTGTGGCGAGCGTGATGATGAATGGGTGCGGCAGGCGACCAAAGACATAGACGAGGCCGTTGAAGGCACCGACCGTCGCCCCGCTCGCGAGCATTGCCAGCATGACAAGCGCTGCGGAATCGTTGACCCGATAGACCAGTGCGCCGACGACGGTCGCCAAGGCGAGGTTGGAGCCGACGGACAGATCGATTCCGCGGGTCAGGATGACCAGGTGCTGCCCGATCGCGACGATCGAAATCACAGCGGTCTGCGCGAGGATGTTGCCGATATTGCGGGGGCTCATGAAATTGGGCGCCAGCAGCGCCAAGATAGCAATCAGCACCGCCAGAATGAGCACGGGGCCGATGCTCAGCAGGCGCAGCGCAAGCGAAAGGCCGTCGCCCTTCGCCGGACCTGCCGCAGGTCTGCCCGCCTCGCTCACCATGTTCCCCATCCCGGTGAGTTTTGCTCACCTTGTTGCTTATCCATAAAAAGACAGGCTTGGGCTGGTCAAACTGTTTTTTATCGATAAGAAAGGACCGAATGTGGAGAGGAATCGAGATTGAAGTCCGACACGGTCTACAAGCTTGCCTTCAACCGGGCGCTGGAACTCGTTTCCGCTGCTCAACCTGGCGATTTGGTCCCGTCGGAAAACGTGTTGAGCACCAGGCTCTCCGTCAGCCGCACCACCGTGCGGAAAGTGTTGGCGGCACTTGCTGAGCGCGGGATCGTCAGGATCGACGGCTCGGCGCGATCGATCGTCCGCCCGGACAGCCACGATGCGCTATTTCCGGCCGGTGAAACAGTCTCGGCCGCGGCCCAAGTAGAACGTCGGTTTATGGAATGGATGCTGCGCGGAGATACCAAGCCAGACACGCTCATCAACGAGCTCGACCTCGCGCGTCAGTTCGGCGTGGGTACGACGGCCATTCGTGAATTCCTGAACCGATTCAGCCGCTTTGGCCTGATCGAGAAGCGTCCCAATGCGGGTTGGATTTTCAAGGGCATCACCGCCGAGTTCGGACTTGAACTCTACGAGGTTCGAGAGCTGTTCGAGATGCGCTCAGCCATGGCTTTTGCTGCCATGCCGATTGATGCTCCGATCTGGCGCCGTCTTGCTGCACTGAGGCAGGAGCATGTCGATCTTCTCAGCACTATCGAGACCAATTTTCACGACTTCTCGGATCTCGACAACCGCTTCCACCGGCTGATCAACGAAGCGGCACAGAACCGCTTCGTGGACGACTTCTACGACATCATCACCTTCATTTTTCACTACCACTACCAATGGAACAAGCGCGACGAAAAGCAACGCAACGCCGTCGCCATCGCCGAACACCTTGCCTACATCGATGCCCTGCTTACCCGCGACCGATCGGCTTTGGTGAGAGCGCTGACCCTGCACCTCCGCTCGGCAAAAACAACCTTCATGGATGCATTGAAGCCCGTCTAGAGCACGTTGGCCGGTGCTTGTTCGGTGGTGACCGCGGCTAGAGTTCCCGAAGAAGTCGCCCCGGGGATTTGCCGCGTGAGCTGAGGATCGTTGATGCGCCGAGGACAGCCACGATAGCGATCGCTCCCGCATCGACCACGAGCAGTATCCAGCCATTGACCGTGAAGTCGACATCGAGCAGGGCCAGCGTGAGAACCCAGCCCGCCAAGAGGCCCAGTATGGTCGCGATGGTCGCCGCGAATGCTGCGACGAGCAGATACTGCAGCAAGAACGTGGAGAGGACCTCCGTCTCGGGAGCGCCAAGCACTTTTGTGATGAGTGCATCGGCGCGGCGTTGCTGCCGACCGGTCGCAAGGCTGCTGAGCAGCACGAGGAGACCGTTGCCGACAGCCATTCCGCCGACCGCAGTGGCGGCGAGCGAAAGCTGGCCCAAGGCTCTGGTCACTTGCTCGAGTGTCTCGCCGATGGCGATGAACCGGACATCCGGCACCGTGGTAGCCAGGACGCGCTCCACGGCCTCCTCGCGTTGCGGCGCCGCCTTGACGGCCCCCAGTAGCGTCGCCGGGTAGGTTTCGAGGACGCCGGGCGAAAACGCGACAAGGAAGTCCACGCCGCCTTGCCAGGAGTAGTCGCGGAAGTTGGCGACAGTGGCGGTGATAGTATCGCCGAAGATATCGAAGGTGAGCTGGTCTCCAATCTTGACATCAAGACCCGAGCGTAGACTTTGGTGCAGCGAAACCAGCGGAGCACCGCTGTAGTCCGCAGGCCACCACTCGCCCTCGACCAGTCTGGAAGCGGTCGGCAGCGCTCCGCGAAAAGTCAGGGGAACGTCGCCCGAAAGCAGAAACAACGCTTCGGGCCCGCGCGGCTTGAGTCCAGCCACGGGGCGGCCATTCACGGCAGTCACCGCGCCACGCAGCATTGGCGTGCTGGTGAAATCGACAATGTCGGTGTTCTGCGCTTGGACGTCCCTCAGTTTGGCAGCCTCGTCGGAGAACAGGTCGGAGGCCACGAAAGTCGGGACGTCGAACGCCGACGCGCCGAGGTATTCGTTCGTAAGGTTGGTCTCAAGCGCAAGCACGACGATCAGCATCGCAAGTGCCATACCGACGGCCACCACCACCGAAGCGGTATTCGAGCCGGCACCAGTGATGTTGCGCAGCGCGCGCCTGACGACTGGATTGGCCGATTCCGGGAGTTGGCGCAGCGCAAGAACTGCGAGGCTCGTCGCAAGACGCAGGACGACGACGGCGAAAACGCTCATTGCGGCGAAGGCTGCGACCAGCACCGGGTCGCCTGTCATGACGATTGCCAACAGGATGAACGCAATCACGGAGACGATCACCGGGATGACCTGCACCGAGGCGATCAAACCACGCCAGGCCAACGCGGGGGCCGCAAGCCCGCGAGAACGGAACAGGATGGCCGGCTGGACATTCAGGGCCTGCTGCAGGGGCAGGTAGGAGAATGCGAAAGCCGTGACGAGGCCGACCATTGCGGCCACCGCAAGCGGCTGCGCGTGAAGCGCGGGAGGCAGCGTCACACCGATGGCCTGCCCGACAAGGGGCAGTGCCAACAGCCCGACGCTGGCGCCGACAACAAGGCCGATGCACACCCCAATGAGCGCAAGGGTCGCGACCTGCGCGAAAAAGTGGAGGAAAATGCGCACCCGGCTGGCGCCTACACTGCGCATGACCGCAATGACTGTGGAACGCTCCATGACATAGGCCGATATGACCGTCCACACGCTCACGCCGCCGATCAGCAGGGAAGCGAGCCCAACGATCACCAAAAAGCGCATGAACAGATCGTAATAGCGCACCATTGCGCCGAGGGCATCGCGCGGCGTCCGAATGGTCCAACCACTGTCACCGAGAGCGGCGCTGAGATCGACCCGCAACTGGTCCGGATCGTGCGCTCCGGACAGCACCTTGTAGCGATAGTAGGTGCCCAGACCAGGAAGCGGCGACGTCGTGTCGCTCAGCGCTGCAAAGCCTTGATCGCTGATCATTGCCAGCTGCCCAAGCCGAAAGCCGCGAACGGCACTATCGGGGAGCCTGCTAAGGGTGCCACGTGCCTGGAACATCGTTCCAGCCAGTTCGATCATTTCGCCGGTTTTGGCGCCGAGCGCGTCGAGGAGCAGGGGATCGGCGAGCGCACCATAGGTGCCGTCGACAAGGCCAAGGAAATCGGAGGGATCGATGCCGTCGGAAAGGCCGCTGGCCTGGACCTTTCCGACCAACGGATAGCCCCTGCCCACTGCGATGAGGTCCACAAATGCATCATTGGCTTCCGACTTGGCCTGCACATTGGTGTCGATCGCAGCCGCAACTTTTCCGAAGCGCGAGATCTCGACGAGTTCGTCGGCCGTCGCCGGGCGGTCGGTCCGTGAAAGCTCTACATCGCCGCCGACGATTGTCGTCGCGTCTCGCTCGACGGCTTCCTTGATGCTGGCGCCGACTGAACTGACCCCTGCGATAAGGGCCGTGCCGACGGCGAGGCAGACGACCAGCAAGCCAAAGCGGCGGAGGTCGCCGCGCATGTCCAGGAGTCCAAGCACAATTGCCGCCCAGATGCCGCGCATTTATCTGGGCTCTTGGGTGAGTTCACCGCGTGTCATCGTGAGGACCCGGTCGGCGCGGGCAGCCAGTGCCGGATCGTGCGTGACGAAGATCACCGCCGCCTGTTGCTGCCGCGCAAGATCGAACAGCAGTTTTATAACCTGCGCACCGGTGTTTTGATCGAGGTTGCCGGTTGGCTCGTCGGCCAGCAGCATTCTGGGTCGAGCGATAATCGCCCGCGCCAGGCCAACCCGCTGCTGTTCGCCGCCCGACATCGCCGCCGGCCGATGATGGATACGGCCCCCAAGGCCCACGGACTCGAGCGCCGCTGCGGAGCGCGTACGTGCTTCGGCAAGCGACAGGCCCGGCTCAGCGATCTCGAGGGCCAGGCTGACATTGTCGAGTGCCGACAAAGAGGGGATCAGGTAAAAACTCTGGAACACGATGCCGAGCGTCCTGCGCCGAAACGCGGCGAGCGCGTCCTCGCTGAGGCCGGTAAGATCCTGACCGGCGATGCTGACTTTGCCCTTGGTTGGACGTTCCAACCCACCCAGCAGCATGAGAAGTGAGGTTTTGCCACTGCCGGACGGGCCGACGATCGCAACCACCTCCGCCGCGCCGACTGCGAGCGACACGTCGCGCAGGATCTGCAAGGGCTCACCGCCAACGGTGAGCGTGTAGTCGACGTGAGAAACGGAGATAAGCGGGGCGCTGGCGACATCGCCCCGCGGCGACGGCGTGCCTTGCAAGTCAGTCATGGACGACACAAACGACCGACACGCTATTTGGTGAACGGCACGGCGGCAGTCAGCACCTGACCGGAGTCGTTGAATTCAACCTGATAGTTCACGTTGATCGAGTTGGAGCCGATCAAGACGATCTGCGCGCCGAGTTTCACCGCTTTGCCGGCCCGGTCCTTTTGGTTCTCACTTAGATTGAAGGTAATTGTCTCGCCGCTGATCCGGCCGACTGCGGTGCCTTTGTAGCCGGCATTGGACCCCATGACAGCCTGATATGTCCGGGTCGCGTCGTCGAACGCGATCGTGCCGGTGACCGAAAGGTTCATGTTCGTCAGCGTGCAGCGGCCGGCGTAGTTGATCTTTGCTTGGTTTCCCTTGTTGATCGTCAGCCGGCAGGAGAACTTCTGCGGCTTGGCACCTCCGACAAGCTCGCTCGAGCCGCTCCACTCGCCGATATAGCTGGACAGCAACTCGACCTCGGCTGGTCCGGCATAGGCCGACGGCGCCGCAAGCAAGCCAAGCGCAGCCGCGCCGAAAGCGGCGACCTTGCGAGAGAACTGATTCATATAAAATATCTCCTCAGCGCGTGCTGCCCGAGCCCGGTGAAATAAAGGACGAACACGTCCCGCACAACGCTTACCGCAAGTGCCGCCGGATGCCACCGCAGCCAGCGTAGAGGACTTTTCGGCCAAATACACCCCTCGCCTTTGATCCGCGGCGACCAGCACCGGCAGCGTGCGGCGCCGGAGAATATGCCTGCCACAATCGGGCCTTGAGCAATCTTATGAGGGACGGCGAGGTCGTCCGACCGCCTTAACGCGATCGGGCGGAATGCTCAGTTTTTTCAATGCGATAGCGCGGACTGAGGCCTGGGGAAGCCCGTTAGGCAGACTATTGGGGCATCGGCGTTGACGATGACCTGAACCGGGAACTCGGTCAGGCCGAGTGCACGGTCGACCGCGGCTGGATGATGGGTATTTGTCGCGATGACCATCTCTTGATGTCAGATAGCCGAGGCCGCTGGACCTGCGGACGACCAGCCTGGTCGCCTGGGGCGCGGATCGGTGGGCTACACCTTCACGGCGATACTCAGCCGCCCGTGCGATGCGGCTTGGCAGCGGATTTCAATTTTCGTCAGGCCGGGATTGGCTGCATCGAAGGGCCTGACCGGCGCGGACATGTCCGACACCGTGACCGCGAACGTTCCGGATGAACTGACGTGAAGTTTGAG
This sequence comes from Devosia sp., assembly GCA_040081185.1. Taxonomy (GTDB): domain Bacteria; phylum Pseudomonadota; class Alphaproteobacteria; order Rhizobiales; family Devosiaceae; genus Devosia_A. Next base: position 6,479 of record JBEBHC010000007.1, on the reverse strand, counting down.
TTCCTTCCCGTCGCGCCGCAGGCGCAATTCATCACCATTCTGCTTCACGGTCGCGTAGGTCAGCCAACTCACCGACGCTGCCACCGGAACCGGTCCGCTCCACTCGTCGTCGAGCAGGAAACCCCCATCGGCGATCTTGAATATTCGCCGCGCGATTGGAACGCCGTCGTACACGTTGGAGAGATCGACGACGCATTCTCGTGCAGTCGCAACGGTGATCGGAGCTAGGCGATCGAGCAATTGCGATCTGTCGTCGAACCTCAGTATGTTGTGGCTGTCGGGCCCAATGCGAAACACATCCCAGCGCTGGCTGACCTGTTCTTTCTCGTTCCAGAGGTCGACACCTGCCCGCTCGAGGCTGTCGTAGTCCTGCATGCCCAGGTCGACGGCCCAGCGCACACCAGTTGCTTCATAGACAAAGCTGCCGAGGTCCATGTGCGAGTGGCTGATGCCGACACTGCCGCCCTTTACTCCCAGGAAATGCCCCTCACCCCAGCGGTAGAGTGCGACCGGCACAGGGCCACCGCCGACCCAAAGATCCTTCTTGGGGACCTTCCGCGCAGCATCAGTCGGGCGATGCCACAACAGTGCTAGGGCGACCATGTCGTAGTACCAGTACTGCACACCGGGGTTTGCCTCGTATTCGGCGAGGTCGCGCGCCAGGCCGTCGCGGTCATCTGCAAGCCAATCGGGTCTGTGGTCTCGATCGGCCAGCCAGAACAACTGAGCCTGCAGGCGCCTGCCCGGCGCACAGTCGGAATAGTTGAAATAGGCGCCGGAGGGTGCGGTGACGTGCGCAATGTAGTCGGCGCTTTCCATGAAGCCGGCATAGCGCTCAATGCCATGCGACGAGCCGGTGAACCGCTCCAGTGCCGCCGCGAGAACCACTTGGTATGCCGTGCCGTAGCTCCAGTACATAGGCCCTTCAGGATAGGCCCCGTCGGGAGCATACCGCCGCGCCACGGCCGGCAGGCGGTCCAACGCGCGCTGCAGAATCTGCCTCGCTACCTCTGCTTGACCATCCCCCAGCACGATAGCTGCCGCGGCGAGACCGCCGTGACAGACCTGCACCCAGTTTTCGTCGGCCCGCAACCACCAGTTTGAGGCTATCGTTTCGTCGAGCGAAGGGCGAATGGCCTTTTCCATCAGGGCCGTCTCGATCGTCTGGCGCGTCGCTGCGTCGAGGCGATGGTACAGCCAGTCGTAGCCAATGCTCAGCGCCAGCGCCATTTCTGCAGTGTCGAGGAAGTGTGACGGGTTCCAGTCTTCAAAAGCCGCAAGAGCGCGCATTTCTGCGGCAGCGCGATCGACGAACCGGCGGTCTTCGGTGACATTTGCCACCAGCGCGAGGAGCGACACCCGCTCGAGCGCTTGCCGGGCCACCATCAACAGCATCCGGCCCGTCATGTCCCGCGTCAGTGGTGCTTCCGTGACGATCCGCTCGGCCCGGCGCGACAGTGTCTGGAACAATAGTCTAGATACAGCGTCACTTTGCACCTGGCTCCGCAGGCGCGCCCAGTCTGCTTCAGACGCGAGCAGTCGCGGATGCTCCGGCACCGCGATGGGCCAATGAAGCTCCGAGTCAGGGTCGTTCATTCGCAGCCGTCTCCAGGGGCTTGCCCCTATAGCCATCGTCGCTATGGTGCGCCCCGCCGTGGAGGGCGCCATGAAGCTTGCGATCATCAGCGACATTCATCATTCGCGCGACCTGAGCATGGTGAGGCACGTCTCGCAATTCGTTGCGGATGCGACGGCCGCCGGTGCCGACCTTCTGCTTGACCTGGGGGACCGCATCGACGATGCCGACCGCGCAGAAGATCTCGATAGGCTCGCGGAACTTGCCGTCGCCTTCCGACGCTTTCCCGGGACCCGCCTCCACCTGCTCGGCAACCACGACGTCGTAAACCTGACCGGCGACGATCATGAGCGTGCGCTGGGCAGAGAACCCGGGCACATGGAACTGGACCTTGGTGATGTTCGCCTCATCGTATGGGAGCCTTCGGTTCAGTTCCACAGGCCGCGTGGTTTCGATTCTGCGGCCGATCAGCTGCCTTGGCTCGTTGCGACGCTCGAAGCCGATCCGCGACCTGCGATCATCCTCACCCACATTCCCGTTTCCGGAGCGTCCATGGCGGGCAACTACTACTTCTCCAACAATCCCGCGCTGGCGACCTATCCCGATGCCGCAGACATTCGCCGTGCCGTCGAGGCCACAGGCAAGGTAGCGCTCTGGCATTCCGGCCACGTTCACTGGAACAGCTGGTGCAATGTCGGAAATATCCACCATCTCACCCTGCAGTCGCCGTCCGAGACGTTCACCACCAAGGGCACGCCGGCATTGACCTGGGCCATGCTGGAGATCGACGGCCACCATGCGAGCTACGAGGTCCGCGGGCTCGACACGCTGTCCCTGCGGTTCACCTTCCAGCCGTCTGGGGCTATGGCGTGGCCTAACCCCCGACCCGCAATCTCCTAGCACGGCCGTATCCCACTGGACAGAATATCTCTCACCCGCTATCTGCAAGAAAACTGAGAGAATCTCAATAGATGGTTGAAGGTTTGCCAACCCTCCGGGCGCTTGCGGCCAGCCCGCCGCAGGCGGCGGGGTACCTCATAGACCTCGATGGAACGCTGGTCTCGGGCTCGCGTATACTGCCCGGAGCTATCGAGTTTCTAGATCGCTTGCCGGGTCCGTATGTCATCGTTTCCAACGATTCCGAGCATGTCGGCAGTGACGTGTCCCGCCTCTTCGCGCGGCATGGTGTGTGGATGGATAGCGCTCGGATAGTGCTCGCCGGCGTCGCAGCCGTTGAGAGCATTGCGGCGAGGTCGCCGGGGGCCGGCGTGATGCTTCTGGGCAGCGCGCAACTGGCCGCATACGCGATGGAGCGCGGGCTGGTCCTCGATTCCAGGCAGGCCGATATAGTCCTCGTCGCGCGAGATCGGGGCTTCACCTTCGACAAGTTGGCGGCCGCTGCACGCGCCGTTCACTTCGGCGCAAGAGTCGTCGTTGCCTGTCCGGACTATTCGCATCCGGGCCACGACGGTGAACCCATACCAGAGGCCGGTGCACTCGCTGCGGCTCTTCTTGCTTGTGCCGGTCAGCAGTCCTACGAAGTGATCGGGAAACCAGAGGCCATGTTGTTCACTCTAGGCTGCCAGCGTCTCGGCATTCCGGCGTCCCGGTGTGTAATGATCGGCGACAATCCTTTGACGGACGGGGTGGGCGCCAGGCGCGCGGGGGTCGAGTTCTGTCAGGTTGCGGCTGTCGGGGTGGAAAGCCCTGCGGACTAGCCGCATGGTCCATGGGAGATTGCCATAGCGCCCAAAGCAACGCCCTCGCCCCAACTCACGGGCGTTCTCGAACGCCTCCGTGCGCTGCGGCCATACCTGCCCCCAACGGCACTCAGGATCGCGGACTTTCTCATCGAGAAAGCGCCCGACGTCGTGCACATGTCGGTCACGGAAGTCGCCGAGCGAACCGGCTCGAGCGAAGGCAGCGTCGTCGGCCTATGTCAGCAACTCGGCGCACGTGGGTTCCAGCAGCTCAAGATATCGCTCGCGAGTGAGCTGGTGCGGCCGGTTGAGTTCATCCACGAGGACCTCAATCCCAAAGACGATTCCACCACGGTCATTGCCAAGATTTTCAGCTCGGGCATGCAGGCCCTCCGCGACACCCAGCAGGTGCTGTCGGTTGCTGAACTCGAGCGAGCCGCCAAGGCCGTTCACAAGGCTCGCCGCGTTGAAGTCTTTGGCGTCGGCAGCTCGGCGACCATCGCCGAAGACGCCACCTATCGCCTCCTTCGGATCGGCATAGATGCCCGGGTAACGGTGGACAGCCATATGCAGGCGATCACCGCTTCGCTGTGCACACCCCGCTCCGTGGTCCTTACCATCTCGCATTCCGGTTCGACCATCGAGACCCTGGGCGCAACGCGCCTTGCCAAGGAGGCCGGGGCCGCCACAATCGTCATAACCAACTACGGACGCTCACCCATTCTCGCGCATAGCGACATAGTTTTGAATACGATGGCGAGGGAGACGCAGTTTCGTACCGAGGCGATGACCAGCCGGATCGCCCAGCTCGCGGTGGTGGACGCGCTCATCGCCACCATCGCTCTGGCCGATTACGACCGGTCGGTAGCCACCATCAAGAAAACCTTCGACGTCCTGTCCATCAAGCGCGTGTGACGGTTTTGAGACAATCTCAATTTCCTATTGCGCCACACTGAAACAAAGTCATAATACGACTGCCTAATGGGTTTCAGCGTTTGCAACAGGAGGGCGTCGTGAGCATCGCGCGCAGCTTGATCAAACCGGCGATAGCCGGCCTACTCGGTTTGTTGATTTCTCAAACGTCGGCTTTGGCGGAAGTCCCGTCTCTGCAGGCGCAAGTTGACTCCGGCGCCCTGCCGCCAATGGCGGAGCGCCTCCCGGAAAATCCCTTCGTCATCACGCCGATCGAGAGTATCGGCACGTATGGCGGTGACTTGAACCTTGCCTTGAAGCGCGGCGACGGCACGCATCTGCTTCGTCTCGTCGGCTACGAGGGCCTGTTCTCGTGGGACCTCGCCTGGAAGGAAATGCTTCCCAACCTGGCGTCCAGCTATGAAGCCAGCGCCGACGCCAAGGAATACACCATCACCTTGCGCAAGGGGGTGAAGTGGTCCGACGGCTCGCCCTTCACCACCGCCGACATTGCTTTCGCCTACAACGACCTTCTCAAGAATCCCGACTGGCTCGGTTCGCGTCCCGACTACATCACCAAGCCCGAAGACACGACGATCGAAGTCGTCGACGACTTGACCTTCAAGGTGAAGCTGGCCAAGCCCAACGGGCTTTACATCTTTCAGCTGACCAACGTCGATGGGACACAGGTGGCCATCTTCAACAAGGCTTACTGTTCCCAGTTCCACCCGAAGTACAATCCCAATGCCGATGCCGATGCCAGGGCCGCCGGCCTTGCCGACTGGCGCGCATTGTTCGAGCAGAAGTGTTCTGAAATGGGTGGCGCCAGCCGCTGGATGAATCCCGAGCGCCCGGTGCTCGAGTCGTGGGTGGTCGAAAGCCCGCCGGACGCAACTGCCGAGTTCTCGATCTTCACGCGCAACCCCTACTACTTCAAGGTGGACACCGAGGGTAACCAGCTGCCCTACCTCGACCGGATCAACTTCTCGATCAGCAATGAAGGCCCCGACATGGTGCTGCGCGCCATGAACGGCCAGGTCGACTTCCAGGACCGCCATGTGAACGCGCTGTCGCAGAAGCCGGTCTATCTCGAGAACGCCGAAAAAGGCGGCTTTCACCTCGTCGACGAGATTCCCGCGGCAATGAACACCATGGTCATGATGTTCAATCAGGAGGTCAATGACCCGGGCCTGAAGGAGATCTTCACCAACCGCGACTTCCGCGTGGCGATGTCGCTGGCGACCGATCGCCAGGAGATCATCGACGCGGTCTATGTCGGCGTCGGCAAGCCTTTCCAGGCCGCCCCGCGTCCGGAATCGAAGTACTACGACGAGGAGTATGCGACGCAGTATCTCGACTACGATCTCGACAAGGCCAACGCGATGCTCGATGCCATCGGGCTCGACAAGCGCGATGGTGAGGGCTTCCGCCTGCGCAGCGACGGCAAACGTCTTAGCATTGCCGTCGAAACCTTCGACACTGCCCGCCCCGACTGGGTGGACCAGCTCGAAGTCATCAAGCAGCAGTGGGTAAAGGCCGGCGTCGATCTCCAGGTCAAGGTCATCGACCGCAACTTGGTCGACGAGCATCGCGAAGCCAACCTGCACCAGATGCAGATCTGGGGTGGCGACGGCGGCCTCGATGTGGTCGCAGACCCGCACTACTATATGGTTTCCTCGTCGGAATCGGCGTGGGGCGTACCGTGGTACTACTGGCTGTGGAACGATCCGACATCGGCCGGCGCAATAGAGCCGCCCGAGAGCATCAAGAAGCAGAAGGCGCTCTACGACGAACTCTTCACTACCGCGACGACCGAGGGACAGGACGCGCTGATGAAGCAGATCCTCGATATCGGAAAAGAGAACTTCTACGTCATGGGTGTCTCGCTCGCGCCCAAGGGTTACGCGGTCGTCAAGAACAACGTTCACAACGTCGCCTCCGAGCAGCCCGCCGCCTACACCTACCCCACGCCTGGCCCCATGCAGATGAGCCAGATCTGGAAGTCGGCCGAATAATCCGCGAACTTTGGGGGGCCGCAACAATCGCGGTCCCCCTCGCCAACCGGTGGAGACGAAGTGCTCAGTTATCTGTCGCGTCGTTTCGCTGCGATGCTCCTTACCTTCTGGGCCGTCACCTTCGTGGCCTTCCTCATCATGGAACTGCCGCCCGGTGACTTCGCTTCGACGCGCGTATCGGAAATGGCGGCCGCGGGATCCAAGATCGACCCCGCAATGGTCGCGCGCCTCCGCGAAATGTACCACCTCGATGCGCCGGTTCTGGAGCGCTACTGG